>NZ_JAFCSZ010000007.1:0-164240 GCF_049895765.1 Caulobacter sp. DWR1-3-2b1
CGGACCATCAAGGAAGCAACGGTCAAGCGGTTCCACTACGAGACCCACGATCATCTCCGCCGCCACCTCGGCGACTTCATCGACGCCTACAATTTCGCGCGCCGTCTGAAGACCCTCAACGGCCTGACCCCATACGAATACATCTGCAAAATCTGGACAAAAGAGCCCGACAGATTCAACGTCGATCCAACCCATCAAAGTCCGGGACCAAACATCTAGCGCCGTCTGCGTCCGGAGAGCCGACATAGTAGCCTGTGCTCGATCGACGGCCTCTTCGGCATCGCGCAAGGCCGCCTTCCAATAGATACAAGATGAGTCATTTTGATTCCTCTTTCAAAATGGAAGGATGATCCGACATATGCTTCCGATAACGAAGAACATGACGGGCGAGGTGAGCCCAGTGAAGAAGAACCGCCCGACAAGCTGCGGATCGATCTCCGTCATCGTGCATCACTCTTCGATCGCCAGCAACGACAGCCGAAGGTCGGGCATGTCCCGAGGGCCATTGGCGGTCTGGACGGTGCGGCGAAATTGTTTGCTGACGAGCTTGCATCGAATGTTCACGACCGAGCCGCGCTCGCCCAGGATCTTACTGCTCGTCACCTGGAAGGTGGTTGGGTACGGCGACCCGTCCGCCGCCGGAACGACCACATCCGAGTAAACGCGGGGTGGCCAGCGCGGATCACGCGACGGCGCTTCACGCGTATATGCAATCTGACCGACTAAAGTAACTTCCACATTAGAGACTTGTGCAACTTCGATTCCTTTCCGTTGTTTTCCATAATTTTGATTATAATGAATTATGATTTGGATTCGCAAATATATAGTTACAAAACTGAGATAGAATGACAATGCGTGCCTCCAAAGTACTTTCGGTCGAAATTGATCAGTTTCGATCCCAATGGAGCGTTTCCGCTCCAAAACCGTTGGTTTTGGTTTGAGAGACAAACGCCCAAGGGGTGGCATCTTCCCCACCGGAATCTGCTATGTTGGCTGCGGCGAAGATCACGACGAAGCTGCCGAGCCAGCCGCGAGAGCCCGCCCAACCAAGGCGGGCGCGCTTCACCACTTGCATAACCAGAAGCGCTAGGCTTGTATGCTCAAGCGCTACTATAGGTGGTGGGATGAGAGAGATTGCGAAGGTCGTTGGCCTTGTGGCGGCCCTGTTGGCATCCCCTGCGGCCTCGGCCGACCCTCCGGCGGCGGATTTGGTCGCTTTTGACATACGTGGCATTCGGCTAGGCCAGAGTCCGGAAGAGGTTCGGGCCGCGCTCCACGCGGCCGGCTACAAGTCGGACGTATATGAGCACTCATATCCGGCGTTGCCTGACAGGCGTTTCACACGGCGAGTCAGCGCGTTTTTAGGCACTCCCGAGACGTACTTGGATGATCACGATTTCATCGAAGTCTATTTTTCCGGTCCGCCTGGCCCTCCCCGCGCCATGTCCGTTTGGAGAGAGATCGCGTACGGCAAGGCGGAAGAACGCCCCACGGGGGTGCGGTTTTTGCTCGACCTGACGAACAAGGTGGGCCGCGGCTTTGTCTGGCCGAGTAGCGAAACGACCGTAGGAGCGTACCATTCCGACGCAGATCGCGGTGGAAAGAGACCCTCGAAAACAGTCATCAAGTGCGAGGAACTCCCAGTGCCAATGAATCGAGAAATGGGAAGCCATCTTAAATTCAAAGAGATACCGCTAGGTGCGTCGTGGCGCGTCGATCCGCTGCTTAACGTATACGGTGCCGAGGGCCTACCCATCAGCCAGGCATGCGGGCGCGACCTACGAGTTAGAAAAAGTCTCGATCGTCCTATGACGCTGTCGGGTGCCGAGCCAGGCGTGGTGACGGCGCGGATGCTCCTGGTCGATCCTGTGGCGGTCATTTCGTCGGCTCGGAGAGAAGCGGCGTGGAAAGCGGCGTGGATCGAGCCGCTTGAGCAAGCCCGGATTGAGGAGGACAGGCGCCGCAGGATGACGATAGTCCCGAAGCTCTGAAGTACCGCAATCCCTTCCATGCGAGGGCGCTAAGGCGGTAAGGGCATGAGAGCGTTCAAAATCTCTGGCTTTGTAGACCTAACAATCACCTTTAAAAAGAATCTGAATGACGAATGAGTTTCTTGTACCTTCCCATTGATATGATAACGATATCGGATCGCGGGGTAGCTCATTACGATCAAGTCTCTTTGACTAGCTATTGCTAGAAAGAGATCTGCGTTCCTGCAGAATTCTCTGTATCTGACGCGAACGATAAATTTATACAACACGATCGATCTTCCAACGACGGTATCGATCACGGCCAGCGCGCCAGATGAATGCGACCGCGAGCACTTCCAGCGCCGCGCTGCCCGACATCCTTCATCCCGGTCAGCGCCAGGTCTAGCTCCCCGAGGGCGAACGACAGAGACGAACATGCGAAAGAGATCGCGAACATGATGAGGAGATTGCGGGTTATCTTCCCCATCATGCGACCAGAAGTTCTTGCCAGCTGCGCGCTGGCTTCCAACCGCTAATAGCGATTGAATCTTCGAAGTGAACACCCTCACCGGCCTTTCGGGCGCGGATATATACGCCTGTGGCCTTGAGAATGTTGTTGACTATACGCCTAGCAGTTCGCGGATGCCGGCCCACACATCAACGCCAGCTTCCCACATTGCCAGTACTTCTCGATCACGTTGTCGTTCAAGAACACCCATCGTTCCCGCTCCATCTTCATAATCGACGACATCCTCGAGACTATATACTATTCTCTGTTCAGCGTAAATATCGCGAAAATCTACGAATAATGAATTGGCGATCATATTGGGTAGATCAGAAAAGCGCAGATAGCCGAGATCGTTGGCTAGCCGCTCAAGTCTCTCAACAACTTTCGACACGAAACAATCATGACCTATTCGATGCCGTCGATATCTCGGCGTTGAGCCAGGCGGTAACGCAGGCCAATGTATGAGGCTGAAGTCCTTTGCACGCTGCTCGACAATACGAGCACCTGTCCAGAACGTAATTTCGCGCTCCTCCAGCGTCATCATCTCGCTCCGATGCCGATACTCAAAGCGGACCAGACCTTCAGCTTCGTCGTGCAGCGCCGGAACTGCCTAAAGCCGGGGGCAGTGGCCCACAACGACCATCTCGTTTTGCTTACAGTATAGCACCGCGCCCCATCTCCGGCCCGGGCCACACGACAACGAGGTCTCACCATCACGATTCCACCGCCTGACCGTCCGGTTGCAGTAGATGCCGCCGCGCGCTTGATCGACGTGTCGTAGGAGCGCTATCGCCTCCTCTTGCCCCAGTGTCGGAACGTGAGTGGTGAGATCAAGTCTCTGCAAAACGGCTTTCGACAAGGCGTCGTGTAGGAGCCGTTCAAATTGCTCCGCAGGGACCCGAGCCTCTAGCCGGCACCACAATTCGCGGAGGAACGGCTCCAACCCAGCCCACACACCCCCGAGCAATCCCTCCCATTGCGGAAGGTACAGATTTTGGCCGGTCGCTGCTTTGGCCGGAGAACCCTCCAGAATGACCCACTGACCATCCTCGGCCCTTTTGGGTTTTATCGCCCAGCCTCCACGCCAGCTTTCAAGCCGTAGACGGGAGAACCGACCAACAACCCTGTCGCTGACCTCCCCATCCGCGCTGACGCCGACGAACATTGCGCCAAGCGGCATCGGAAGCTCGTGCCACGGAATGCGCAGTCGGACGGTGTCGAAACCGCCCGACTCGCTCAAATCCAGCTGCGATGGACAGGATTGGCCAACATGGGGGGTGCTACAGACCCCCCTTCCAACGCCGCCGTCATGCGGACCGCCCAAGCAGGCCGGCGACTGCCGCGCCCGCCGCGACGGGAACACCTCTGAGCGAGAGTTCGGCCTCGATCTCGCAAGCGACCAGGAGCATCGCGTCCACCTGGGCCAGCTTGCCCATGAGCCGCAAGGCGCGACCGGATGCGAACAGGGCGTGAAGGGGCAACAATTCGCCGGTTGGCGCTTTGCGCAACACAGCGCGATGCGCCTCAGAACCCTCAGGGAACAGGTTGCGCGGACATTCTGCGGACAGCGAGAACGGACTAGGTCCGTCAGTTTCCACCAAACCCTTATGAGGCTTGGCGCACCCGACAGGATTCGAACCTGTGACCTTCGCCTTCGGAGGGCGACACTCTATCCAGCTGAGCTACGGGTGCATCCGCCTTGCGGGGAATGGCCTCTTAGCCGAAAGGCCGGGCCGGCGCAAACGGGGTTATTCGCCCCCCATATAAATGAGGCGGACGATGAACAGAGCGGCCAGCACGTACAGCAGCCAGTCGCTTGGCCGCGCTTGGCCGCGCACCAGCTTCAGCGCCGCATAGCTGGTGATGCCGAACGCCAGGCCGTTGGCGATCGAGAAGGTCAGCGGGATGATGACCAGGGTCAGGAAGGCCGGGATCGCGACGCCGGGATCGTCCCATTCCACCTCGGCCAGTGAGCCCATCATCATGGCGCCGACCAGGATCAGGGCCGGCGCCGTGGCCGCTACCGGAATGGCCTGGACCAGGGGCGCGAAGAACAGGGTGGCCAGGAACAGCAGACCAACGATCACCGCCGTCAGGCCCGTGCGACCTCCGGCCTGTACGCCCGAGGCGCTCTCGATATAGCTGACGACCGTGCTGGTGCCCGCCAGCGAGCCAGCGATGGTCGCCACCGAGTCGGCGGTCAGGATGCGGTTGAGGCGGGGGATCGTGCCGTCAGGCTCGACCAGGCCGGCCTTCTTGGTGACGGCGACCAGGGTGCCGACATTATCGAACAGGTCGACGAACAGGAAGACGAAGATGATCTCGGCCAGGGCCATCCCCATCGCGCCGTTCAGGTGCAGGGCGCCGGGAATGTCGAGCTGGAAGGCGGTGGCCGACAGCTCGGCGAACGAGTAGCCGCCGGGCGCGACCTTCGACAGGCCCATGAACCAGCCGACGGCGGCGACGATCAGGATGCCGATCAGGATCGCGCCCTTAACGCGCCAGGCCATCAGGGCGCCGATGATCAGCAGGCCGGTCAGGGCCAGTATGGCGGGGGGCTTGGTCAGGTCGCCCAGCGCCACGGTCGTGGCCGGATGGGCGACGATTATCCCGGCCTCCTTCAGGCCGATGAAGGCGATGAACAGGCCGATGCCCGCTGCGATCGCGGAGAACAGCGGCCGGGGAATGGCGCCGACGATCAACTGGCGAATGCCGGCCACGGTGAGGATCAGGAAGGCGACACCAGACAGGAAGACGCAGCCCAGGGCCGTCTGCCACGGCACGCCCATGCCAATCACGACCGTGTAGGTGAAATAGGCGTTCAGCCCCATGCCGGGGGCCAGGGCGATGGGATAGTTGGCGATCAGCCCCATCAGGATGCAGCCGATGCCGGCCGAGATGCAGGTGGCGGCGGCCACGGCGGCGACCGGCATGCCGGCCTGGCCCAGGATCGCCGGATTGACGATGACGATATAGGCCATGGTCAGGAAGGTGGTGAACCCGGCCAGCGCCTCGGTGCGCAGGTTTGTGCCCTGGGCCTGCAGCCCGAACTGCCTTTCCAAGAAAGACTTGGCTAGAAAACTCATCAACTCACCCCCGACTTTACCGGTGGAGTTTGTCCAAAGGCTTCCAGAACGCAAGAGTCGAGCGTCAGTCCTTGGTCGGATCGGCCGCGTTCGGGTCGCCATAGGTCAGGGATACGAACACGTCCTCCAGATCCGGGTCTTCGGTGGCGATGTCCTTGATGTGCAGGCCAGTGGCGCGGACGGCCGCCAGCACCTGTTCCACGCTGGACTGGCCAGTGCGATACGAGACCGCGAACGCGCCGCCGGCCCGGATCTTGGTCTCGAAGCCGGCCAAAACCGGCGCTACCGTCACCGGCTCTTCCGGCGTGACCACGACGTTGCGGCTGTCCATGCGGCGCAGCAGCACCGAAGTCGGTTCGCAGGCCACCACCTCGCCGCGATTGACGATGGCGATCTGGTCGCACAGCTCCTGGGCTTCCTCCAGATAGTGAGTGGTCAGGACGATGGTGACGCCCAGATCATTGAGGCCCTTCACATAGCTCCACAACTGGCGGCGCAGCTCGACATCGACGCCGGCGGTCGGCTCGTCGAGGATCAGCACCGGCGGCTGGTGGACCATGGCCTTGGCCACCATCAGGCGGCGCTTCATGCCGCCCGACAGCTGGCGGACATAGGCGTTGGCCTTGTCGGAAAGACCAAGCGCATTGAGCAGTTCGTCGGTGCGGCGCTCGCTCTTGGGCACGCCGTACATGCCGGCCTGGACGTCCAGCGATTCGCGCGGGGTGAAGAAGACGTCGGTGGCCAGTTCCTGCGGCACCACCCCGATGGCGGCGCGGGCGTCGCGCGGCCGCTGGTCGATGTCGCGATCCCATATCCGCACCGTGCCGCTGGTCTTGCGCGTCAGCCCGGCCAGGATGTTGATGAAGGTCGACTTGCCGGCCCCGTTGGGTCCCAGCAGGCCAAAGATCGAGCCGCGCGGCACCTTCAGGTCGATGCCGTTGAGGGCGCGCTTTTCCGGCGAGGTCTTGGTGGCGGCGTAGGTCTTGAACAGGCCTTCGGCTTCGATGGCGTAGGCGGGAAGGTCCATGGAACGTCCAGACAGGTCCCGGAAGGGACGATAGGCCCCAGGTCGGTCCCGTACGGGACGTTAGGGCAAGGAAGGCGCGCGGCTTGAATTGACGACGGCGCGACAGGTCGCATAGGTATGCCTGCATCGCCGCCACGCCAAGGCCGCGTCCAGACTTCAGGGATTTTTCGAACATGGCGCGCAAGGCCAAGTCCACCTCCGCTCTCGACGCCCTGCCCGGATCGGCGACGACGGAGCCCGCGACGGTTCCGACCGCCATGGACACCCTGGCCCATCCCGGCCCTGCGCCGGAGACCGTCATGGTCCGCTCGCACCGCATCGCCTGCGAGGGCGTCGGCGGCGCCCTGGGCCATCCGCGCGTCTGGCTGGAAATGGGCGCAGCCGGTTTCGTCGACTGCTCCTATTGCGACCGCCGCTTCGTGGCGACCACGGTGGCCGGCCATGACGAGGACGAGCAACTCGCGCTCGGCGTCTACGAAGGCGCCGGCGGCCACTAGAGCATTTTCCGATAAGTGTGAAACGGTTATCGGATCGAAAAATGCTCTAAACTTTTGATTTAGAGCCCTTTTCGCCTGCCCTTGATGAAGCCATCAGGTCGGAAAGGGCTCTAGGATCGTGCAAGGCGCCATTCCTCCCTCGCGCCGCGCCGAAACCCTGGTCGAGGCTTGGGCGGCGGCGCAATGGCCGCGCGAAGCCCCTGTGCTCCGCGCCATCGCCATGCCGTCCGACACCAATCCCGAGGGCGACATCTTCGGCGGCTGGCTGCTGTCGCAGATGGATCTCGCGGCCGCCTCGATCGCCTTCCACCTCGCCGCCGGCCGCTGCGCGACCATCGCCATCGACGGCATGACCTTCATCAGCCCGGTGTTCGTCGGCGACGAGGTCAGCCTGTTCGCCAAGGTCGTCCATACGGGCCGCACCTCCCTGAAGGTCGGGGTCGAGGCCTGGCGCCGCAGTCGCGACGGCGAGCAGGCCAACAAGGTCACCGAGGGCGTGTTCACGTTCGTCGCCATTGATGAACATCGGAAGTCTCGGCCCTTGCCTTAGAAAGATCCTCCCCCTGTCGGGGGAGGTGGCGCGAAGCGCCGGAGGGGGAAGTCTCTTCTGTTCATGGCAGCCCCTCTCCGTCGGCTGCGCCGACACCGCTCCCACGGGGAGAGGATCTTTGGCGGATACAGGCTCGCGATCTCACGCGATCACTCGCTGAGCTAGTCGGGGAGGCGCGAAGCGGCCGGGGCGAACCCGGATGACCGTGATGTGTTTTGTGCGTTTCGGTTCGACCTGTCCGCTTCGCCAAGCTGTTCTTGACCGTGAGGATCGGGGCACACGAGCGTGAGTTTCAGCTCTGATTCCCAATTAACCCCCGGACGGGCGCGCATCTCGTCGATCGGCTATCCGTCTCGACGCCGACGATGTGCGATAGGCGGCTTCTGACCCCCGCCCTCTTCAACCCGCGCTCGCTCGGCCGACAAGCCACTCAGCATCCGGTCCGTCCTTCTGAGACAGCCCGCACACCTCGACCCGCCTTCCAGGGCGTCGCGGCCCCGCTCAGCTTCATCACCCGTCGCCGCATCAGGCCGGTACCAAGCGCCCTCCCCCTGCGACGGGGACAGGGAGAAGTATCCATCAGGTTTCGGAGCGGGGGATACAGAAGGGCGAGAAATCTCCAAGACATTGATTTTACTGACTTCGATTCGCTCTCTGCAGAGGATAGAGCGCGAAATCCTCACTGAAGCCCATGCTACCGCACAAGACCAAAAGCGGTTGTCATCCCGGACGAGCGCGAAGCGCGAAGATCCGGGACCGACGCCTGAACGCCGCGCTTCCGGCGGTCCCGGCTCTCCGCTTCGCTGCGGCCGGGATGACAAAGCTTTGTTAGTTGTCGAAGACACCTTCTCGCCGAAGGGAGCCATCCTTAAATCTCACGGCGAGACGATCGCTGGTCTGGAAAGGTCACTCCGCTAACACCGGTCGGCGACCGGCCGCGCCGCGGCGGCCCAGAGGGCCGTCCTTGACAGACCTTTCCAGACAGCACGCTGCAACCTCCAGGAGATTCAAGGATGAGCGGGACGCGGGGCGTCCACTTGTCGGGCATGAGGCGGCGAGCGCTCCAGCGCTTTAGCCAACCTGGCGGTCGTAGTTGTAAGGATCTGGACCGTCTCGCTCGGCTAGGCTGAGCAGCTGGAAACCGATCTCATTATCAGAATGGGCGAAGCAAAAGCCGGTGATCCAGACACGCCCAGCCAAGTCTCGATATTCCACGAAGCCGTGAAAATATACCGAAGGGCGTCCCATCTTTGTCCGGTGGCCGCTCTGACGGAACCGCTTGAAAGCAGACACGAGGGGCTGTGCGCTTCCCACGTCAATCTGGTCAGAGGTGGCATTGGCACCGACTGCTATGCCGTGAACGACCGCTTGTCCGGCTTCTTTCTGTGGGTCGATGGGCTCCGGCATTACATCGCCGCTCTCAAGCTCAAAGTGGCGCCGGATAAGCAGGGCTGGCACACGACCGAGATTGCGGAACTGGTACTTGGTCACGCCAAAGGCGATGGAGCTTCCGTCGATGACAATGCCGCTCTGCACCACTTCGAGCAGTAGAAAAGGCCGTTCGTAACCTGTCAGCATACGTTCGGCGACGTTAGCGCTGCGTTTGTTTTCTCGCCAAGCGAGCGCCGCAAAAGTCGCTGCCGCGACGGCCGCTAGAGTTGTCAGCAACGATAGGATTAGCGCCCCGATGTCGAGCATGCTCTGCGAACGCGTAGCTTCAACCTGGGCTGCGACCCCGGCCTTCGCGATCCGGTTTGCGTCTACTGTCGCTGCAAGCGTCGCAACATCATGCGCCGCTAGGGGAGACGCTCGCTCTGGTTCTGTTTCCCCGACCTTCGCTAGAGGAGGAACAGGGTTCGGGTTTCCTGCTGGCGCGGCTGCGCCTGTGACGAGAGCAGCACCGCCCAGCGCCATGATCAACTGCGCGAGCGCGAGGAAGTGGCGAAGACGCCGAGGGAGAACGTTGCGGCAGTTCAGCATCCCCGCAAGCTGAACCGATTCCGTGATGGAAGGAGGCTGAGTTGTGCGCCCTCGCCAAGCCTTCCCGCCGCCCGGCCGCCAGCCTATGTTCCGGCCATGACCGACACCGCCGCGCCCGCCGATTCCGCCGATTCCGCTCCCGTCTCCACCCTCACCCAGGGCTCGCTGACTCAAGACGGGCCCGCCATCCGGCTCTTCCTCGTGGATGGCTCGGCCTATCTGTTCCGCGCCTATCACGCCCTGCCGCCCCTGACGCGCAAGAGCGACGGCCTGCCGGTCGGGGCGGTGCAGGGTTTCTGCAACATGCTGTGGAAGCTGCTGCGCGACATGCAGGGCGACGCCCCCACCCATCTGGCGGTGATCTGGGACCACTCGGAAAAGACCTTCCGCAACGATCTCTATGACAAGTACAAGGCCCACCGTCCCCCGGCCCCCGAGGACCTGATCCCGCAGTTTCCGCTGGTGCGCGAGGCGACCCTCGCCTTTGGCGTGCCCGCCATCGAACTACCGGGCTACGAGGCCGACGACCTGATCGCCGCCTATGCCTGCCGGGTGCGCGAGCTGGGCGGCGAGACCGTGATCGTGTCGTCCGACAAGGACCTGATGCAACTGGTCGGCGACGGCGTCTCAATGTTCGACCCGATGAAGGGCCTGCGCATCGACCGCGAGCAGGTGTTCGAGAAGTTCGGCGTCTATCCGGAAAAGGTGGTCGACGTTCAGGCCCTGTGCGGCGACAGCGTCGACAATGTGCCGGGCGCACCGGGCATCGGCATCAAGACCGCCGCCCAGCTGATCAATGAATATGGCGACCTGGACACGCTGCTGGAGCGGGCCGGCGAGATCAAGCAGCCCAAGCGCCGCGAGACCCTGATCGAATATGCCGACCAGATCCGCCTGTCGCGGGCCCTGGTGAAGCTGGACTGCGACACACCGCTGCCGGAACCGATCGACGACCTGACCGTGCGCGAGCCGGACAAGGCGGTCCTGCAGGACTTCCTGGAGCTGATGGAATTCCGCTCCCTGGCCCGCCGCGTGGGCGACGGCAACGCTTCGGCGGCGCCGCGTAGTCTCGACCGTCCTGCTGGGGAAAGAGGAGCGGGTCCTGCGCCCCGCGCGCCGGTCGCCAGCGTCTCCTATGCCAGCGCCGCCGCCCGCGCGGCGGCAGCTACCGTCGCCGAGCCGGCCACCATCGACCACGCGTCCTATGTGCGCATCCAGGATCTGGAGACCTTGCAAGCCTGGATCGCCAGGGCGACGGCCAAGGGGATCGTGGCGTTCGACACCGAGACGGACGCCCTGTCCTCGGCCACCGCCGGTCTGTGCGGCGTGTCGCTGGCGATCAATCCCGGCGAGGCCTGCTATATCCCGGTCGGCCACTGCGAGAAGGACGGCCTGGCCCTGGAGGCGGCCGCCGACCTGGTGCAGATCCCGCTCGACGAGGCGATGGCTGCCCTGAAGCCGCTGCTGGAAGACCCGGCTGTGCTGAAGATCGCGCAGAACGCCAAGTACGACATCGCGGTCCTGGCGCGCCACGGCATCGACGTGTGGCCCATCGAAGACACCATGCTGATCAGCTATGTGCTGGAGGCCGGTCTGCATGGCCACGGCATGGACGAGCTGTCGGAGCTGCATCTGGGCCACAAGCCGATCCCGTTCAAGCAGGTGGCGGGCGCGGGCAAGGCCCAGATCAGCTTCAAGCATGTGGGACTGGCCGAAGCCACGGCCTATGCCGCCGAGGACGCCGACGTCACCCTGCGGCTTTATAATGTCCTCAAGCCCCGCCTGGCGCGCGAGGGCCTGCTGACCGTCTATGAAACGCTCGAACGTCCGTTGCCGCCGGTGCTGGCGGCCATGGAAAACGAGGGCATCCGGGTCGACCCCGACACCCTGCGCCGGCTATCCAACGAGTTCTCGATGCGCATGGCCCAGTTCGAGGCCAAGGCGCAGGCCCTGGTCGGCCGGCCGTTCAACCTGGGCAGCCCCAAGCAGATCGGCGACGTGCTGTTTGGCGAAATGGCCCTGAAGGGCGGCAAGAAGACCGCCACCGGCCAGTGGTCGACCGACAGCGACGTGCTGGAGTCGCTGGCTCTGGAGCACGAGCTGCCGCGGGTGCTGCTGGACTGGCGCCAGCTGTCCAAGCTGAAGGGCACCTATACCGACAACCTGATCGCGGCCATCGCGCCGGGCAGTGGCAACCGCATCCACACCTCTTACGCCCTGGCGGCGACCACGACCGGGCGCCTGTCCTCATCGGATCCGAACCTGCAAAATATCCCGATCCGCACCGAGGAAGGCCGCAAGATCCGCAAGGCCTTCATCGCCGCGCCGGGCAAGGTGCTGATCAGCGCCGACTACAGCCAGATCGAATTGCGCCTGCTGGCCCATATCGGCGATATCCCGCAGTTGAAGAACGCCTTCCAGGAGGGCCTCGACATCCACGCCATGACGGCCTCGGAAATGTTCGGCGTGCCGATCGAGGGCATGCCGTCGGACGTGCGCCGCCGCGCCAAGGCGATCAATTTCGGCATCGTCTACGGCATCTCGGCCTTTGGCCTCGCCAACCAGCTGGGCATCGGTCAGGGCGAGGCGGGGGCCTATATCAAGACCTATTTCGAGCGCTTCCCCGGCATCCAGGCCTATATGGACGAGACAAAGGCCTTCGTCCGCGAACACGGCTATGTGACGACGATCTTCGGCCGAAAGATCAACATTCCCGACATCCACGCCAAGTCGGCGGCTCAGCGGCAGTTTTCCGAACGGGCGGCGATCAATGCTCCGATCCAGGGCGCGGCGGCCGACGTCATGCGCCGGGCGATGATCCGCATGCCGGGCGCTCTGGTCGTGGCCGGGCTGTCGGCCAAGGTCTTGCTGCAGGTGCACGATGAGCTGGTCTTCGAAGCGCCCGAAGCCGAGGCCGAGGCCACCTGCGCCGTTGCTCGCCAGGTGATGGAGGGCGCCGCCGAGCCGGCGGTCGCCATTTCAGTGCCGCTCACGGTGGAGGCCCGGGCTGCGCTCAACTGGGATGAGGCTCACTAGAGCATTTTCCGATAAGTGTGAAACGGTTATCGGATCGAAAAATGCTCTAAACTTCTGATTTAGAGCCCTTTTCGCCCGACCCTGATGAAGCCATCAGGTCGGAAAGGGCTCTAGTTGGAAATGGGCCGGAAAAGGTGCAACCGCGACATTCCGTCACGTCATGGTTAACGCAGCGGAAACCGATTTCACGCCAGAGCTAGGGTTGGCGTACAGCCTTGAGGCGCAGATTTAAATGTCTGTGCTATTTAAGGTTTTGTAGCGCCGCCACTGAACCCTGGAGGGCGGCTGTGTCGTTCGGCGATCTGAAAATTCCCCACAAGCTGGTGGCTGTCTTTGCCGTCATGCTGGCCACGATCATGCTCATGGGTGGGGCGCTGTACGCCAACAAGCTGAGCTTCGAGCATTCCGTGGGGCGCACCGAGCGCGCCTACGAGTCGCTGCGCGCCGCCGATATCGCCGCTTTCCGCCTGACCCGTCAGGAGAACTCGCTGCGCGGCTTCCTGCTGTCGGGCGACAACTACTACGTCAAGCGCCTGGAAGAGGCTCACAAGCCCAAGTTCCTCGCCGCTCTGGAAACGTTGAAGACCCTGGCCAAGGGCGACAAGGACGATCTGGCCCGTATCGCCACCGTCGAGGCCGCCTACGCCAACTTCCGCCAGCAGGCCATCGAGCCGGGCAAGACCCTGGGCGCCGATCCCGCCACCCGCCAACAGGCCGTCGAGCTGGTGCGCAATGAGGGCGTCGCCGACAAGGCCGTCGCGCCGGTCGAAGACTCCATCGACGCCATCGTCAAGAATTTCGAGGGCGTCATAGCCGTCGAGGCCGCCGCCCAGAAGAAGGCGTCCGCCGCCTTAACCCTGACGCTCGCCATCGGCATCCTGATCACTGCGGCCATCGCGGTTGTCGGCGGGCTGATACTGTCGGGCGGCATCGCCACCCCCGTCGCCGCCATGACCGCCGCCATGCGCCGCCTGGCCTCGGGCGATAACACCATCGAAGTGCCGGCCGCCGGCCGCAAGGACGAGATCGGCGAGATGGCCGCCGCCGTCACCCACTTCAAGGAAGCCGCCATCGCCAAGGAGCGGCTGGAAAGCGACTCTGCCGGCCAGCGCTCCCAGACCGAACGCGAGCGCGCCGAGCGCGAGGCCGACAAGGCCGCCGACGCCCAGGCCGACGCCGTCGCCATCGGCGCTCTGGGCGAGGCCCTCGACCGCCTCGCCAACGGCGATCTGACCCACCGGATCGTCGTCGCGTTCGCGCCCAAGGCCGCCCAGCTGAAGACCGACTTCAACGCCGCCGCCGGTCGCCTGCAGGATGCGATGAAGAGCATTTCGGTCACCACCGAGGGCGTCAGCGCCGGCTCCGATGAGATCGCCCGGGCCGCCGACGACCTGTCGCGCCGCACCGAGCAACAGGCCGCCAGCCTGGAAGAGACCGCCGCCGCCCTCGACGAGATCACCGCCACGGTCCGCAAGACCGCCTCGGGCGCCAAGGAGGCCTCGCAAGTGGTCGCCAACGCCCGCACCGACGCCCAGCGCTCGGGCGAGATCGTCAGCCAGGCCGTCGCCGCCATGACCGAGATCGAGGGCTCCTCGCAGAAGGTCGGCAACATCATCGGCGTCATCGACGAGATCGCCTTCCAGACCAACCTGCTGGCCCTGAACGCCGGCGTCGAAGCTGCCCGGGCCGGTGAAGCCGGTCGCGGCTTCGCGGTCGTCGCCCAGGAGGTCCGAGCGCTCGCCCAACGCTCCGCCGACGCCGCCAGGGAGATCAAGGTGCTGATCTCGACGTCGACCCAGCAAGTCGGTTCGGGGGTTAGCCTTGTCGGCCAGACGGGCGAGGCCCTGCGTCGCATCGTCGAGCAGGTCGCCTCGATCGACACCCTGGTCAACGAGATCGCCGCCTCGGCCACCGAGCAGTCCACCGGCCTGCACGAGGTCAATCAGGCCGTGAACCAGATGGACCAGGTCATTCAGCAGAACGCCGCCATGGTCGAGCAGGCCACCGCAGCCACCCACGCCCTGAAGGGCGAGGCTGCCGAACTGGCCAGCCTCGTCGGTCGTTTCAAGGTCTCGGAAGCTGGCCAGGAAGCGCCGCGCGCCGCGCCGCAACAGCGCCCCCGCCTGCAAACCGCCGTCCGTCCGGGCCGCAGCTCGGCCGCCGTGGCGGTCAAGGAAGAGTGGGAAGAGTTCTAGGCGCCAATCGGCGCCGCCAGCGGGCAAAGGCGCTGAGACTGGAAAAGCCCGGCAGCGGCGCGATCTGGGTCACACTTTGGAGCCCTTTCCGACCTGATGGCTTCATCAGGGTCGGGCGAAAAGGGCTCTAAATCAAAAGTTTAAAGCATTTTTCGATCCTATAGCCGTTTCACACTTATCGGAAAATGCTCTAGAACGCGACGCTGACCCGCAGGGCCGCGACGATGGCGTGGCCGATGGCTTCGTCGCCGGCCGGGTTGATCACATATTGCAGGTCGGGCTGCAGGGTGATCGGGCCGAAGGTGTCGGCATAGGTCAGTTCCAGAGCCGATTCCGAACGCCGCAGGGGCGCGCCCGCGTCGATGGCATTGGCGCGGGCCTTGTCGCCGAACCAGGCCTGGTTGGCGCCGGACGACAGGGCGCTATTGGGGCGGCTCTCGAAGACTTGCTGGATCAGTATCCCGGCCTGCCAACCCCCGGAAAAGTCGGTGGTGTCGCCGTCCGAAAGGCCAGGCGCGCGAAGGCGACCGCGCGGCGCGGTCCTTCGGTTCGCACGTCCAGCGGATGTTCGGCCAGCAGATAGACGCCTTGAGCGTCGCTCCTGGCCGGATCGCCGGCCGGATCGAGATCGCGAATGTCGTCCTGCTTCTCCGTGTAGCGCCAGGCGCCGACGGCGAACTTGCCCGAGCCGGTCCAGCCGGCTTCGGCAATCAGCAGGGCGCCGAGGCGTTCAACGCGGCGGCCTGGAGATAGAGATCCTCGCGCGGCGCCCATTTCACGCGCGCCGCCAAGGCGGTGGACGGGAAAATCGACGGGCCATTGGGGCCGGTGGCGGCCAGTTCAGAGCCGATGCCAAAGGCCGGCGCGATCAGCAGGCCGGCGCTGTCATTGGCGTAGAATTCGCTGTTGAGGTTATGGAGGCCGGCCAGCACCGAGGCCTTGTCGCCGGCGAAGCTTTGCTGCACCCAGGCCTCGAACAGGCGGGCGCGCTGACGCGAGACTTCGATATTGTCAACGCCCTGGGCCGTGCCCGCGTCGTCGCTGGGCATGCCGCCGCTGTTGTTGAGCGCCAGAATATGGACGCTGCCCCCGCGCCAGCCGATGGCCTTGTCCAGATCCAGGTCGAGGCCGATCTCAAGATTGTCCAGCAGCCGTCGTCGCGGGCGCCGTTGGCGGGCGCGATCAGGCCTGGGCCTGACGATCGCCGGCCTCTTCGAAGGAAATGATCGCCACCCGTTCGTCGTCGTCGAACAGTTCGGCTCGCGCGGCGGCGCGGTGGTCGTTCAGCATCCGTCGGCAGCGGGCCTGCGCCTCGCTCAACGACGAACAGGTCAGGGCCTCCATGTGAGGCACCTCCGAGCCGAGCGAATAGATGTAGCAAAAGAAGACCATTCGACCCGACTCGCTTCCCGACTTCAGGAGAGAACAAGCGGGACCATAACCGCTACCGAAAGCGCGAACCGCCGGATAGCCGACATAACGCTGCGGAAGGCACAGGGATGTTCCGGGGGTGTTCCTTGGTGGAGCCGAGGGGAATCGAACCCCTGACCTCCTCATTGCGAACGAGGCGCTCTACCATCTGAGCTACGGCCCCAAGGAAGCGCGGGAATAGGGCGGGGAGGGGCTCGCGTCAAGCTGGGGAATTCGGCTTGGCTTGCCAGCGGAGCCAAGGCGCGGCAGAAGCGGATGACTCGGACGGGAAACCCATGGCCGCCATTATCAACTTCGTCTTTTTCATCGCTTCGGCGCTGCTCAGCCTTCTGTGGTGGGCGATTATCATCTCCGCGGTGATGAGCTGGCTGGTGGCGTTCGACGTCATCAATCTGCGCAATCGCGCCGTCTATCAGATCAGCACCTTCCTGGACCGCGTGACCGGTCCGGTGCTGCGGCCATTCCAGCGGATCATTCCGCCGCTGGGCGGCGTGGATATCAGCGCGATCATCGTGCTGCTGATCATCACCGGCATTCAGCGCTTCATCCTGCCGGCCTTGCAGTTCGCGCTGCTGAACCTGGTGGGCTGATCCATGCTGCTGGCCGTCCGCCTGACGTCACACGGCGGGCGTGACGGGGCGGACGGCTGGGCCAAGTGCGCCGAACGGCGTGCGTATCTGCAGGTGCGCGTGGCCAGCGCCCCGGTCGATGGAGAGGCCAACACAGCCCTGATTGGCTTCATCGCCAAGAGTCTGCGCATCCCCAAATCCGCCGTCCGTCTGGCGGCGCGCGCAACCGCGTGCATAAAACGCCTTGAGGTCGACGGCGTCGAAGAGGCGGACTTGGACCGCGCCTTTGAGGACCGACCGCGCCTTTGAGGGCCGCGCCTTCGGGCCTCGCCCGTGAGCGGCACCTATTGGCGCCAGGCCCGCCAATAGGGTAGATTTTGCCTCAACCGAGTCCGCTCCAGGCTTTGTTCGCTACAAAAATTGCGACCGGCCTACGGAAATGTCGGCGACGCCCACATTGACGGAACGCTGGTGCTTCACATCATCTTAGCGCTTGTCATGGAGACTGCCGGAGACGCGACGTGTGCGTCGACCCAAGGGACTTGAGACGCCGATGGGGGTGAGCGATACGCAAAGGGATGTGGCGCGCGCCGCGGCTTCGCGACGCTCCAATACCTATCTGCGTCTGTTCGCCACCCTGACGATCTCCATCATCCTGCACGCCTTCGTCGACATGAAGTGGGTCTGGATCTGGGCCTCGCTCTATGTGACGGCGCAGTTGTTCGAGCTTTGGGTGACCCGGCCGGTGAGGGCCGATCCCGAGGCCCGGCCCTCGACCTGGCGGCGCTTGGCGCTGACCACGTCGCCCTTCGTCACCTCGGCGATCTTCGGCTTCCTGTCCCTGCCGCTGTTCGCCTCGCACGAGCGGTTCGCCCCGACCCTGGGCGGCATGCTGCTGGCCGGCTCGCTGCTCAATGTCATTGTGGTCAATGGCAGCCTGAGGTCGGCGACCCTGTCGGCCGCCGCGCCGCATGTGATCTATCTGTTGATCGCGCCGTTCGTCGGGCGGATCGCCAACCCTGGCGCGCCCCTGGCCAACGCCCTGTGGTTCGCGGCCCTGCTGCTGATCGCCTCTGTCGCCGTGGCCAGCCGCACCCTGAGCGCCGCGCTGAAGGCCGAGGCGGACGCCAAGGAAGAGGCCGAGCTTCGCCGGCATGAAGCTGAGGAAGCCGTGGCCGCCAAGTCCGCCTTCGTGGCCATGATCAGCCACGAGCTGCGCACCCCGATCAGCGCCATCCTGGCCGGCGCGGCGCGCCTGCACAGCGAGGTCCCCGAGGCCAGCTCCAAGATCCACGCCCAGTTGATCAGCGACGCCGGGGGGCTGATGCGGACCCTGCTTAACGACCTGCTGGACTTCTCGCGGCTGGAGGTCGGCCGCATGGCGGTCGAGAAGGCTCCGTACAATCTGCGCCAGACCCTGGCGGACACCTTGCGACTGTGGCGTCCCGAGGTTTCCAAGAAGGGGCTTCGCCTGCGAATAGAGGGCGCCTCGGCCTTGCCCAGATGGGTGGCCGGCGACGCCCTGCGCCTGCGCCAGGTGCTCAACAACCTCTTGTCCAACGCCATCAAGTTCACCGACCGGGGCGGCATCGCGTTGCGGTTCGAGAGCCGGGACGACGGGGTCGACCGGCGCCTGACCATCACCGTCACCGACACCGGTCCCGGAATTTCCCAGGCCAACCTGCCCCGCCTGTTCACGCCGTTCGAGCAGCTGAGCACCAGCGTGGTTCGCCAGCATGGCGGCTCGGGTCTGGGCCTGGTGATCAGCCGCGAACTGGCCCGCCTGATGGGCGGAGACCTGATCGTCACCAGCGTCGAGGGCCAGGGCGCGACCTTCATCCTGACGCTGACGGTCGAGGCCGCTCAGGCGCCCGAAGCCGGCGAGGAGGGCCCCTCCATCGCCGGCGCGCGGGTGCTGGTAGTCGACGACCACGTGGTCAACCGGCGGGCCATCGAACTGGTGCTGCAGCCCTTCGGCGTCGACGCCACCCTGGCGGAATCCGGCGAGCAGGCCCTGGAGCTGCTGGGCGCCGAAATCTTCGACGCGGTGCTGATGGACGTCTACATGCCCGGCATGGATGGCCGCGAGGCGACCCGGACCTTGCGCGCGGGCGGGGGTCCCAACCGCGATACGCCAGTTGTCGCCGTGACCGCATCGGCCACGCCCAAGGACTGGGAAGCGTGCCTGGCCGCCGGCATGAACGGCCATGTCGCCAAGCCGATCGATCCCATCGAGCTCTACACGGCGCTGACTCAGGTGCTGGTGATCAAGGCCCGCGCGGCGGCCTGATCCAGGGTCTCGGCCAGAACCTGGACCAGCCGGGCCTTCAGCGCTTCGGCGTCCTTCATCTGGCATTCCCAGACAGTTTCGACGCGCCAGCTGGCAGTAGTGAGCGCTGCGACCGAGGCGGTGTCACGAGCCTTGTTGCGCGAGACCTTGGCCAGCCAGTAGTCGCGATTGGCCTGAGGCACGCGTGAACCCCTGGGGCAGTCATGGCCATGCCAGAAGCAGCCATGAACGAAGAAGATGAGCTTGCGACCCGGCATTACCAGGTCGGGCTTGCCGGGAAGATCCTTGCGTTGCAGCCGGTACCGGGCCCCGAGCGCAGTTAGCGCCTCGCGCAACTGCCTCTCGGGTCCGGTGTCCTGGCTCTTGACCCGCGCCATCACGGCCGAACGCTTGGCCTTGTCATAGACGTCGGTGGTCATGCCGGGCTGCCGCCCTTCGACTACAGACCGTCGAACAGGGCCGTAGACAGGTAGCGCTCGGCGAAGCTGGGGATGATCGCCACGATCAGCTTGCCGGCATAGTCGTCGCGCAGGGCCAGGTCGAAGGCGGCAGTAAGGGCCGCGCCCGAGCTGATGCCGACCGGCAGGCCTTCGACGGCGGCCGAGCGGCGGGCCATGGCGAAGGCGTCGTCATTGCTGACCTGGACAATCTCGTCGATGACGCCGCGATCCAGGATGCCAGGGACGAAGCCGGCGCCAATGCCCTGGATCTTGTGCGGACCCGGCGCGCCGCCCGACAGCACCGCCGAGGCCTCCGGCTCGACTGCCACCATCTTCACCGAGGGCTTGCGGGCCTTCAGCACCTGGCCGACGCCCGAGATGGTGCCGCCCGTGCCAACGCCCGAGACCACGGCGTCGACGGCGCCGGCGGTGTCGTTCCAGATCTCCTCGGCGGTCGAGACGCGGTGGATCAGCGGGTTAGCGGCGTTCTCGAACTGCTGCGGCATCACTGCGCCGGGGGTGGCCTCAATGATCTCCTGGGCGCGGGCGACAGCGCCGCGCATGCCCTTCTCGGCCGGGGTCAGTTCCAGCTTGGCGCCCAGGATCAGAAGCATCTTGCGACGCTCGATCGACATGCTTTCCGGCATTACCAGGATCAGTTTGTAGCCCTTGGCGGCGGCCACGAAGGCCAGAGCGATGCCGGTATTGCCGCTGGTCGGCTCGACGATGACGGAGCCTTCTTTCAGGATACCCTGGGCTTCCAGGCTCTCGATCAGCGACACGCCGATGCGGTCCTTGACCGAGGCAAGCGGGTTGAAGAACTCGAGCTTGGCCACGACCTCGCCCTTGGGCTGGATCTGCGCCGACAGGCGCGGCAGCCGGATCAGCGGGGTGTCGCCGATGGTGTCGAGGATGGAGTCGTAGATCTTGCCGCGCCCGGAACGCTTGTAGCGGGCCGCATCGTAGGAGGAGGTGGCGTCGGCCATGGGACGTCTCGCTGAAGGTTTTGCAGATTTAAACTCACCTTACGGCGTGGGTTTTCACCTGTCAGCGGGTCATTCGGCGGCCAGGCTTGCAGATTTACTGACAACCAGAGGTTCCAGCAATCGCTCCGCCAGCCAGCGCACCACGGGCGGGGCGACGCCGTCGCCGATCACGTGCAGGCCGGCCGTCTGGCTGCCGGGCAGGACATAGGCGTCGGGCAGACCCATCAGCCGCGCGCCCTCGCGGGGGCCGATCAGGCGCGAGCGCACCTGACCGTTGTCGATTACCAGCAGGGTCTGGCGCGAGGAGCCGCCGCGCGGCGTGCGCAGGCAGCCCGCCAGACCGTCGAACCGCACCTCGGCCCGTTGCTGGCCATTGCGCATGCGCTTGAACACCGCCCCGACCGCCCTTTGGCCGCTCTGCACTCGGACCTCGACGGCGGCGCGGTGGGTGGGCGCCATCAGCGCGAGCAGAGCCCTGGTCTTTTCGGGCGTGTTCCACGAAACGGCGTCGTCGGGCTCGAGGGTGGCGGCCAGGTCGGTGTTGCGGGCCGGCGGCGCGTCCAACCCCCACCAGATCCAGTCGGCTTGCAGCGCGGCGGGCAGGCGAGCATGGGCCGCCCTGACCGCGCGGGTGTGGAAGGGGCTGGGGCCAGCAAGGGCGTCGGCGGGCTTGCGGGTGGCGATCACGAAGACGCGCGGCCGCGACTGCGGCGTGAACTGCGCCGCGTCGATTTCCAGCGCCCCGAAGCGATAACCCTCGTCGTCCAGGGCCTGACAGAGAGCAGCGAAATCGCGACCGTCATGCGAGGTCAACATCCCGACCACGTTCTCGATGACGATGGTGTCGGGGCCCCGGCCGGCCGCGTTCAGCGCCTGCATCAGCTTCCAGAAGCCGAAGAAGGCCGAGGAGCGACCGCCGCTTAAGCCCGCGCGCGCTCCGGCCAGGCTGAAGTCCTGGCAGGGACTGGAGGCCCAGGCCAGGTCGGCGCTCGGCAGGCTGTCGGAGTCGATGGCCCAGACGTCGCCCTGGTGGAAGTGTCCGTCACCGTTCGAGGCGCCAGAGTCGACGAAATTGGCGCGGTAGGCGGTCGCTTTCAAGGGGTCGAAATCATTGGCGAAGACGCAGGTCCAGCCGTCTCCCAAACCGACGCGGGCCATGCCGCCGCCAGCGAAGAATTCAAGGAACGAGGGAGAAGCTTTCCGAGTCATGCCGCATGAGTCTAGCCTCAGTCGGGCAAAAGGGGATAGTCGCCGCCATGCTTCGTACAGCCGCCTTGTCGATCCTGCTCCTGACCCTCGCTGCTTGCGGCGAAGCGCCGATGGGCGCTTCCGAGGAGCCCGCGCCGCCGGCCGACGCGCCGGCCTCCGCCAAGGCGCCTGACTATTCCGGCGATATCGACGTTATCGGAACCGAGCCGTTCTGGGCCGTGAAGATCCGGACCGCCAGCGTCGCCCTGACCCGCCCTGACGCTCCCGAGGTCAGCAACGCCAATCCGGGCGTGCGGATCGACGGCGAGCAGGGCGTGTGGGACTCAAACGGTTTGGTGGAAGACAAGGGTCGTCTGGTCGTGCGCCTGACGCCGGGCGTCTGCACCGACGGCATGTCTGACCGGGTCTACCGGTTCTATGCCGAGGTCTGGATCGACGGCGAGACCCTGAAGGGCTGCGCCGAGCACACAGCGGTGCTGGCCGCGCAGCCCAAGCCCTAGGTTTAGGGGCAAGCGCCGGACGCCCCCTCCGTCACGCTGCGTATTCGCAGCGCGCCACCTCCCCCGCAGGCTTCGCTACGGGGCAGGAAAAGAGCGTCGCAACCTGGGCCGGTTAGCCGCGTCGCAGCTCGATCGTCTGGATCGACGATTGGGTCGGCGCCGCTTTATGTGCGCCCGGCGTCGGCAACAGCAGGCCAATGGTTACCGAAAGTACGAGGGCGAGGGCGAAGAAGGCCTTGATGGCCATGGCAAGTCTCTGATTTGGCGTCGCGCGGATATCGCGCGGTGCGCCTTCGGCAGCACAAATGGTTGCCAAAGGCCGGGGTTCAAGCGCCTCCCGAAAATAATCTCCGGAAAGCCCCACCAGAATGCAGAACGGGCCGGAAACCCGATTGAAGGTTCCCGGCCCGGTTTCGTTGAGCTCGTTTTCCTTGTCATCCCGGCCGTAGCGAAGCGCAGAGCCGGGACCGCCGGAAACGCTGAGCGTGCCGTGGTCCCGGATAGCCTCTGCGAGGCTTCCGGGATGACAATGAAAGATCAGAAGATCTCGAACAGACCCGCCGCGCCGCGCTGAAATCGCGAATGCGATTTCAGCCACTTTAAGTGATGAGCGCCTCTGGTCTGTCCTGATCGAAATCAGAAGATTTCGAACAGGCCGGCGGCGCCCATGCCGCCGCCGATGCACATGGTCACGACGCCCAGCTTGGCGCCGCGACGCTTGCCTTCCATCAGCAGGTGGCCGGCGCAGCGGGCGCCGGTCATGCCGAAGGGGTGGCCGATGGCGATCGAGCCGCCGTTGACGTTGTACTTCTCCGGATCGATGCCCAGCTTGTCGCGGCTATAGAGGCACTGCGATGCGAAGGCTTCGTTCAGTTCCCACAGGTCGATGTCGTCAACCTTCAGGCCGTGACGTTCCAGCAGGCGGGGCACGGCGAAGACCGGGCCGATGCCCATCTCGTCGGGCTCGCAGCCGGCGACGGCGAAGCCCTTGAACAGGCCCAGGGGCTCCAGGCCGCGACGAGCGGCCTCCTTGGCGTCCATGACCACCACGGCGGCGGCGCCGTCCGACAGCTGGCTGGCGTTGCCGGCGGTGACGAAATTGCCGGCGCCCTTGACGGGCTCCAGCTTGGCCAGGCCCTCCAGCGTGGTTTCGGGACGGTTGCACTCGTCCTTGTCGACCACGTAGTCGACCAGGCTCTCTTCCTTGGTTTCCTTGTTGACCACCTTCATCTTGGTGGCCATCGGAACGATCTCGTCCTTGAACAAGCCGGAGGCCTGGGCGGCGGCGATGCGCTGCTGGCTGCGCAGCGCATATTCGTCCTGATATTCGCGGCTGATATTGTAGCGCTTGGCCACGATGTCGGCGGTGTCGATCATCGCCATCCACAGGGCCGGATGGGTCTTGAGGAGCTTTTCCTCGGTGATGTGGTGGCGGTTCATGTGACCGCCCGCATTGACCAGAGAGATCGACTCGACGCCGCCGCCGATGGCGACATTGGCGCCGTCGTTGCGGACATAGTTGGCGGCTGTGGCGATGGCTTGCAGGCCCGAAGAGCAGAAGCGGTTGACGGTCTGGCCGGAGGTGGTGACCGGCAGGCCGGCCCACATGGCGGCGTTGCGGGCCACGTTCATGCCGGTGGCGCCCTCGGGGCCGCCGCAGCCCAGGACCACGTCCTCGACCTCGGCCCCTTCCAGACCGGCGCGCGACACGGCGTGCTGGATGGCGTGACCGGCCATGGCCGCGCCATGGGTGTTGTTGAAGCCGCCGCGGACTGACTTGGCCAGACCGGTTCGGGCGTAAGAGACGATGACCGCTTCGCGCATTGGGCGCTTCTCCCCGTTAAACGTTAGTTTGAATTGGCGGCCACCCTAGACTCTGAATTCCGTCGGCGAAAGGTCACGCAAGCGTAAAGCCGCGGACGCCGTCGCGGCCCTGCAGCAGTGGAAAATCTCGACGGAACGCCAATGGAAACCGGTGTCTATTCAACACCGCGCAAACATTCGCCGGGATTTGGTGATTTTCGCGATGTCTTTGCCGGCCCGGGGCAAATGTGAGTCGGCGAAGACACAAGGTTGGAGGCTTGTCCGGCCCGATCCTCGATTGACGTTGACTTTCGTTCGCAGCGGCAAGAACGCTCCGGTTGCGGCCGGGCTTGGCTCAGAGACCGCGAAAAGAACGTCTGGGAGGAATATCTATGAGCTTTAGCACTCAGCGCCCGCGCGCGCGTCAAGCGCTGCTGGCCGCCACGGCCTTGGCCGGCTTCGTCGCCCTGCCGACCGTCGCGGCGGCGCAGGCCACCTCGGTCGACGAAATCATCGTCACCGCCACCAAGCGCAACTCGACCATCATGGACGTGCCGTTCTCGATCAACGCCCAGACCCAGCAGGACATCCAGCGCTCCGGCGCGGTCACGCTGGAAGACCTGTCGCGCAACGTCGCCAGCCTGACGATCCAGAACCTCGGCCCCGGCCAGAGTCAGGTCTCGGTGCGCGGCGTCTCGGCCGGCCAGGTCGTTCGCGACCAGCCGGGCGTCAAGGAGCAGGTCGGGGTCTATCTCGACGAGTCGGTGATCTCGCTGTCGCTGTTCACGCCCGACATCGACCTGTTCGACCTCAATCGGGTGGAAACCCTGCGCGGCCCGCAAGGCACGCTGTTTGGCTCGGGTTCGGTCGGCGGCACCATTCGCTACATCACCAACCAGCCCAAGATCGGCGTCCATGATGGCGTGATCGAAGCCAACGCCAACATGGTCGATGGCGACGACACCGGCGGCTATGTCAAAGGCGCGGTCAACATTCCAGTGTCAGACAAGGTCGCGGTGCGCGCGGTGGGCTACTACACCAAATACGCCGGCTTCATCGACGCGCGCCGCGAGGGCGGCGGGCGCAAGGAAAACGTCAATGACGGCCGCCGCGCCGGCGGGCGCTTGGCGGTGCTGTTCCAGCCGACCGAGAACATCAGCATCACCCCGCGCGTCGTCTACCAGGAGATCCGCGCCGACGGCTTCAACCGTCAGGAAGTGTTCAACCTGTTCGCAAACCCCAACACCACGACCCGCACGCCGGTCCGGCTGGGCGAGCGCGAACAGCACCTGCTGCTGGACGAGAGCTTCGCCGACGACACCCTGCTGACCGACCTGACCGCCTCGATCGGCCTGGGCGCCGTCGAGCTGACCTCGGTGACCAGCTATGTCGACCGCAAGATCCACCTCGACCGTGACGCCAGCGCCCTGACGGGCAGCGTCTCGGTGGATCTCGGCTTCCCCGCCGCGTCCGTGGTTCTGCCGTCCAAGCTGGTCGACACCACCGACCTTCAGCAGTTTACTCAGGAACTGCGCCTGGGCTCGACGGGCGATGGCCCGTTCCAGTGGGTGTTTGGCGGCTTCTATTCCGAGGTCGATCGCATTTACGACCAGCGCCTGCCGACTCCCGGCTATGACGCCTTTACCGACGCCCGGCTCGGCGCGGGCACCTCGGCGGCGGTGGCCAACGGCTTCCCGCTCAACTCCCCCTACAACGCCTCCCTGCCCTATAACATCAAGCAGAAGGCCCTGTTCGGCGAAGCCAGCTACAAGCTCGACAAGCTGACCGTCACCGCCGGCGGCCGCTTCTATGACTTCAAGGAAACCCGCCAGTTTAAGTCCGGCGGCCTGTTCGCCAATGGCGACAACCAGGTCGACAAGACTTCGTCGAACGGCTTCACCCCGCGCGTCCTGGTCAGCTATGAGGCCAGCGATCAGGTCACCTTCAACGCCCAGGCGGCCCAGGGCTTCCGGCTCGGCGGCGTCAACGATCCGCTGAACCTGCCGCTGTGCTCGCCGCAGGACAAGGCGATCTTCGGCGGCTTCCAGTCGTATGACGACGAGACGCTGTGGAACTACGAAGCCGGCGTGAAGTCGCGCTTCGGCGGGATCAGCTTCAACAGCGCCGTCTTCTATACCGACATCAAGAACCTGCAGACGACGCTGGACGCCGGCTCGTGCTCCTCGCGCGTCGTGTTCAACGTGCCCGAGGCTCACACCAAAGGCATCGAGATGGAGCTCTCGGCGCGCCTGGCGCCGGGCTTCGATATCGGCGTTTCGGGCAGCCTGCTGGAAGCCGAGTTCGACTCGACCGTGAAGGACGGGACGGGCGCGGTTCTGGGCGGCATCCGCGAGGGCAACCGTCTTCCGTCGGTGCCCAAGTTCCAGATCTCGGCCGACGCCACCTATTCCTGGCGCTTCAAGGACAACATCGAGGCCTATGTGAACGCCTCGGTCCAGCACATTGGCAGCCGTTATACGCAGGCCAGCGACCAGGAGAACAATCCACGCTCCTTCGTCTCGGGCCTGCCGTTCGGCGGCGCCACCGGAACCGTGCCGACGGTCGTCAATCTCCAGCTGCCCAGCTACGAGATCGTCAATTTCAGCATCGGCCTTGAGATGGACAACGGCGTCGACATCATCGCCTACGCCAACAACGTCTTCGACGAGAACCCGCTGCTGTCCTTCGACCGCGAACGTGGTGGTCGGGCGCGCCTCGGCTACACGGTCGGCCAGCCACGCACCATGGGCGTGACGGTGCGCAAGACGTTCTAGAGCCCTTTCCGACCTGATGGCTTTATCAGGGTCGGGCGAAAAGGGCTCTAAATCAAAAGTTTAGAGCATTTTTCGATCCGATAACCGTTTCACACTTATCGGAAAATGCTCTAGTCTGGACCTTCAGGCTTGAGACAGGCGGAGCGGTCGATATCGACCGCTCCGCTTCTATTCCTCCTGGCCAGCAAGACGAGAAGCGCCGCAGCAACAATGGCCAGGCTCAACACCTCCGCCGGCCGTGACTGCCAGGCGCCGACCGCCCCCAATCCATTGATCACGAAGTGTGGAATGATCCCGGCCAGCAGGACGCTGCCGCCGGTTCGTACGAACAGCCACGTCATCAGCAACGACAGGCCAATCGTGCCGAGCATATAGACGCCCAGGTTCGCCAGCGATGTGCTCATGATGCCCGAAAACAGGAACGCCGGGACGTGCCAGAGTGTCCAGATCAAGCCGACGATTGTACCGGCGTGAACGGGCGACCAGCGGTCTAGAAGACGGGGCAGGGCATAGCCGCGCCATCCCAGCTCTTCGCCAA
Organism: Caulobacter sp. DWR1-3-2b1; assembly: GCF_049895765.1. Taxonomy (NCBI): domain Bacteria; kingdom Pseudomonadati; phylum Pseudomonadota; class Alphaproteobacteria; order Caulobacterales; family Caulobacteraceae; genus Caulobacter; species Caulobacter sp. DWR1-3-2b1. The sequence continues at coordinate 27,390 of NZ_JAFCSZ010000007.1, forward strand.
GAGGCCCGGAATTGGTGACAATCTGGGCTGTCGTAAAGAGCACCAGGGGCGCAGCGATCAGGATGTCCTTGGGCGAGACCTGCCAGGCCCCCAGGCGGGGCATGAGCAGGCTCAGCAACAGAGCGATCGCCGGCAAGATCAGGAAGGCCGGAACCAGCGCCCACAATGGTGTGACCTGAACCAAGCGGCGCCCAAGCCTGGCCAGACCAGCCGGTCCTTCGAACGCCAAGGTGAGGCCAAGGGCGACCAGGGTGGGCGACCACGCAGCCAGATAGTAGGCCGGACAGCCGTAGGCAAAGGGGCCGAAGGTGGCGGTCAGGGACCTGGGAAAGGCCAGATAAAGTCCGCCTACGCCCCAGCTGACCAGAAATACCAGTCCGAAGAATAGCCAGACGCGGCCGTGGTCGCGGCGGCGGGCCTCGTCCGTCACGGGCCTAGTTCCGGGGCAGGATGGTCAGGCCGTCGGACAGTTCGTTGGTGTCGGCCTCGCGCACCGGCACGTGGCTGGCGAGAATCTCGCCCACCCGAGTGACAGCGGCGACGAAGCCGTCGGCGATCCGGCCGGCCTTCATGCCGGCGACCAGATCGGCGACCACCTCATCCCAGACCGCGTTGGGAGCGGCCTTGTAGATGCCCTCGTCGGCGATCACCTCGACCCGGTGCTCGGCCAGGGCGGCGAAGATCAGGACGCCGGTGCGGTCGCGCGTCAGGTGCAGGCCGTGGCTCATGAATTGCTCCATGGCCGCGCGCTTGACCGCCGCCGCCTTCAGCGCGCGGGGCGTCAGGGCGCGGCGGATCGGCGGGATCGAGACCAGCAGGGCCGCGACGATGAAGGCCGCGACCTGCAGGCCGATATAGATCGATAGCGCCGAGAGGATCGCCGCGTCGGTGGCCGAGGCGTGACCGACGGTCCAGCCGCCGAACAGGCTTGTCAGCATGTCGGGACGCAGACCGGCGAACAGGGCCACCGCCGGCAACACCAGGGCGACGGCCGCCGCCCAGACCAGCGGCGTCTCGCGATAGTCGGAAACCTCGGGCGCCAGGACGCAGAAGATCTCGCCGGCGGTGGTCTTCTCGGCCGCCGCCACGGCGTCGGCGATGCGGGCTTGGTCTTCGGGTGTCATCTTGCGCATCACCAGCTCCCCGAACTTCCGCCGCCGCCGAACGAGCCGCCGCCGCCGGAGAACCCTCCGCCGCCTCCGCCGCCGCTCCAGCCGCCGCCGCCGCCGCGCCCGGCGCCGCTGGTCAGGGCGTTGAGGATGATCCACGGCATGGCCGAGCCCAGCCCGCTGCTCCGTCTGCGCCGTCCTGGCAGCAGGCGGGTGATCAGGAAAAACACGAACAGGCCGATCAGCAGGAGCGGGATCGGCGGGAACCCGCCGCTGTCGCGCCGCTCGGGCGCCGCGGCCTGTGCGACATTGGCCCTGGCCTGGTCGTCGGGCAGGGACAGCTGGGTTGCGATCTCGTTGGCCCCGGCCACGACGCCGCCTTGCAGGTCGCCGGCCTTGAACTTCGGAATGATGGCGCTCTGGATGATGACGCTGGACAGGGCGTCGGTCAGCACCGGCTCCAGGCCATAGCCGACCTCGATGCGGACCTTCTTGTCATTGGGGGCGACCAGCAGGATCGCGCCGGTATCCTTGTCCTTTTCGCCGATCTTCCAGGTCCGGCCCAGCTGGTAGCCGTAGTCCTCGATCTCATAACCTTGCAGGGTCGGCACGGTGGCGACCACCAGCTGGCGGCCGGTGGTGGTCTCCAGCGTTTGCAGCCTGGTGGTCAGGTCGGCTTCGACCTGGGGCGAGAGGATATTGGCCTCGTCGACCACCCGGCCGGACAGCGCCGGGAACTTGGGCGCCGCGAGGGCGGGGAGGGCGAGGGCGAGAGCGGCGAGGGCCACGATCACCAGTGCGCCAATCCAACTTCCGTCATCCCGGCCGTAGCGCGTAGCGCGTAGCGCCGGGACCCAGGGGCGACCGCTTTGCGCCGGCCCCTGGGTCCCGGACAGCCTCTGCGAGGCTTCCGGGATGACGAGGTATGTGGTGTTCAACCTACTGGCCCGGAGCCGGAGCCGGAGCCGAGGCTGGCGGAGCTGTGTCGAAATTGACGGTCGGAGCCGATTGCGCGGAGGCCGTGGCCTGGAACAGCACAGCGGGCTTCTGGCCCGAATACATGGTCTTGGCCCAGATGATGCTGGGGAAGGTCCGCAGCGTCGTGTTGTATTTCTGGGCCGTCTCGTTGTAGTCGCGCCGCGAAATGGTGATGCGGTTTTCCGTGCCTTCCAACTGGCTTTGCAGGGCTATGAAGTTCTGGTTCGACTTCAGGTCCGGATATTGCTCCTGGATCACCATCAGTCGGCCGAGCACGCCCGACAGCTGGTCCTGGGCGGCGGCGTATTTCTCGAAAGCCGCCGGGTCAGTAATGGTCGAGGCGTCGACCTTGACCTGGGTGGCGCTGGCGCGCGCCTGCGTCACGGCGACCAGCACGTCCTTTTCCTGAGCGGCGTAGCCCTTCACCGTGGCCACGAGGTTGGGCACCAGGTCGGCGCGGCGCTGATACTGGTTCTGCACCTCGGCCCAGGCGGTCTTGGTGGCTTCGTCCTGGGTGGGGATGGTGTTGATCCCGCAGCCCGCAAGCAGCGTGGCTATGGCAAGGACGGGGGCGAGGCGGGCGATGGTCTTGAGCATCCGCATGGAAGTCCCTTCGGGCCTGTTTGGATCCGGAGATAACGCCGGTCTGTCGGCGCACACTTAAGGGCGAGGCGGGCGCGGACGCAACGCCCTATAGGCCCGCGTCCGCGAAGGCCTTTCGGCGCGGGCCCAGATAGCCGAACAGCCATGCGGCCACCTTGCGGATCTGGATCTCCTCGGAACCTTCGGTGATCCGGTAGCGGCGATGGTGGCGATAGATGTGCTCGAACGGCTTGTGGCGCGAATAGCCGATGCCGCCATGCACCTGCATGGCCCGGTCGGCGGCGTCGCAGACCAGGCGGTTGGCCTGGTAGTTACACATCGAGACCTTGTCGGAGAGGCGTTTTTCCACCTCCGGCTTGGACATCTGGTCCATCTCCCAGGCGGTCTTGCGGATCAGCAGGCGCAGCATCTCGGCGGTGCTGGCCAGCTCGACCAGCGGGAACTGGATGGCCTGGTTCTCGGCCAACGGTTTTCCAAAGGGTTTGCGGGCGCGGGCGTATTTCACACTCTCTTCTATGCAGAACACCGCCGCCCCCAGGCTGGAGGCCGCCTGGCGGATGCGGTTCTCGTGCACGAAGTGCTGGGCCAGGGCCAGGCCCCCGCCCTCGGGACCGAACATCGCGCTGTCGGGCACGAAGACATTGGTGAAGCTGACCCGGGGATGGTCGGTCGGCATGTTGAAGGTCCAGAGATACTCCTCGATCTTCACGCCGGGCGCGTGGGCCGGAACCAGCAGGGCGGTGATGCCCTTGGCCTCCCCATCTGCGCCAGAGGTGCGGGCGAACAGGCAGCAGTGGGTGGCGGCGTGCATGCCTGTGGTCCACATCTTCTCGCCATTGATCCGCCAGCCGCTCTCGCCCTTGTGGATCTCGGGCACGGCGCGGGTCTCCATGAAGGTGGCGTCGGAGCCATGCTCGGGCTCAGTGAGGCCGAAGGTCGGGCGAAAGGTCCCGCGATCCAGCATGTCGGCGATCAGGTGCTGCTGATCGGGTCGACCGAAGTCGCGGATCATCAGCACGAAGGGGTTGTTGCCGACGATCGAGTGCTCGTTCTGCAGGTCGTTAAACAGGCCAAGGCCCTTGGACGCCAGATGCTCGCGGATCACCGCCATCCAGAGGTTGGAGCCGTCCTGTCCGCCAAACGCCTTCGGCAGGGCGAAGCGATAGTGGCCGGCGGCGTCCGCCAACTTGCGGGCCTTAGCGAGAAGCTCTTCCCAGTCATGGCGGGGCAGGCCGCCGCCGTCCCAGTCGGTGCGGGCCCATTCACGGCGGTGGTCAAAGAAGCGCTCGTTGTCGTCGCGCGCCTGCAGCGGCGCGATCTCGTCCTCGATGAACTGGTCCAGCACGGCCAGATAGGCGGTCAGTTCCGGCGGCGGGTTGAAGTCCATGGCCTAGCCTCCCTGCGGTTTCTTGGTCTTGCGGACGAGTATGCGCGACGGTTGGCTGCGGCCAATCCTGCCGCTGGGTAACATCGGTCTTAACGGGCCTTTGACCAAGTGCGCTTAGGGTTGCCGCATGATCACCATGGCAGCAGCCGCGATCCTTGGCGCCGCACTCGGACTCTTCGTCCGACCGCGGACCCTGGGCGTGCTCATCGCTGTGGTGCTGGTGGGCTCGGTCGAGGGCGGCGCTCTGCTGCTGGTCCGGTTGCTGGAAAGCCAGCCTAATCGTGAACTGCTGATCGGCCGGCTTCACGCCCTGTTCGGCGAAGACCTGATCGCCGCCACCGCTCCGGTGGCCACAGCCTTTATTGGCGCGGTGCTGGCCGCCCTGATGGGGCGGTTCTCCGATCCGGTAAAATCGGTGGGCCTGCTCACCGACAACGAGTTGTGCAGCAAGGCCGGCAAGAACGGTCGCTATTCGCGGATCCAGGGGATGGTCGAGGAACGCCAGATCCACGAGAAGGCCGAGAGCCGGATCGACTCGATCCTCGGGCTGTAGCCGCCGATTCCGCGCGAAAGCCGTCGTTTCTAAAAAAAACGTAACGCGGATAAAATCCGCTTGCACAATCGCTGATCACTGATATCTAAGCAGTGCTTAGTTCAGCTAGGTGGCGTCGGTGGGGATACCGGTGCCTGCATCCCCGAAGCTTGAACGACCAGTACGCTTTTCGCCGATCATCGATCTTCGCACAACTCCCCTAAACGTTGGAGGGCTCTATGAAGCTCCGTACCCTTGCGGCTGCCGCCGCTCTGTCCGTTTCCATGTTCGCTGGCGCCGCCCTGGCTGATGGCCGCGTCGCCGCTGCTCTGGAAGCCCCGGTCGCCGCCAAGACCAAGATCGTCGCCGGTGGCGCCGTCTTCGTCTGCGACGGCGCTGAATGCATCTCGACCTCGGCCCCCTCGCGCGCCATCACCGCTGCGTCCTGCAAGGCGCTGGCCAAGGAAGTCGGCCGCGTGGCCGCCTTCGGTGGCGAGACCAAGTCGCTCGACGCCGACGACCTGGGCCGTTGCAATGTCGCCGCCAAGGGTGGCGCCACCCTGACGGCCTCGAAGTAAGACTTTACCCTACCCGGACGCGTTGGGGCGACCTCGCCCCGTCTGGCTGTTTCCTCGAACATTCGCCTGATGGGGCGGCGGGCCTGTCCCGCCGCCCTTTTTCTTTCCGTCGATCCTGCGTAGTTGAAGTTCATGAGCACGACCCTTGTCACCCAATTGGAAGCCGCCCTGCGCGATGTTGCCGGGGTGGAGGCCCGCCCATCGTCCCTGACCATCGACTATGGCTCGGACGGCCCCGAGGGCGAGCGTGACGACGACCTGGCGGTGCGCGCTTGGGTGGAGCGCTCGACGCGCAGCCTGGTCTTCGCGCAAGGCGAAGCCCGGCGCCGTAACGGCGCCGTCGCTGCAACCGCCTCGGCGGTGTTTCGCCGCGCTGGGGTCTGATCGCGCCCCTTTGGTTGCGACTGCGAAAAGCCCGTGTTATCAGGCGCGCGGCTTCGGACGGGGTGACGCATCAGCGCCGGCCCTCCATGCGCTTTTTTCAAGCGCGCTCAAGCCTTTAAGCCGGGACGAGGGTTAATCTTCTTGTCCGCGGCCATTGCAACGCACCGGGCGGATACCAAGTGGCGGACGAAACCAAGGCGACGGATGCGGGTCAGCGCTATGCGCAGTCCCTCTTCGAACTGACGATCGAGAGCGGTCAACTGACGACGGTCGAAGCCGACCTGAAGTCGCTGAAGGCGATGTACGCCGACAGCGCCGATCTGCGCCGCCTTGTCGCTTCCCCGGCGTTCTCGTCTGAGGACAAGGCCAAGGGCCTGGCCGCGATCGCCCGGACGGCGGGTTTCCAGCAGCTGACCAACAAGTTTATCGGTCTGGTGGCCAGCAACGGCCGCGCCGGTGACCTGATGGGCGCGATCACCGCGTTCTCCGAGATGTCGGCCAAACACCGCGGCGTCGTCTCGGCCGAGGTTATCTCGGCCATTGAACTGACCCCCGTGCAGTTGCAAGGCGTGCAAGCCGCGCTCGCCTCGGCGCTCGGCAAGACCCCTGAACTCTCGACCCGCGTCGATGCTTCCCTCCTGGGCGGCCTCAAAGTGCGTGTCGGCTCCCGCCTTTTCGATGCTTCGCTTCGTTCGAAGCTCGATTCCCTGAAATTCGCCCTGAAGCGCGCCTAAACCTTTATAAGCGCGTCAAAAGATAAAAATCGCAGAGAGCCCAAGTACAGCCATGGACATCCGCGCCGCCGAGATTTCGGCCATCCTCAAGTCGCAGATCGCCAATTTCGGCGAAGAAGCCGCCGTCTCGGACGTCGGCCAAGTTCTGTCCGTCGGTGACGGCATCGCCCGCATCTACGGTCTGGATAACGTCCAGGCCGGCGAAATGGTCGAATTCCCGAAGGCCGGCGTGAAGGGCATGGCCCTGAACCTCGAGCGCGACAACGTCGGTTGCGTGATCTTCGGTCAGGACCAGGCCATCAAGGAAGGCGACGAAGTTCGCCGTCTCGGCGAGATCGTCGACGTTCCGGTCGGCCGTGGTTTGCTGGGCCGCGTCGTCAACCCGCTGGGCGAGCCCATCGACGGCAAGGGCCCGATCATCTCGACCGAGCGTCGCCGCGTCGACGTCAAGGCCCCGGGCATCATCCCGCGCAAGTCGGTGCACGAGCCTGTGCAGACCGGCCTGAAGTCGATCGACACCCTGATCCCCGTCGGCCGCGGCCAACGCGAGCTGATCATCGGTGACCGTCAGACCGGCAAGACCGCCGTCGCCATCGACACCATCCTGAACCAGAAGATCGCCAACGCCGGCACGGACGAGAGCGCCAAGCTCTATTGCGTCTATGTCGCCATCGGCCAGAAGCGTTCGACCGTCGCCCAGATCGTCAAGACGCTCGAAGAGCACGGCGCCCTGGAATACACCATCGTCGTCGTCGCCTCGGCCTCCGAGCCAGCTCCGCTGCAATACCTCGCGCCGTTCTCGGGCTGCGCCATGGGCGAGTGGTTCCGCGACAACGGCCTGCACGGCCTGATCATCTATGATGACCTTTCCAAGCAAGCCGTCGCCTACCGTCAGATGTCGCTGCTGCTGCGCCGCCCGCCGGGCCGCGAAGCCTATCCGGGCGACGTGTTCTACCTGCACTCCCGCCTGTTGGAACGCGCCGCCAAGCTGAACGAAGACAATGGTTCGGGCTCGCTGACGGCTCTGCCGATCATCGAAACCCAGGCCAACGACGTGTCGGCCTACATCCCAACCAACGTGATCTCGATCACCGACGGCCAGATCTTCCTGGAAACCGACCTGTTCTATCAGGGCATCCGCCCCGCCGTGAACGTCGGCATCTCGGTGTCGCGCGTTGGTTCGTCGGCCCAGATCAAGGCCATGAAGCAAGTCGCCGGCGCGATTAAGGGCGAGCTCGCCCAGTATCGCGAAATGGCCGCCTTCGCCAAGTTCGGCTCGGACCTCGACGCCTCGACCCAAAAGCTGCTGGCTCGCGGCGAACGCCTGACCGAGCTGCTCAAGCAGCCGCAATATTCGCCGCAATCGGTCGAAGAGCAGGTCTGCGTGATCTATGCCGGCACGCGCGGCTATCTGGACAAGATCCCGACCTCGTCGGTCCGCCGGTTCGAAAGCGAGCTGCTGGCTCGCCTTCACAGCCAGCACAAGGACCTGCTGGACGGCATCCGCACCAAGAAGGCCCTCGACAAGGACCTGGAGAACACGCTGAAAAGCGCGCTCGACAGCTTCTCGTCGACCTTCGCCTAAGCCCTCGGAACGCTCGGAGAGAGTAGCGCCGAATGGCCAGCTTGAAGGAAATGCGCAATCGGATCTCTAGCGTCAAGGCGACGCAGAAGATCACGAAAGCGATGCAGATGGTGGCCGCAGCAAAGCTGCGCCGCAGCCAGGACGCGGCTGAAGCTGCCCGTCCCTACGCCCGGCGTCTGGCTGCGGTGATCGCCAACCTGGCGGCCGGCGTGTCGGGCGACGGGGCTCCGGCCCTGCTGACCGGCACCGGTCGCGATGATCGTCACATGGTCATCGTCGCGGCGGCCGATCGCGGTCTGGCCGGCGGCTTTACCTCGTCGATCGTGCGGGCCGCTCGCCAGCACATCGACGGGCTGATCGCCCAAGGCAAGGACGTCAAGATCGTCTGCGTCGGCAAGAAGGCGACCGTGCAGCTGCGCCGCCTGTACGCCGACCGCATCGTCGAGAATTTCGACCTGTCGGCCTATCGCCAGTTCACCCTGTCGGTGGCCCAGCCCATCGCCGACGTTGTCACGCGCCTCTATGAGGCCGGCGACATCGACGTGGTCACGCTGTTCTACAGCCGCTTCAAGTCTGTGGTCGTCCAGACTCCGACGGCGTTGCAGTTGATCCCGGCGGTTGTCGATGGTTCGGCGGCTCCGGCCGCTGGAGCTAGCGCGGTCTATGAGTATGAGCCCTCGGAAGAGGCCATCCTCGAAACCTTGCTGCCGCGCAACCTGACGGTCCAGATCCTGTCGGCCCTGCTCGACAACATGGCCGGCTTCTACGCCAGCCAGATGACGGCGATGGACAACGCCACGCGCAATGCCGGCGACATGATCAAGCGCTACACCCTCGAATATAACCGTTCCCGCCAGGCCCAGATCACCAAGGAGCTGATCGAGATCATCTCCGGCGCCGAAGCCGTCTGATCAAAAGCCTAACGTAAAAAACGCACGCACGAGCACGCACGAAAGACCCGCACGCCATGGCCAAGACCCCCGCTAAGGCTTCCGCCGCCGCCCAGCCGGCAGCCGTGAACCCCGCCGCTGCGACCGCAGTCGCCGCCGCTCCCGCCGCCAAGAAGCCCGCAGCCCCCAAGGCCGCGGCGCCGAAGGCTGCTCCCAAGACCACCCAGGCCGCTCCGGCTGTGATCGGCGCCGCCACCGGCAAGCTGGTGCAGGTCATCGGCGCCGTCGTCGACGTCGAGTTCACCGGTGAGCTGCCGGCGATCCTCAACGCCCTGGAAACCGTCAACATCGCGACCGGCCAGCGCCTGGTGTTCGAAGTCGCCCAGCACCTGGGTCAGAACACCGTCCGCGCCATCGCCATGGACGCCACCGAAGGCCTGGTTCGCGGCCAGGCCGTGCGCGACACCGGCGGGTCGATCCGCGTTCCGGTCGGTCCCGGCACCCTGGGTCGCATCATGAACGTCATCGGCGAGCCGATCGACGAGCAGGGCCCGATCAAGTCGGACATCTTCCGCACCATCCACCGCGACGCGCCTTCGTTCGCCGAGCAAACCAACACGGCTGAAATCCTGGTCACGGGCATCAAGGTCATTGACCTGATGTGCCCCTACACCAAGGGCGGCAAGATCGGCCTGTTTGGCGGCGCCGGCGTGGGCAAGACCGTGACGATGCAGGAACTGATCAACAACATCGCCAAGGCTTACGGCGGTTATTCGGTTCTGGCCGGCGTGGGCGAGCGTACCCGCGAGGGCAACGACCTCTATCACGAGATGATCGAGTCCAACGTCAACGTGGATCCGAAGATCAACGGCTCGACCGAGGGCTCGCGTTGCGCCCTGGTTTACGGCCAGATGAACGAACCTCCGGGCGCCCGCGCCCGCGTGGCCCTCACCGGTCTCTCCATCGCCGAATATTTCCGCGATGAAGAAGGCAAGGACGTGCTGCTGTTCGTCGACAACATCTTCCGCTTTACGCAAGCCGGCGCCGAAGTGTCGGCTCTGCTGGGCCGCATCCCCTCGGCCGTGGGCTATCAGCCCACCCTGGCCACCGAGATGGGCAACCTGCAGGAGCGCATCACCTCGACCAACAAGGGTTCGATCACCTCGGTCCAGGCCATCTACGTGCCCGCCGACGACCTGACCGACCCGGCGCCCGCCGCCTCGTTCGCCCACCTGGACGCCACCACCGTTCTGTCGCGCGACATCGCCGCCCAGGCCATCTTCCCCGCCGTCGATCCGCTGGACTCGACCTCGCGGATCATGGACCCGCTGGTCATCGGCGAAGAGCACTACAACGTGGCCCGTTCGGTCCAGGAAGTGCTTCAGCAGTACAAGTCGCTGAAGGACATCATCGCCATCCTGGGCATGGACGAGCTGTCGGAAGAGGACAAGCTGACCGTCGCCCGCGCCCGCAAGATCCAGCGCTTCCTGTCCCAGCCTTTCCACGTGGCCGAACAGTTCACCAACACCCCCGGCGCCTTCGTCGCGCTGAAGGACACGATTCGCTCGTTCAAGGGCATCGTCGAAGGTGAGTACGACCACCTGCCGGAAGCCGCCTTCTACATGGTCGGCCCGATCGAAGAAGCCGTGGCCAAGGCCGAAAAGCTGGCGGCGGAAGCGTAATGACCGACGAACAGGACCACGATCTGGTCGGCTTCTGCTGCGAAGAGCTTGAGGACGCGGTTTCTTCAGACCCGACCGACGCGCTCATCGAGCATGACAGCGGCCTGATTCTGCTCAATCTTGGCGAACGGACGGAAGACGGTGAGACCGGCGTCGTGCTGGCCACCATCCGCTTCTGCCCGTTCTGCGGCACCGAGATTCAGACCGACGAAGACGTCGAGGCGGCCCTCGGCGACGTGGAGATCGTGGAATAATGGCAAAGCTGCACTTCTCTCTCGTCGCTCCGGAACGCGAACTGTTCTCGGGCGAGGTCGACATGGTCCAGGCCCCGGGCGCCGAAGGCGACTTCGGCGTGCTGGCCAACCATGCTCCCTTCATGACGACGCTGCGCGAGGGCCGCGTCACCGTGAAGGACGGCGCGACCACCAAACTGTTCGACATCCAGGGCGGTTTCGCCGACGTCGGTCCCGACGGCCTGACCATCCTGGCCGAGCACGCGGTCGAAGCGGTCTAAGTCAGGTCTCGATGGGCGCTTCCGGGCAGGTTCTCTTTCTGGCCTGGATCGGCGCCGTCGCCGGACCTCCGATATTGATCACGGCCTGGGCGCTCTTGCAGCGCTCGGGCCGTTTTCGTTTGGCCTGGGCGTTGACGGCGCTGGCCGCGCCGCTTTACGTCCTTGGCGTCTGGACCTTCCTCGTCGAGCCTCGCGTCTTGGTGACGCGCGAGGTCGTGATCGAGTCCCCGACCTGGCGCGGGCCGCCCGTGCGTCTGGGCCTGATCAGCGATACCCATGTCGCTGCGCCCCATGTGGACGCCCGGCGGATCCAGAAGATCGTAGCGCGGATGAACGCGCTGTCGCCCGATGTCGTGCTGCTGCTGGGCGACTATGCGGGCGGCCATGAGCCGGCGGCGATGCGCGCAGCGCCGCAACGTTCCGAAATCCTGCGCGGCGTAGCGGCGTTCAAGGGACTGCGCGCTCGCTACGGCGTCTACGCGGTGCTCGGCAACCACGACTGGTGGTACGATGGCCCAGCGATCGAGAGCGCCCTCACCCTGGCCGGCGCCACTGTTCTGGAAAACGGCGCCGTGGCCGTGGATCGCCCCGAGGGCCGGTTGTGGATTGCCGGACTTGCCGATCTGGAGTCCACCCGGAAGCAACCCTCCTATCCCACCGCCTTGGCGTCCTTGCCCCCGAATGAGCCCGTGGTGGTGATGAGCCATTGGCCCGACCCGTTCGTGGCGGCGCCTCGGCGTGTAGCCTTGACCGTGGCAGGTCACACCCATTGCGGTCAGGTGAACCTCCCGTTGGTCGGGCGTCTCGTCCACGCGTCGCACGCTGCCCGCCGATGGGGTTGCGGGATCTATGTCGAGGGTGGCCGACAACTGTATGTCACGGGCGGCGTCGGCGTTTCGATTCTCCCTGTGAGGTTTCGCGCGCCGCCCGAACTCGTCGTCATCACTCTCAGGGGGCGGCCGTAGCGCCCATCGGCTCGATATTCGCGCTCCAGGCGAACAATCCAGCACTCTTGACCATAAAATTACATCTGTGGCCCCATCTCCGTCGCAATCTGTCGCCATAAGGGTTGCGAGGGAACGTCTGTCGGCTTTAATGCCGACCTCTTGTCTGTTGGGGATATCTCGATAATGCGCCTCGCGCTCGCCAGCCTGATCGCCTTCGGTGTGGTTTCGACCGCCGCCGCCCAGGAGCAGACCGCTCCGGCTCCCGCCGTTGCGCCAGCCGCTGCTCCGGCTCAGGCACCGGCTCAGACACCGGCTCCGGCGCCCGTCGATCCGGCCGCCGCTCCGGCCGTTCAGGCCCCGGCCGCAGGAACGGTTCCGGCCGACGCCTATGTCGAGCCGGTTCGTCCGGCGCCTTCGACCGACCCGGTCTCGCTGCAACTGCTGAGCGTGCTGGATCGCATCTGCAAGCCGGCCGTCGTCGGCGGGGACTTCAACGCCCTCGCCAAGGCCGCCGGCCTGAAGCTGAAGAAGAAGATGTGGACCCTGGATCTGGGCAAGCCCTACCAGATGGTTCTGGACAACCCGGGTTCCAACAGCAACGTCTGCACCGTCACCATCCAGTACGCCCAAGGCGACGTCCAGGCCCAGGCTCTGGCTACCGCCCTGCATGACTGGGCGACCTGGGAAAACTCCCCGCAGTTGCGCCTGATCCGCAACGACCAGGTCGCCGGCAGTGACTTCCGTCGCTTCACCGTTTCGTGGGACGACGCCTGGGCCAACGGCAAGGCCGGTCTCGTTTATATGCGCCTGAAGAAGACTGACGGCTCGTCGGTGGGCAAGAACTACGAACAGGCCAAGATCCTGTACAGCACCACCAGCCGCTAAGGCCGCATCGGGAGGCTTGCCCTCCCGCCATGCTGTCCCATATCAACGGAAGGCGCGGGGACGACCCCGCGCCTTTTGTCATTTCCGGGGACGACCCCGCTCGTAAACGGAGCAGGTCATGGCCTGGATCATCCTTTTCATCGCGGGTCTGTTCGAGATCGGCTGGGCTGTCGGCCTGAAGTTCACCGAAGGCTTCACCAAGCCCATTCCGATCGCCCTGACGGCGGTCAGTCTGGTGCTGTCGATGGGCCTGCTAGGCTGGGCGGTGAAGACCCTGCCGCTGGGCACGGCCTATGCGGTCTGGACCGGCATCGGCGCGGTCGGCACGGCGATTGTTGGCATCGTGGTCTTCAAGGAGCCGGCGACGGCGGCAAGGCTGGTTTGTTTTAGCCTGATCGTGGCGGGCATACTGGGCCTGAAGCTGTTCACGCCACCGGCGTAAACACCGTCTAGGCCGCTACGCGCCCCTCAGTCGTGATGAAGTCCAGGCAGCGCTCGGCAACGGCTTCCCAGCCCGGTTCGCCCGGCAGCCAGTGGCTCATCTCCGGAAAGACCTCGACGGAGCCGTTCAGTCGCGCAGCGGTCTGGCGGACGGTGGCTGTCGGGTGGATCACATCCTTGCCCCCGGCGATAGCCAGGGTCGGCGCGCCGCAGGGCGTGGCGCTGGTGGTCATGAACGGATCAAGCCACCAGTTGAGTGTTTCCCACAGGGCGCGGCCGCTTTCCGGCGTCATGCGGGCATAGAGGGCCTTGCGCTCGGCGCGGTCCATCCGGTCCAGGCTGTAGCGTTCCACGACGCTGTAGTCGGGATCGACGGCCTGCAGCCAGTAGGGACCCAGCGCATAAAGGCTGACGGCAGAGACCGCCTCCTCCAGGCTTGCGCCCGGCACGCCCCAGGGGGGCGAGGGGGCCAGCAGGATCAGGCGCGAGACCTTGGCCCGCGCGGCCGCCATCTGGGCGACGAGGCCGCCCATGGAGTGGCCGATCAGGATCGGAGGCTCCTCGCAGGTCGCGCACAGGGCGGCGACCTGCTTGGCGTAGTCGGTCATCGAGCGGCCGGCGACCGAGCCCTTGCCGTCGTGTCCCAGAAGATCCGGCGTGATCACCGTATGACCGGCGGCCTCGAACGGCTGGCGAAAGCTGTCGAATGTCCAGCCGCCGCAAAAGGCGCCGTGGACCATAATGACCGTAGCGGGCATGGGCGCCTTTCGAACGCCGTCGGCGAAGCGGCCGACGGCTCGAGCTTACACGCTCTACTTCGCCTTCGGCGAAGATTTGGCGGGCTTCGTTGTCGCAGCCGGCTTGGCTGCGGCGGCGGGCGCGTTGGCGGGCTTGGCGGCCGGTTTCGCGGCAGCTTTGGGAGCTGCTTTAGGAGCAGCGGCCTTGGCCGGAGCTGGCTTCGCGGCGGCCGCGGGTTTGGCGGCGGTCGGCTTGGGCGTCGCGGCCTTCGCTTGGGCGGCCTTAGCCGGGGCTTTCGCTGCGGGAGCCGGTTTCGAAGCGGCGGCTTTCGCCGGAGCCTTCGTCGCGGGAGCCGCGACCTTGGTTGGTGCGGCGGCCGGAGCAGCCTTTACGGTGGCCTTTGGCTCGGCGGCGGCGGGAGGCTTGGCCTTCGAAGCCATTCCCTTGGCCGACGCGGGCTTGGCGGCTGCGGGTGGCGCAGCCTTTTTGGCGGGCGCATTTGCCGGAGCCTTAGCCGCCGCTGCGGGCTTCGGCGCGGGGGCGGGCTTGGCTGCGACCGTCTTGGCCGGAGCCGGTTTCGCGGCGGTCTTGACCGGCGCCTTGGGCTTGGCCTCTGCCTTGGGCTTGGCGGGCGCCTTCGCGGCCGGGGTGGCGGCTCCGGGAGCCGGCTCCGGGGTGTTCGCGGGAACGAGCGTAGGCTCTGCGGCCTTTGGCATCACCTGAGCCTTGGCGGCCGGCGCGGCCGCCGACGCGGGCGTAGCGGTCTCGGGCGTGAGATTCTTGCCACCAAGCCAGGCGATCAGGTCGTTGAGGATCTTCATCGTGTTGGGCTCATCTATCAAATAGTGGGCGTTTTCGGGGTATATCTTGAGGTCGGCGGTCGCGTACTTCCGGCTGACCAGACGAACATCGTCGAGAGGCATGGTGCGATCCAGGGCGCCGGCCAGCACCAGAACTGGCACGGTCACCTTGGCGGCGTCGACATGGGCGGTCCTGCTGGGGTCCTTGTCCGGCCAAGCCAGGTCGGCCAGCACCCGCCCGCTGTCATAGACCATCTTGGCGTAGAGGCCGTCGTGGCGCGCGGACGGCACGACGTTGACCACGCCGTACTTGAAGCCCGTCTTCCACATCTTGCCCGCCTTGGTCTGGGGCTTGGGCGACAGGGCCATGTTCAGGAAGGTGAAGACCGGCGAAAGCCTGGGCTTTCCGCGCGCATCGGCCGGCGAGGCAGGAGCGAACAGGACCAGACCCGACGCATGGCCGGCCTCGGCGATCTTCTGGGCGATCAACCCACCCATCGAGTGGCCGATGACGAGGGGTTTCTTGCCGGACTGCTTGGACAGGGACTGAGCCAGGGCGCTCATCTCGGCGACGTAGTCGGCCAGGGTCAGATCCGTCAGACCCGCCTTGGGGCCGTCCACCGTTCGCAGCGCCGATTTGATCGTTGGGGCCTCTACGCGATAGCCTTCGGTCCTCAACCGCTCGGCGACGGGTCCCCATACATCGCCTGCGCAGCCGTAACCGTGAATCAGCAGAACCGTATCCGCCATCCGTACTCCCCCAGCGAGCGACAAGTAATCAGACGCCGCGCGCAAACCCCTGGAACGCGGAAACCACTGCTTCGTAGACCCCGCGCTTGAAGGGTACGATCAGTTCGGGTGTTTCGTCGAGCTTTCCCCACATCCAGGCGTCGAACTCGACCTCGCCATGCGCTTCAAGGTCGATTTCCGTCTCTTCACCGACGAAACGGAAGGCAAACCATACCTGCTTTTGGCCCAGCCAGCCGCGCGCCCGCTTGGAGCCGACCAGTTCGGGTGGGAAGTCGTAGGGGATCCAGCCTTCGGTGCGAGCCAACAGCTCCGCGGACACGACGCCGGTCTCCTCGGACAGCTCGCGCCGGGCGGCGTCCAGCAGGTCTTCGCCGTCATCGACGCCGCCTTGCGGGAACTGCCAGTTGTGGGGCGGCGGTTGCTTGTTGCGGCGACCCAACCAGACGCGGCCGTCAGGATGGAACAGCACGACGCCGACGTTTGGCCGATGGCGGGGCAGATCTTCAGGGGTCATCGACGGGTGAGGGCCGAGGCCGGCGCCAACTGCAGGCCGCGCGCCGACAGGCCGTTGGCCCAGGTGCGCACCTGATTGATCGTCACCGGATAGGCAAAGCCCGAGCCCATGGACTGACCCCTCGCGCTGGCGCCGGTCTCCAGAGCGCGCAGTTGGGCGTCGATGGCGGCGGCCGACAGCTCGTCGTCGATCACCCGGTCGGCCGAGGCGCGCGGGATCGAGCCGCCGCGCCGGGCGGCCAGGCCGTCGTCGACAAAGGCCAGCCCGCGGGCCTTGAGGGCGGCGTTGAAGGTGTTCATGGCCGCGTCCGACTCCACGAACTTGGCGCCCAGATAGTTGCTGAGGCCGAAATAGCCGGTGGCGCGCGACATCAGCCATTCCAGCTTGCGCACGGTGTCTTCCGGACGGTTGGCGGCGATCAGGGTGTAGGGGCCAGGATCGTTGGCTGGATAGTCGGCCGGCTCCATCGGGGTTTCCAGCAGCACCTCGTGGCCACTAGCGCGGGCCAGGTCGATCCAGCCCTGCAGGCCTTCGGCATAGGGTGCGAATGACAGAGTGATCTCGGGTGGCAGGGTCTCAATGGCCGCGCGGGTGGTCTGGGGGTTCAGGCCCAGGCCGCCGATGACGACCGAGACCTTGGGCCGGCCGCTGGCGGTGAACGGCCGGGCATAGGCTTCGGCCGCGGTGCGGCCATTGGCGGCGATGATCGGCAGCTGGGCGCCGCCGGGACCGGGACCGACCAAGCCAGCGAGAGGTGCTTGCGGCAAGGATCCGCTGGCGGCGTGCATGACGCCCGGGCCTTCCTCGCCAGGGAACGAGATCGAGGCTTCGACCGGATTGTCGAGGATGGGCTTGGCCGAGAGGTCGAAGGTGTCGGGCTTGAAGGCGGCTTCGTGCTCGCCTTCGTCGGCCAGGGCTTCCTTCCAGCCGTCGGGCGCGTTGCGGGTGGCGCCGATCTTGGTCAACTCGGCCCGGATGATCGGCGCGCCGGCCTTGGGATCGCCGGTGACGAGAATCAGTCCAGCCAGGGTGACCATGAACAGACAGGCCGCGCCGCTGGCCGCGATATAGGGATTGGACACCGCCGTCATCAGGCGCGCGCGCAGGTCTCCGCTGGCCTCGGGCGAGGGCGCGGAGGCGGCATAGGCGGGCTTGCGGGAGAACATGGCGGCCATGGACGGGACCCTAGCCGGCAAGCTTCGAATTTATGGTTAACAAAGGCCTGCGACGAATTGGCCCCCATCACGAAGATGAGGGCCGTTCGAAAGGTCTATTTCTTCTCAACCACGGGCTTGCCCATGGCGGCGGCCTTGGCCGTCACTTCGGCGATCTTGGCGGCCGGCTTGGGCAGTTTGGGCGTGGCGGCTACCGAGCCAGATTGCAGAACGGCAAGAGCGCGCTGCAGCTGGAAGTCGCCTTTCTTGTCATCGAAGGCGGTCGGCGGGGCTTCGGCCGGGGTGTGGGCGCCCTGGCGGGTCTTGCCTTCGTCGGCGTTGAGCGCGTTCTTGAAGCTGGCCTCGCTGAACCACACGCGGTTGGCGATGTCTTGGGCTTGGTCGCGGGTCTGGGCGACCTCGAGATCGGGCGCGATGCCGGTCTTCTGGATCGAGCGGCCCGACGGCGTGAAGTATTTCGCCGTCGTCAGCTTCAGGGCGCCGTCGGCGCCGCCTCGCAGCGGGATCACGGTCTGGACCGAACCTTTGCCGAAGCTGGTCAGGCCGACCAGTTCGGCGCGGTGACGATCCTGCAGGGCGCCGGCGACGATTTCAGCCGCCGAGGCCGAGCCCTGATTGATCAGCACCACCACCGGCAGGCCATTCAGCAGGTCGCCGGGGCGGGCATTGTAGCGCTGGATGTTGCGAGGATCGCGGCCGCGCTGGCTGACCACTTCGCCGCCGTCCAGGAACACGTCGGCCACGCCCACGGCCTGGTCGAGCAGACCGCCGGGATTATTGCGCATGTCGAAGACCAGGCCCTTCATCTTCGGGTTCTTGGCCTTCAGCTCGTTGATCGAGGCGATCAGGGCGTCGGTGGCCTTCTCGTTGAAGCCGGGCAGGCGCACATAGCCGTAGTCGCCTTCCATGCGGGCGATGGCGGCCTTGGGCTTGATCACTTCGCGGATCAGCTTGACGTCAAAGGGGTCGGTCTTTTCGCGGGCTATGGTCAGGTTGACCGCTTCGCCAGGGGCGCCGCGCATCTGCTTGACCGCTTCGCTGACCGTCAGGCCCAGAACGCTCTGGCCGTTAACGGCGGTGATGTAATCGCCCGCCTGGATGCCGGCCCGCGAGGCGGGGGTGCCGTCCATCGGCGAAATGACCTTGACCACGCCCTCTTCGCTGGTGACCTCAATGCCGAGGCCGCCATATTCGCCGCGAGTGGTGTCCTGCATGTCCTCGAAGCTGTCGGGCGACAGATAGCCCGAATGCGGGTCGAGGCTGGTCAGCATGCCGTCGAGGGCCGCTTCGATCAGCTTCTTGTCGTCGACCTCAGTGACATACTGGTCCTCGACCGTGCCGAGCACGTCGCCGAAAAGTTCCAGCAGCTTGTAAGTCTTGGTCTTGGGCGGGATGTTCGCCTGAGCGATGGGGCTAAGATAGGCCATGGTCCCCGCGCCGAGGACAAAGGCCGAAACTCCGATGAGCAGGTACTTGCGCATTAGGCCTTAAAGGCTCCCTGGCGACGCGTTAACGCCGCGCTTTTGATGTCTCGAGCTCGACCATCCCAGCCGAGAACGTCCTATTTGCGGCCATCATTACTGAAAAAGCCGTCTACGGCGACCCCTGCTTCAACCAGCGCTCCGGATCGACCGGAACGCCCTCCTCGCGGACCTCCAGATAGAGTTCCGGCTTGGAGGATACACGATCCGCCATCTTTCCGATGGGAGCGCCGGCCGCGACCGATTGTCCGGGTGCGACAGAAACCTGATCCAGACCTGCCAGCACCAGAAGGTAGGCGTCTTGAGCTCGCAAGATAAGAACGACACCCCAGCCGCTGAGCGCGCCGGCATATTCGACGGTTCCCGCCGCCGGACTGGTCACGGTCCGCCCCTTTTCCGTGCGAATCGACACGCCGGACGAGCGACCGCCGGCCGGCAGGGTCGCGCCGAACCGGCTGGTGATCCCGCCGGGCGCGGGCGAGGCCAGGGTCAGGGGGCCGGTGGGCGCGCGGGGTGTCAGGCCGTCGGTCAGGGCGCCCAGGGTGCGCAGTTCGCTGGCCTCGACCAAAGCCTCTTGGGCGAAGGCGCGTTCCAGGCGGGTCTTTTCGATGATCAGGCGCTCGATCTCGCCCTTGCGGTCGGCCACGACGCTTTCGGCGGTGAACAACTCCGCCGAGGCGGCGGCGGCCTCGCGGCGCAGGGCGCTGACGGCCGAGGCCCGGCGGGCATAGGCGTCGGCCCGACGCTGCAGGTCTGGGGTCATGGCGCGGATCAGGATGGCGGCCCGCACGGCGTCGCGGGCGTCGCCGGGGCTGACCAGCAGGGCTGGCGGCGGGTTGCGCCGGAAGAGTTGCAGGGCCGAGAGCAGCTTGGCCAACCGATGGCGGTCGCGGCCCAGATCGGCCAGCACCCGGGCCTCGCGGAAGTTCAGGGCTTCAAGCCGCGCGCGCTTCAGATCGACATTCCCGCCGGCCGAAACCTTGGCGTGGTCGAGGCGGGAAAGTTCACCGCGCAGATCCTCGATCTCGCGCCGTGTGTCGATGGCCGTCTGTCGGTCGCGCATCCGCTGCTGGTCCTGGCGCGCCAGGACCATGCCGCCTGCCGACAGGGCGAAGACGAGCGCGGCGACGGAAACCAGGACGGGCGAGGGACGGCGAAGCATCTCTCGCTCTCTAGCCCTAATCGCGGTGGTAGGGCGAGCCCGCGAGGATGGTGACGGCGCGATAGATCTGCTCGGCCAGCATCGCCCGGGCCAGGGCGTGCGGCCAGGTCTGGGGACCAAAAGCCAGGGTTTCATTGGCGCCGGACAGGATCGAGGGATCCAGGCCGTCGGCCCCGCCGATCAGGAACACGATCTTCCGCGTCCCATCGTCGCGCAGCCGGCCGATATGCTCGGCGAAGGCGCGACTGGGCCGAACCTTTCCGTGCTCGTCGCAGGCGATGACATAGGCGCCCTCAAGGTGCGGGCGCAGAACCTCTGCCTCGGCGGCCTTTCCGGGTTTGCGAGCTTCGACCTCGACGATCTCGGCCGGACCGAGCGCCAGGGCGCGGCCGGACGCCGTGGCGCGGGACATATAGTCCAGCGCCATCTGCGCCTCGACCACGCGGCCGAGCTTTCCAACGGTGAGGATGGTGAGCTTCATGCGCTAACCCGCGTCACCGGCCGGCGAGACCGGTCGATGACGCGTGAGGGGTTAGTTCGCCGAGGTGGCGATGCGGTGGGGGGCGTCGATCGCCCAGATCTTCTCGATATTGTAGAAGGTGCGCACTTCGGGACGGAACAGATGCACGACAACGTCGCCGGCGTCGATCAGGACCCAGTCGCAATGCGGCAGGCCTTCGACCCGCGCCTTGCCGAACCCGTTTTCCTTGAGGGCGCGGATGATGTGATCGGCCAGAGCGCCGACGTGGCGGTGCGAACGGCCAGACGCCACGATCAGGCTGTCAGCCACCGAGCTCTTGTCCGTCAGGTCGATGTGGACGATGTCCTGGGCCTTGTCGTCGTCGAGACGCGACAGGATCAAGGTCTCGAGGGCCTTGATGTTTTGATCGGGGCTCAGGCCCGGATTCTTGGTCGAGGACTCGGCGGCAGCCGTGTCTTCGTGCGCAATTTGCGCGGGGTCGCTACGCAGCGGAAGTACTCCTTATGGGGTCGCGCGGGTTCTCCTCATAGCATGGGTGAGTCGAAAAGGTGAGGGGTTGCGTGCAAGAGGCGGTTTTGCCGCTGGTCAGGTCGTCTTGTTGAGCCGGTCGCGCATCGCCGTGGACGAGGCGAAGTTCAGCGGGCCGGTCAGATAGATCCAGGCCGGGGCGGCCAGATCGGGGAGGGTGGCGGCGGCGCTGGCGGGCTTTCGGGCATGGGCGAAGCGGCGGGCGGCGGGCGAGGTGCGCGACTTCAACGCCGCCCACGGGCGCGAAATCACCGCCACCGGAACCTCGCGCATGATCTGGGTCCAGCCCCGCCAGCGGTGGAATGTAGCCAGGCTGTCGGCTCCCATTATCCAGACGAATTTCACGCCGGGATAGCGGGCGCGCAGCACCCGCAGTGTGTCGATGGTGTATTGCGAGCCCAGCTGCGTCTCGGCGTCGGACACGATCATCGAGTTGCCTCGGGCCCGCTGGCGGGCGGCGGCCATCCGTTCGACGAGCGGCTTTGTCTCGGCCGAGGATTTCAGCGGGTTCTGCGGCGAGACCAGCCAGATCACCTTGTCGAGGTTCAGGCGTCGAAGAGCTGTCTCGGCGACGTGGGCGTGGCCCTCGTGCGCGGGATTGAAGCTGCCGCCGAACAGCCCGACGCGCATGCCCGGCTCCAGATGGAAGCCAAGGCGCTGCGCGTTTGGCCGACCGGCCTCAGGGACGAGTCTGGCCGGTCCCGCGAACCACATATTTGAATGTCGTCAGTTGCTCGGCCCCGACCGGACCGCGGGCATGTAGCTTGTCTGTGGCGATGCCGATCTCGGCTCCGAAGCCGAACTCGCCGCCGTCGGCGAACTGGGTGGAGGCGTTGATCAGCACGATGGCGCTGTCGACCTCGGCCGCGAAGGCCTCGGCGGCGGCGGCGTCCTCGGTGACGATGGCGTCGGTGTGGCCCGAGCCGTATCGGGCGATGTGGGCCGCAGCCCCGGCCACGCCATCGACCACGGCCACCGACAGGATCGGAGCCAGATACTCGGTGGTCCAGTCGGCGTCAGTGGCCTTCTTCATAGTCGGCTCAATCGCCAGCGCCGCCGCGTCGCCGCGCAGTTCGCAGCCGGACCTGATCAGGGCGTCGGCCAGCCGGGGCAGCAGACTGTCGGCCACCGCCCGGTCGACCAGCAGGGTCTCGGCCGAGCCGCAGACCGACACCCGCCGCATCTTGGCGTTGACGGCGATGCCGATCGCCTTTTGCGGATCGGCGCCGGCATGGACGAAGACGTGGTTGAGGCCTTCCAGGTGGCCCAGCACCGGGGCGCGGGCCTCGGCCTGGACGCGAGCGACCAGGCTCTTGCCACCGCGCGGGATGATCAGGTCGATGGTCTTGTTCAACCCGGCCAGGATATGGCCGACGGCGGCGCGGTCGGAGGTGCCCACGGCCTGGACAGCGGCGGCGGGCAGGCCGGCGCTCTTCAGGCCCCGAACGATGGCGGCGTGGATGGCCAGGCTCGAGGCCAGGCACTCGGAGCCGCCGCGCAGGATCACCGCATTGCCCGAGCGCACGCACAAGGCGGCGGCGTCGGCAGTGACGTTGGGCCGGCTCTCATAGATCATGGCGATCACCCCGATGGGGGTGCGCACCCGGGCGATGTCCAGCCCGTTGGGCCGGGTCCAGCGCGAAGTGGCGACGCCCAGGGGATCGGGAAGCGCGGCGACGGTCTCGACGCCGACGGCCATGGCTTCCAGACGCTCGTCATCGAGCAGAAGGCGGTCGAGCATCGGACCCGACAGGCCGTTGGCCCTGGCCTGCTCGATGTCCCTGGCGTTGGCGGCGAGGATGCGGGCGGCGTCCTCGCGGATCGCCCTGGCCATGGCCTGAAGGGCGGCGGTGCGCTGGTCGGCCGAGGCGAGACGCAGCGCGCGTGCGCCCGCGCGGGCGGCATCGCCCATCGCGATCATCTTCGCCTGCAAGCTGACCCCAGCGTCGTCCATCGCCTCACCATCCCAAGGATATGCTCAGGTTGAGCCTTACCTAGGCGCTTTCGCCATGAGGGGGAACCGCGATTGTCTGATGGCGGACGCAGGTTCCTTGCGTATCCCGAGCGACCGCGCCAACCCGTGACACGGCTTCCCGGCTTCATCCGGGAGACCCGCTGAAGGTGTGGGGAGCCGGCGGAGCGTCCGGGCCAGGCCCGGATGATTGTGTAGGGGAGTACCGTTTCGGCCGTGGCCGGAGCGCTCCGCGCGGTCGTTATCCCTCTGGCCGGGGTGCGCAGGCCTGTTCAGCCTTTTGCCCCACCCGGGCTTGCCCTCCTCGCGACGGACCCAGCCCTGAGGCTGCAGCCACGCCGATTCCGGAGGACCCGGAGCGAACCTTCGGACGGGCGGGGGCTTTGGCTTTCCCCCGATGGACAGGTTTACGTCCCCTGTCCTCGCTTTAAGCCGGCCGGCGCGAACATTCGTCCGACCGGTGGCCCCGCACAACCGCCCCCACCGCCCGTCAGGTCGCCAGCTGGACGTCCTCCCCAGTGGCGGGGCGAGGAGAAGTATGCGGGCGTTTTGGAGGGTGATGCGTCGATTTTGGATCGTGACGGTGGGTGGGGCGGTCAGGGTGTTGAATTTGTTGGGGACGAGGGGTGCGAATGCCCGTGCGGGAACGGGAACGGGGACAGAGGCCGGGCGCCTTATCCGAAACCCTCTCTCTTTGAGAGAGGGAGGGGCCCGCCGCGCAGCGGTGGGAGGGTGAGAGGTTACACCCTGACCGAACGAAGCACCGCCAGGATGTCATCCGTCACTCCACCCAGGTCGGTCAGCACTCGCTCGTTGGGGAACCGCACCACCACATAGCCGTACAGCTCCAGCGTCTGCGTGCGGCGGTCGTCGTACTCCTCGCGGCCCTCATGGGCGGCGCCGTCGAGCTCTACGATCACCTTGGCCGCTTCGCAGACGAAGTCCGCGAAGTACCGATCGATCGCGACTTGGCGCAGGAACCTGAACCCACCCAGGCGGCGGTTGCGAACGAGGGTCCAGAGCGACCTTTCGGCCAAGGTCTGGTTCTGGCGAAGACGACGGGCGTTGGCGGTCTTGTCCATGACGGGAGCATGGTCTCAAGCGCTCGGGCCGCTCAACGACAGGAATCGAGATTTTCCGGCCAGCGGCGAAACCTCTCACCCTCCCACCGCCTGCGGCGGCAGGCCCCTCCCTCTCTCAAATGTTCAGACCGGGGACATCCGTGACAGGTGTTCGGAGACATCCGTGACACATTTTCGATCTCACAGGGAGGTCGGAGATGCCGTTCACGGATGTCCCCGGTCTGAACATCAAAGAGAGAGGGGTTCCATGCGGGCCTGACTGATCCGCGAAGCCACTGCCCCTCGGGCAGAGCCATCCTTACATCTCACGGCGAGACGATCGCAGGGCTGATCAGGTCACTCAAGGACGGCTTCGCCGCCGCGCAGCGGCCGCTCGGAGAGCGGTCCTTGACTGACCTGATCAGCCCTGCACACTGCAGCCTCCAAGAGATCTAAGGATCGCACCGACCTTGGGGTCTGGGTTCCGGCCAGCGCGAACGCTGGTGTAAGCCACTGCCGATAAGGTTAAGCTGGCTTCATGAGAAGCTGAACGCCCGCCAAACAAGGAGCACGGGAAAGGAGCTACAACGGCAATGGATGAATGGTCTCAGGGATTGGATTTCAATCTTACCTACCGGACTCCAAGGACCGTATTGGTTCAGTCCAATGCGCCCAAACTTGAGGTGGGTGAGCGGGGCGTGATCCTGCCTCCACCAGTGAAGCTGACAGCGAATGGGGGGCTGACAAGTTCCAGCTTCAACAGGAAGCGTCTTGATGCCAGCCTCCTCTATTGGGACGCGATTGAGTACCCCAGCAGCCAGATGATTGAGTTTGGCTCGCCAGAAATCGATGCGCTGACGCAGATGGGTGTCGTCAGTCGTTCTCAGGTTCAGTTCTCCGGGCGCTGGTCAGGTGGTGAGTCCGTGGAAGCGGCGCATGACGCGGTGGTGAGAGAGTTAAAGGCTCAATCGCCAGGTCGGTGGAGCCACTTCCTAATTGCAAACGAGGGGGTGACATCTGCTCACTCCCACGAGGCCGTGACCGTGCGGCTACTGGAAAATCTGCCCCTCCCACCATCTGATCTGCCCTTCGAGGAGCTTCTGGAGTTCCGGCAAAAGAGGATCGATGAACTGCGCGAACTACGCATACATGTTGATGAGTTGGCCGACCTAGTCGTCGCTTCATCTGATGGCGAGGCTGCGCTCATTCGCAAAATCGATAGTCTGCACGCCAGTGTAAGAGCGGCGCGCGCAGTGACCAGCGAGAGATTCGGGGGCTTCATTGGCCTGAAGATCGCGCCCTCGTTTAGCCTGACTGATGCTTTGAAGGCAGGAGCTACGTCATTCGGACTGTTGGCGGTTGCGACAGGCGCTCCCACGCTAGCGGCTATTGGTGGGGCCGCTATCGCTGCGAGTTTCCAGGGGCTGAGCATAAGCATAGAAAAGACCGGGGGAGAGCCCGATCTCGGGCCGCTGAAATATGCTGCCTCGATTGAAAGCGAGCTTGCGCGCTAGGCCGTCCGCTTGCCGCCCGTTACAGACCTCAGCCCCCTACTCCACATCCCAGCTGTACGCCGCATCCAGCCAGTTCCCCATCCGGCCATCCGGCCGCGCCAGGGCGAACACCGCCGCCATCTCGTCGTCCGACAGCGCGAAATCCAGCACATCGAAGTTCTCGGCGATGCGGGCCGGGGTCTTGGTGCGCGGGATAGCGATGACGCCCTGCTGGATCAGCCAGCGCAGGGTGACCTGGCCCGGCGTCTTGCCGTGGGCCTGGCCGATGGCGATCAGCACCGGATCGTCGGCGACCTTGCCCTGGGCCAGGGGCGACCAGGCGGTGATCGAGGTTCCAGCCGCGTGGGCGGCGGCGATCAGGGTCTTTTGCGACAGATAGGGGTGGTACTCGACCTGGTTGGTGGCGATCTGGGCCTTGGACAGGCTCTGGGCCTGCGCCATCACCGCCGAGGGGAAGTTGGACAGGCCGATGGCGCGCGCCAGGCCGCGATCCTTGACGTCGTTCAGGGCCGCCATGGTCTGCGCCAGGGGCGTGGCCGGATTGGGCCAGTGCAGCAACAGCAGATCGACATGAGCGACGCCGAGGCGCTCGAGGCTCTTCTCGGCCGAGCGCTGCAGATCGCCGTCGGCGAACTGGTCGATCCACACCTTGGTGGTCAGGAAGATGTCGTCGCGCTTGATCCCGCTGGCGGCGATGGCCGCGCCGACGTCGCGCTCGTTGCGATAGGCCTGGGCGGTGTCGATGTGGCGGTAGCCCACCTCAAGGGCCTGCTCGACCAGGGGCTGGGCGCCGCCGCTTTCCAGCTGCCAGGTGCCAAAGCCCAGGGCGGGCATCAGGACATCGCCCGAACGGACGGCGGGAACGAGCTTGGACATTGGAACCTCGGGCAAAGCGGTCAGGCCGATATAGGCGCTCCGCGACCGATCGCCAGCTTGGCCCGGGCCTGATGGATCACGGTGAACAGCAGGGCGATCAACAGGAAGCCGCCCGCCATGACCAGCATGGTCACGATCACCGACAGGTAGCCGTGCTTGCCGACGTCGAGGAACGGGTACGGATAGAAGCCTGACATTGCGCCGTGGGCCAGGGTCCAGACGCCATAGAGGGCCGGGAAGATCAGGGCCTTGGCCGCCGTGGCGCGGCCGGTCTCGCCTCGGCCGCCGCGGGCCAGCCAGTCGATGACAAACAGAGCGGGGGTCACGGTGTGCAGCAGTGTGTCGGAGACCAGCCGCCAGCCCTTGGGGTCCCACAGGCCGGACAGCAGGGTGTGATAGATCGCCGCCGTGATGGTCAGATAAACGGCGACGCCGATCCGGGTTGACGAGCGCTCGGCCCAGGTCGCCACGACCGAGCCGGCCGCGATCAAGGGCGCGGTCAGGACCACGGCGGCCAGAATATTGCTGAGGATGGTGAAGTAGCTGAAGAACTCGACGGACTTGGCCAACCCTGAGGCCAGGCTCTCGTTGTGGATCATCAGCCCGTATTGCAGGGCGGGGCCCAGGCAAGCCAGGGCGGCGATCAGGATGCGCCAGTGTCTCATGCAGTCTCCGGTCTTGCGGCGTCCCAGGCCTTGAGCGCCTTCCTGGGGGCGGTGGCGCGCCAGCGCCGTTCGATCAGGCGTTCCACCGTTCCCGGATGAACCTGTGACAGCCGGACAAGAACATACGGATAATTCCGGTAGTGATCGGTGAGATAGAAGGTGTCGGGCTCAGCCTCGATCAGC
Organism: Caulobacter sp. DWR1-3-2b1; assembly: GCF_049895765.1. Lineage (NCBI taxonomy): Bacteria > Pseudomonadati > Pseudomonadota > Alphaproteobacteria > Caulobacterales > Caulobacteraceae > Caulobacter > Caulobacter sp. DWR1-3-2b1. The sequence goes on from NZ_JAFCSZ010000007.1 coordinate 54,539, forward strand.
ATCTCGCGCTCGTCGTATGGCACGCCGGGGCAGACCAGGGTGTCGTCGTCGTCCCACAGCCGGGTCAGGAACTTGCCGTGCGCCTTCAGGCACGGGTGGCCATAGGCGGTGCCGTCCTCGACGCCGGGAAGGTTGAAGGCGAAGGCGCGCACCGCGTCAAAGGTCATGGCCATGGGATCGTCTCTCCAGCTCGACTATAGGAACGGGATGACCGTCTCGAACACCCTGAAGACGCCGGTTCTGGTGCTGGGCGCGACCAGCCTGATCGGCGGCTATCTGCTGGATCGCCTGCGCGCGGCCGGTGTCGATCCGGTGGCGATCAGCCGTCGGCCGCCGACCGGGGAGGCCTGCTGGCTGGACGCCGACCTGTCGGACCCGAATCTGGAGGACGCCCTGCCGGCGGTGGCGACGGTGTTCTCACTGTCGCCGATCTGGCTGCTACCCGCCGCCCTGCCGGCCCTGAAGGCCAAGGGCATGACCCGGCTGGTGGCCTTTTCCTCGACCAGCCGCTTCACCAAGCAGGCCTCCGATGTTCCCGAGGAGCGCGCCGTGGCCGCCAGCCTGGCCGACGCCGAAGCGGCCGTGGAGCGGTTCTGCGCCGGCCAGGGTGTGGCCTGGACCATCCTGCGGCCGACCCTGATCTATGACGAGGGCCACGACGGCAATATCAGCCGGCTGGCCAGCCTGATCCGCAGGTTCGGCGTGCTGCCGCTGTCGGGCAAGGGGGAGGGTCTGCGTCAGCCGGTCCATGCAGAAGACCTGGCCGTCGGCGCCCTGGCGGCGGCGACCGCGCCGGCCGCCGAGAACCGGGCCTATGACCTCGTCGGCGGCGAGACCCTGACCTATCGTCAGATGGCGACCCGGGTGTTCGAGGGGCTGCGGCGCAGGCCAGCGGTGCTCTCCCTGCCGCCGGGCCTGTTCAGCCTGATGTTGAAGGCCGCCTCGCCGTTCCTGCCGGGAGCCACGGCGGCAATGGGCGCGCGGATGGGCGTGGACCTGACCTTTGACAGCAGCGACGCGCGGCGCGATTTCGGCTGGGCGCCGCGAGATTTCCACCCGAAGTTCTAGGCTTGGGCGACGTCGCTCAGCACCATGGCGAAGGGGACCTGCACGCCCTCGCGTTCGACGAAGCCACTCACCACCTTGTGGTCGGGATTGAGCACGCCCAGGTCGACGTCCTCGGACGGGAACATCACCACCCGGCGGTCCCCGATACAGACCATCAGCTCGAAGCCGTCATAGGCGCGCTGCGACATGGCTTTCAGCTTGGAATAGTAGGGCTCGCGCTTCCAAGAGGTGGGCTTGCCGGTGTCGACCACGACATTCAGGCGCTTGCCGTCCTTGTCGGGGTACATCAGGAAACCCGCCTTGTCGGGCCGCCAGTTGTCGTCGAGCCGCACGGAGTCCAGCCACAGGCAGGTGAAGCCCCGGCAGGCCGAGGGGCGAATCTCATAGGCGCCGCAACCGCCGCCCTTCTTGAAATGACCGCACCAGACGCCGGCGTCCTTGCTCAGTTCGCCAATGTGCAGGACCTTGCAGCACATGCCGCAGTCGCCGCAGCTTCGCTCGCCCATCTTGCCCGACCCCGATACTCCGGGGCCGGACATTAGCGACAGCGTGTGACGGTTTTTATGCGGGCTCGTTTTCGCTCCAGACCGCCAGTTCGTTGCCGGCCGGATCGGTGAAGTGGAACCGGCGACCGCCGGGGAAGCTGAAGATCGGGGTGCTGATCACGCCGCCAGCGGCGGTGACCTTGGCTTCCATCGCTTCCAGGTCAAGGGCGTAGAGGATGACCAGCGGCTTGGGCGGCGCGGCCTCGGGCTTGAAGAAACCGCCGTCGGCGCCTTGGCCCTCGAAGGCGCTGTAATCGGGGCCGTAGTCGGTGAAGGTCCAGCCGAAGGCCTTTTCGTAGAAGCCCTTGGTGGCCGGCAGGTCGGCTGCGGGCCATTCGATATAGTCGATCTTGCCGTCTTCACGCATGGTGTCGTTCCCGGTAGCTGTTCTTGTATTGTTCTATTGGCCCGTCAAGGCAGAGTCCAGACGCAGGTGTGCTTGACGGCGAAGTCTTCCAGTTCGCGGGTGGTCTCGACCTGGTATTCGGCCAGCCTCACAAGGTCGTCCTTGCGGAAATAGCTGCGGCCCGGATCGCCGATCAGCACGGCCGACCCGGCAGCGCGGCCCTGGCGCATCCAGGCCATCACCGCCTCGGCCATCGGCTTTTCGTAGCAGATGTCGCCGGCCAGCAGCACGTCGCAGGCGGGCGGCGGGCCTTGCAGCAGATTGAGGTCGGTGAAGGCGATCTCGACCCCGTTGACCTGGGCGTTCAGGCTGACGGCGGCCTGGCAGAAGCTGTCGATGTCATTGGCCAGCACAGTCTTGGCGCCGGCCTTCATCGCCGCGATGGCCACGATCCCAGAGCCGGTGGCGAAATCGACCACGGTCTTGCCGGCGACGATTTCGGGGTGGTCGAGAATGTAGCGCGCCAGGGCCTGTCCCCCGGCCCAGGCAAAGGCCCAGAACGGTGGCGGCAAGCCGATCTCGACCAGGGCTTCCTCGGTCAGTTTCCAGATCGGCGTGATCTCATCGGCCAGATGCAGCATGAGCTCCGGCGTATGCGGCGGCGACTGGACGCGGGTGTTTTCAAAGATGAAGGCGCGGCGGCCCTCCAGCGTCTGGTCGATCATGGAGCGGCTTAGAGCACGCGGCCGGGCGTCAGGCGACGGCGGGTTTGCTCGAGGCGTCCTTGAGCACCGACAGATAGCCAGGCGCCCTCAGCATGCCGCCCGTCAGGCCCTTCTGCTCCAGCAGCCTATGCGCCAGCGGCAGGTTCCAGCACGGGGTGTGCATGAACATGTGGTGCTCGGCGTGGAAGTTGACGTGGTAGGGCGCGATCAGCAGGCGCTCGATCCAGTTGGCGCGGGTGGTGCGGGCGTGGCGGAACGGGTCGGGCTCGTCCCTGGCGACCAGGGCGTGCTCGGCGATATTGCGCAGGCGGGTGACCAGCGGGAACCAGGTCGCCATCGGCACGATCCATAGGGCCAGCCACGCCCACCAGAGGCCGACCGACGACAGGGCGATGAGCAAGGCAAGGTTCCACAGCAGGAACGGCCCTTGCCGGGCCACTTCGCCTCCGAAGATCGCGCTCCTGGGCTGTCCGGCGCCAGCGCCCTTCAGTTTGCTCAACAACGGACCAAAGCGCTGCTTGAAGAAGGTCTGGCCGGTCAGGTCGCGGACGATCTTGCGGCGCAGGGACTGCCGCGTGGTCGGGAAGGGGGCCGACAGGATCAGGTCGGGGTCCTCGGCCTGCTGGGCGTATTTGTGGTGGGTCAGGTGATAGGGGCGATAGCTCTTCAGCGACGCGCCGGTCGGCGCCGCGCACAGCCACTCGCCCAGTCCGTCATTGATCTTCAGGTTGGGATGCAGGCCGCCATGAGCCGCCTCGTGCATCAGGATCGCCAGGCCCAGCTGCCGCGCGCCGATGATCATGAGCGCGAGGAGATAGGTCAGCGGATTGGGGAAGACGACGAACAGGGCGCCGGCCAGCAGGATCGTCCCCCAGGCATGGGCGACCATCCAGATCCCGCGCCACGACGAGCGCGCCGAAACCTTCGCCCATTCCTCGGGCGTGAACAGGTCCAGGGGTTTGACGCGAGGAGCCACGGCCATGGTGTCATCATCTCACATTCAGATAGGGGCATGAAGGATGACGCGGCGTCACGCCTTCAGGAGCTCTTCATGCGTCCCAAAACTCTCAGCCTCGTACTGGCCCTCACCCCAATCTTGCTGATGGGCATCGCCGGCTCGGCCAGCGCCGCCAGCTTCGACTGCAAGAAGGCCCGCGCCGCCGACGAAAAGGCGATCTGCGCCGAGCGCGCCCTGAACGACAAGGATGTGCGGATGACCGAGCTCTACGGGATCAACAAGCGCACCCTGGCCATGGGCGGGCGCGGGGCCTTGCAGGACCAGCAGCGCGACTGGCTGCGCGATCGCAAGGCCTGCGGGAGCAACAAGGCGTGCCTCAACCGGGCCTATGACCGGCGGCTGGGCGATCTGGAGAAGAGCATGGAGCGGATCTACCAGAACGCGCCGTTCTGATCCGTTCACCCTTTCACCGTCATCCCGGGACTTGTTCCCGGGACCCATGGCTCAGCTCCATCGTGAGAGCGTATTCTGGCTCTGTCCACGCGGCGGGGAAATGGATCCCGGGAACAAGTCCCGGGAAGACGGTGGTTTAAATGCCGGGTGAAGCGAACCCCTAGAGCATTTTCCGATTAAGTGTGAAACGGTTATCGGATCGAAAAATGCTCTAAACTTTTGATTTAGAGCCCTTTTCGCCCGACCCTGATGAAGCCATCAGGTCGGAAAGGGCTCTAGAACCGCGTCTCGGGCTTCCACAGCCCGGCGACCAGCGCCAGGAACAGCACCAGCCCCGCCACCGTGTTGGACTTGAAGAGTTTCAACGCCCCGGCCGGATCGTCCAGCCGCAGGGCCGCCGCCTGCCGCGACAGGTGCACCGCGAACAGCGCCGCCAGAGGCAGGAACAGAGCGCCGAGATTGCCCACCCAGGCCGCCGCCACGGCCAGCACGAACGAGGCCGCATAGAACCCCGCGACGCCGTACTGGGCCTTGTCGCCCAGGCGGCGGGCCGAGGACTTCACCCCGGCCAGGGCGTCGTCCTCGAGGTCCTGCACGGCGTAGATCGTGTCATAGCCCAGGGTCCAGAAGATGCCCGAGGCGTAGAGCAGGGCGGCGGTCCAGCTCAGGCGTCCCGTTGCCGCGGCATAGCCCAGCAGGACGCCCCAGTTGAAGGTCAGGCCCAGCCACGCCTGCGGCCACCAGGTGATGCGTTTCATGAACGGATATGCGGCGACCAGTCCCAGCGACAGCACGCCAAGGCCAATGGCCAGCCAGCCCAGGCAGACCAGGATCAGGAAGCTCACCAGGCAGCAGCCGATCACGAAGGCCCAAGCCTGCTTGACCGTGATCAGCCCCGCCGGGATCGGTCGCAGGGCGGTGCGGCTGACCTGGGCGTCGAAGTCGCGATCGATGATGTCGTTGAAGGCGCAGCCGGCCGCCCGCATCAGGGCCGCGCCGGCGAAGAAGGCGATCAGCAGGAGCGGATTGGGCCATTGCCCCTTCTCGGCGCCCGCCAGGGCGATGCCCTGCCAGCCCGGCAGCATCAGCAGCCAGATCCCCGCCGGCCGGTCGAAGCGGCCCAGCTTCAGCCACGGGCGCAGCGCTTGCGGCGCATGGCGGTCGACCCAGTTGGTGGCGGCGGCGTCGGGCAGGATGGTCGTCATGAGCCAAGGCTTAGCGCGCGATGGCGAGGCAGGGAACACAGCGCGTTGGGACAAAACGCCGGCCGATCCCTCACGACCGCCTGCCGCGCCGCCGTCAGGATCGTCCAGTATCATCGCCATAGACTGCTCCGATGCTGTCGAGAAAAAGGATCGATTGGATTTATGAAGCGCAGTCGGTCACCTTGAGCATACCAAAACGGCGGAGGCAGACATGACCGACAAGATCCTGACCACCACGGCCGGCGCGCCCATAGCCGATAACCAGAATTCTCTCAGCGCCGGCCCGCGTGGTCCGTTGCTGATGCAGGACTACCAGCTGCTGGAAAAGCTGGCCCACCAGAACCGTGAGCGCGTGCCCGAACGGGTCGTCCACGCAAAGGGCTCGGGCGCCTATGGCACGCTGACGGTGACCCAGGACGTCACGCGCTGGACCAAGGCCAAGTTCCTGGGCGAGGTCGGCAAGCAGACCGAAATCCTGATGCGCTTTTCGACCGTGGCCGGCGAACGCGGCGCCGCCGACGCCGAGCGCGACGTGCGCGGCTTCTCGATCAAGGCCTACACCGAGGAGGGCAACTGGGACATGGTGGGCAATAACACCCCCGTGTTCTTCGTCCGCGACCCGCTGAAGTTTCCCGACTTCATCCGCACTCAAAAGCGCCACCCGGTGAGCAACCTGCGCTCGCCGACGGCGATGTGGGACTACTGGTCGCTGAGCCCCGAAAGCCTGCACCAGGTCACGACCCTGTTCAGCGACCGCGGCCTGCCCCAGGGCTACCGGTTCATGCATGGCTTTGGCAGCCACACCTATTCGTTCTTCAACGACGCCAATGAGCGCGTGTGGGTGAAGTTCCACTTCAAGTCGATGCAGGGCATCAGGAACTGGACCAACGCCGAGGGCAATGTCGTCATCGCCAATGACCGCGAAAGCGCCCAGCGCGACCTGTTCGAAGCCCTTGAGGGAGGCGATTTCCCGCGTTGGAGGTTCTGCATCCAGGTGATGACGCAGGCCCAGGCCGAGACCTTCCGCTGGAACCCCTTCGATCTGACCAAGGTGTGGCCGCACGCGGAATTTCCGCTGATCGAGGTCGGGATCGTCGAGCTCAACCGCAACGCCGACAACTATCACGCCGAGATCGAGCAGGCCTCGTTCAGCCCGTCGAACATCGTACCCGGCATCGGCTTTTCGCCGGACAAGGTGCTGCAGGCGCGGATCTTCGCCTATGCCGACGCCCACCGCTATCGGATCGGCACGCACTACGAGGCCCTGCCGGTCAATCGTCCGCGCTGCCCGGTCAACCACCAGCATGCCGACGGCGCCATGCGCTTCGACAGTCCGCCGCGCACCAACGCCTGGTACGAGCCCAACTCGTTCGGCGGGCCGGTGGAAGACAAGCGCTTCGCCGAGCCGGCCCTGCCGCTCTCCGGCGACGCTGACCGCTTCGGCCATCGCGGGGTCAGCGACGACTATACCCAGCCCGGCGACCTGTTCCGACTGATGAACATCGACCAGCAGCGCCAGCTGTTCGACAACATCGCCGCGGCCATGCACGGCGTGCCGGTCGAAATCCAGAAGCGTCAGCTGGTCCACTTCCATCGCGCCGACCCGGCCTATGCCGCCGGCGTGGCCCAACGCATCGGGGCCGCATTCGACTCCGCCGCTATCGCCGCCGAATAGTCCGCGTATCTGGACTGTCCGGAGGCGCGGGGAGGGCGGCTTTCTCCCAGCCTGCCGCTCTCCCCGATCTTTCGACACAGGAGACTTCGATGACCGACCCGCTCTCCATCGTCTTCCGCGCCTTGGGCTGGCTGCTCCTGGCGCTGGGCGCGGCCCTCGGGATCGTCGCCCCGGCGCCGGTGACCACCGCCCTGTGGACCGCCGCCAGCCGCGCCTTCTTGCGCGGCGGCGATACGGCCATGGTCCTGCGCCTGATGTCGGCCACCAAGTTCGGGCCGCGCATCCGCCGCCGCCTGAACCGTCCGGCGCCGCGCCGCATCGGCGGGGTGTACGAGGCGTGAGACTTCGGCTCCGACGTCGAGGGGGTTCCCGCCACAAGGGCGGGAATGACGGGTGAAAGGTTGGGTGAAATAGAAAGCCCTTCAGCCTCTCACAATCCCGCTCCCGCCCCCTCCAGCGCGGCGGTGAGGCTGGCGAACAGGCCCTGAATGCTGACGGGCTTGGCCAGGTGGAGGTCGGCGCCGGCGTCAAGGCAAGCCTGCACCTGGTGGGGCATGGCGTTGGCTGTCAGGGAGATGATCGGCGTGCGGCGGGCGTTCAGGCGCCGTTCCCGGGCGCGGATGGCGGCGATGGCGGCCAGGCCGTCCAGCACCGGCATCTGGGTGTCCATCAGCACCACGTCATAGTCGTCGCGATCAAAGGCTTCGATGGCGGCTTGGCCATCGACGGCGATGGTGACATCGGCGGCGTCGGCCAGCATCAGGCCGATCACCTTCTGATTGGTCGGATGATCTTCGGCCAGCAGCACCCGCAGCCGCCGCTCGGCGGTCCACTCCATCGCGGCTTCCGCGTGGGCCTGCTGATCATGGGCCTGTCTGGCCGACAGCAGAGCCTCGAAGGTGAACGCGGCGCCGACCCCGGGCTTGGCGGTCCAGGCGATGTCGCCGTCCATCAGCCGGGCCAGACGGCGGGCGATGGGCAGGCCCAGGCCCGTACCGCCGACCTTGCGGGTCACCGAGCCGTCGGCCTGCTGAAAACGCTTGAACAGGCGATCCCCGGTGGCGGCGTCGAAGCCGTCGCCGCTGTCCTGCACGGTGACCGACAGGGCGATGCGGCCGTCGGCCAGAGTCTCTGTCCGGGCCAGGATGTTCACCGCGCCGGCGCTGGTGAACTTGACGGCGTTGCTGGTCAGATTGGCGATGATCTGCCGGATCCTCAGGGCGTCGCCCATGACGCGATCGCGGAAATCGTCCGCGAAGGTCAGCTGGAAGCCCAGACCCTTTTCCTGGGCCACGGCCTTGAACACGGCCACCGCAGCGGTGACCGCCTCGCGCAGGTCCAGCGGCTCGTCCGACAGCTCCAGGGCGCCAGACTCGATCTTCGACAGGTCCAGGATGTCGCTGAGCAGCAGGTTCAGGGTTCGCCCGGAATTGAGGATCACCTCCATCATGTCGCGCTGGGCGTCGTCGAGGGCGGTGCGGCTCAGCACCTCGGCCATGCCGATCACCCCATTAAGGGGCGTGCGGATCTCGTGGCTCATATTGGCCAGGAACTCGCTCTTGGCGACGCTGGCGGCCTCGGCCTTCTCCAGCGCTTGGGCCAGGGCGGCGGCGCCGGCTTTGCGCTCGGTGATGTCCTCGCAAATCACCAGCAAGTGGCTGCGGCCATCTTCGCCCGATATGGCGATCTTACGGGTCTGCAACCAGCGGCGGCCGTTGTGCGGAGTGTCCAGGGGCTCTTCGTCGATGGTGATCAGCTGGCCGCTCTCGATCACCCGCCGGTCGTCAGCGGCAAAGGCGTCGGCCTGCTCCTTGGGAAAGAAGTCATGGTCGTTCTTGCCCAGCAGATCGGCGCGCGACACGCCCAGCAGGCCTTCGGCGGCCCGATTGACCAGCATGAACTTGCCCGTGTCGCCGTCCTTGACGAACAGCATGGCGGGGGTGTTCTCGACCACGGTGTCGAGGAAACCCTGGGCGGCGAGGGCCTGTGCCTCGCGACGGCGCAGGTCGGTGATGTTAATACAGGTGGTGACCAGGCCGCCCGATGGCGTGCGCCGACTTTCGAAGCGTAGATGCTCGCCAAACTCCTCGCGAAGCTCGTCGATCTTGTCGAGCTTGCGGCGCAGGCGTTGTTCGGCGAGCCAGGCCTCCTTCCGTCCGTCCGCCTCGGGATATCGCCCGTTGGCCAGGCCGGTGCGCAGCATGTCCTCGAACGGCCCGCCCGGTGTCAGGGTGACGCCCCATCGCGCCCAGAGGCTCGCATAGCGCGCGTTCCACATCACGCAGCGGTCTTCGGCGTCGAACAGCACGAAGCCTTCGGGCACCACGTCGAGCGCCGCCTGCAGCGTCGATTCCACGGCGGACGGTTGCTCCGGGTTACCAGCGATCATGAAGCCTCACATTACGCGCGCGACGTTCACTAGCAGTGTCAAGGGTTTAGAGCGACTGAATGGGGTTCGCCAAGGGCGAGCCTGCGGCGATTTGTCCCGCGTGGCGGGGGGGGGGGCGGCCTTGGGTTGTGACCTACCCCTCGGCCCGCGTCAGCTTCCACCGGATCTTCGCCCCGACCTCGGGCCGCACCTGGCTCTTTAGCACGATCTGGCCGGCCTTGCGGGCCTGGCCATGGTCGAAGTGGGCCGAGGCCGCGATCTCCACGTCCACCGCGTCGTTCCTCAGCCACCAGCCGATGTTGGACGGCCCGCGGATCAGCACGCTCTTGCCGTCGCGGGCGATGGAGGCGCGGGCGTCGGGGTGGAGGTGGAAGCGGGCGGCGAAGGGCAGGTAGCGGCGCGGGCCGGCGGCGTCGCCCGGCGTCAGGGGGATCAGGCTGTCTTCGCCGCGCAGCTCGTCGGCGGCGATGTCGAGGAACAGGCGGCGGGCGTGGGACAGGCCCAGGCGCTTCCAGCCGTCATGGGTGATGTCCAGCCAGACCCCGTTGTCGGCGTCGTGGCGCTTGACCTCCACCTCGGTGGCGCCATCGACCAGCCAGGGACCCAGCGCGTGGGCGCGGAAGCCCGACAGGGGTCGGCCCGCAGAGCCGTCGCCGAGCGACAGGGTCGAGGCGGCGTCCGAGAGGCGGAAGGCGTGGGCGCCGCCGGCCTCGGGGCTCCAGCCGCAGCTGGTGATCAGCCGGTCCTTGCCGCAGACGATCTCGACGGCGGCCGGCTGGGCGCAGGCGGCGCGGCTGAGGTGGCCGGTGGCAGGGATTCCGGCGTCGGCCATGACCAGAATGCTGGCGCCCTGCATGCGCTCATAGCCGCTGTGGCTGGCCGAGTGCGGCGGGCGGGGGCCGGCGTCGTCATGGGCGAGAGCCGCGGCGATGCGGGCGGCGGGCACGGCCTCGCCGCCGTGGAAGGCCGCCAGCTGACCGTCGGTCAGGGTGAAGAACCGCGTCGCCGAGGCCAAGCGGTCGATGGCGCGGGAGACGGCTTCCGGCGAGGGCCGGCCGCGTTGGCCCAGGGCGTCGTCGAGAGTCAGCAGGTCGAACAGCAGTTCCAGCCCAGCCTCAGGCGAGCGGGTGGCGTGGCCGCCGTCGCCCAGCACGATGCGGTCGATCTGGGCCGAGACGATCTTCAGTCCACGGTCGATCAGCTGGTCGCCTGGCTTTTCAGCCAGCACGCAGCCAGCGATGGTCGCGGTCACGGCGCGTTCCAGCACCCGCTCGGGGGCGTCGGAGGCCTTGAAGAGCTGGCGGGCCTGACGGGCCAGATCGAGGGCCAGGTCGGCGACCTCGGCGTCGGAGCCCTCGGCGGCCAGGGCGCGGGCGGCGCAGGAAAGGTGGAAAACCCGCCGCTCCAGGCATTCGCCGCTCCAGCTGAAGGCGTTCCAGCGGCCAAACACCCGCCGCCAGTCGTCCAGCAGTCGCAGCGAGCGCCGCGCGCCGTCGGAACCGGCGGCGACCAGGTCGGGCAGCCAGTCGAAGCGGTGCAGGGCCAGGGCGAAGCGCCGGGTCGGGCTGGGGGTGTCGAACGGATCGCCCGCCTCGCCGACCCTCAAGGCGCCGCCCGACAGGGTCATGATCCCCGCGAGGATCTTGCGGCCATGCTCGGGATCGACCGAGCGGGGATCGTGCGGATGGGCGGCAAGGCCGCGTGGCTTGGGCAGGGACAGCAGCAGCCGGTGCGGCGGCGATCCGAACCACTCGCGCTCGACGTGGGTCTTGATATTGGCGCCGATCGCCCGCGTCATCAGGCCGCCGCTCGGAAGGGCGGGCATTTTGGGTAAGCCGCGAGCGGGACGTTCGGCGACCATCAGGGCGATCAGCCGCCCTTCAGCGCGCGGATATTGTCGGCATAGGCGCCCGGCCCGCCCTTGAACACCGCCGAGCCGGCGACCAGGGCCGTGGCCCCGGCGGATACGCATTGCGGCGCGGTAGCCGGTGTGACGCCGCCATCGACCTCGATGATGATGGGCAGGCCCGCCCTGTCGACCATATTGCGCAGGGCCTCGACCTTGCGCAGCTGGCCGGGAATGAAGCTCTGGCCGCCGAAGCCGGGGTTCACCGACATGACCAGCAGCAGGTCGACGTCTTCCAGTATCCACTCGACGTGATCGATGGGGGTCGAGGGATTGAACACCACCCCGGCCTTGGCTCCCAGCTCGCGAATGCGCTTCAGCGAACGGTGCAGGTGCGGGCCGGCCTCGGGGTGGATGCTGATGATGTCCGCGCCAGCGGCACGAAACGCCTCGAGATAGGGGTCAGCCGGGCTGATCATCAGGTGGACGTCGAACGGGATGCTGGCGTGCGGCCGGATCGCTTTGACGATGTCGGGGCCCAGGGTGATGTTGGGCACGAAGTGGCCGTCCATCACATCGACATGCACCCAGTCGGCGCCGGCCGCCTCGATGGCGGCGACTTCGACGCCCAGCTTCGCGAAATCCGAGGCGAGGATGGACGGTGCGATGAGCGGTGCGGCGGTCATGTTCTTGGCTTAGCCGGGCATGGCGCGTCGAACAAGGCAACGCGTGGTCGCGCTGGCCGTCTTAACCTTGCTTGACGAAACGCGCCGCGAAGAAGCCGTCCTGGCCGCCTTCGATATGGTGCGGCAGCAGGCGAAGCGTCCCGCGCGCCGTCAGGCTGGCGGCGGGGGAGCCGGCTTCGCCAGATGCGATGGGCTCAAGCCGCATGTCGGGACGGCGGGCCAGGAAGGCTTCGACCTGGGCCTCGCCTTCTTCGGGCTCCAGCGAGCAGACGCAATAGACCAGGCGTCCGCCGGGCTTGGTCCTGTCGGCGGCGGCGTCGAGCAGGCGAGACTGGACGGCGGCGAGGCTGGCCACATCCCCGGGCCGCGCCGCCCACAGCACGTCCGGGTGACGGCGGAAGGTGCCGGTGGCCGAACAGGGGGCGTCGAGCAGCACGGCGTCGAAGGTGCGCGAGTCGTCCCAGGCGCCGGCGTCGGCGACCACGACCTCGGCGGTCAGGGCCATGCGCTTGAAATTGTCGGCCAGGCGGTCCAGCCGGGCGGCCGAGCGGTCGACGGCGACGACGCTCGCTCCGGCCGCGGCCAGTTGCAGGCTCTTGCCCCCGGGCGCGGCGCACAGGTCGACGGCGGTCTGGCCGGCTTTCACGTTCAGGAGGCGGGCCGGGATGGCGGCGGCGGCGTCCTGCACCCACCAGCCGCCTTCCTCGAAGCCCGGCCAGGCGGCGACATCGCCCTTGCGGCTGGCGCGCAGCGTGCCGCCGGCCAGGATCTCGCCCTCCAGGCGCTCGGCCCAGGATTCGGCGAGGCTGGGGTCTTTCAGCGACAGGTCGGCGGCAGGTTCGTTGGCGATCTCAAGCGCCACGGCGCGGGCGGTCTCGAGACCCCAGGCGGCGGTCCAGCGGGTGAACAGCCACGGCGGGGCCAACTGCTCGGGATCATCGGACGGCGGGCCGTCGCGCAGCAGGCCGCGCAGTACGGCGTTGACCAGCCCTTTGAAGGGCCGGCTGGCCTTGTTGACCCCGGCCATCTCGACACTGGTGGCCACGGCCGCGAAGGCGGGAACCTCCAGATAGAAGGCCTGCACCACGCCCAAGCGCAGCAGGTTGCGCACACGGGGCGGCGGCTCCTTGGCCAGCTTGGCCGACAGGGCGCGGTCGATGGGGCCGAGGCGACGCAAGGTCGCCATGGCCAGGGCGCGGGCGAAGGCGCGCTCGCGCGGCTCCAGAAAGCGGAAGCCGTGGGCGGACGCGGCTTCGTCGATGCCGCCGCGACGCGACAGGGCCGCGTCTATGAGGGTAAGCGCGGCTTCCCGGGCGGGAAGGCCGTCATTGAGTTCCTGGTTCACCGCCCCGCCGTGCCTTGTGACGCGGCGGAGCGCAAGGGGCTTGGATGATTTGGCGCGGCCTTCATGCTAGAAGACGGCCATGTCCACGACCGAAAAAAACACCCCGCCTCCCGCGACGCCTGACAAGGTCCTTCCCCCCGCTGCGAAACGCGCGCTGGAGGAAGCCGCCGCTCGCCGCGCCGAGGCCGACGCGGTTGCGATGGCCGAGGAGAAGGGCGGCCGCGACGGTCCCGAGCCAACGCGATACGGCGACTGGGAACGGCGCGGCGTCGCGGTGGATTTCTGAGAACCGACAACGCTACCTTCCGCCGAACCTCGCGACACAGTGCCATGCCCATTTGGCTAGCTGAGGCTCCAGACCCTCCTTCCGCGCCACACCGATCCGAGAGGGTGTGACCGCCTTGCCCGAGCCCAGATCGGCCAATGCGCTGGCGGCGGCAGTCCCGCGGTAACGCTCGCAGTCGTTTAAGCGGTCGGGCGGCAGGCTAAAGCCCTCGTGCCATTCGACGGCGCATCCGAGGCGGGATGCGGCCTCCTCGACCGGCGTTTCCCGATAGCTGGCGTCAAGCACTACAGCCTCGGCGTCGGCCGCGATGGACAGCACGCCATGCACGTGCGCCTCGATATAGTCGTCCAGTGGCTCAAGTGACGCAGCGTGCGAGTCGGCCATGGCGATCAGCGACATCCGATCCCACACCCCGAAGTGCTCAGGATGCATGTGGCTGTCGGGATAGCAGAAGGTCGTCCGGTTCAGCACGTGCGGCCTCAAGCGCAGGTGGCACGACCCGAAGCGCCGTGAGCCGCCCACGGGATCGCGCCGATGGTTCAGGGCCCCGTATCTGGGCCGTAACCCGACGTCGGCATCGTCATAGGCCCCGCCAAACAGACGGCTCTCCCACAGCCAGCGATCGCCGCCTGCATGGGCCGTCAGTCCACCGTTGCTCGTACCGGTCTCGAACTGGGATCGATAGACGCCGTCCCGGGCCAGTTGCTCGATCACGGACATGTCGTTAGCCAGCATGTCGGGATGGAAGTTCAGCGTCACTGCACAGCCAAGCGGGATCGGCTCCCCGGCGGATCGGAGGCGGACATGCCGGACGGCGCGCGAGACCGGGTCTTCCATGGAAGCGATGCTAAAGGCTAGTGGCGCCGTCGACCATGGCGCCGCTAAACCGCCGCCATCTCCGAGATCACCCTCAACGCCGCTTCTCGCGGATCGGCCGCCGCCGTGATCGGGCGGCCGCAGACCAGGTGGCTGGCGCCGGCGCGCAGGGCGTCGGCCGGGGTGGCGGCGCGGGCCTGGTCGTTCTTTGCCGACCAGTCGGGACGCACGCCCGGCGTCACCACCAGGAAGTCCGGACCGGCGATCTCGCGCGCCAGGGCGGCTTCGTGGGGGCTGGAGACGACGCCGTCGACGCCGCAGTCCATGGCCTGGCGGATGCGACGCTCGACCAGGTCGCGGGCTCCGAAGGCGTAGCCCATCTCGGCCAGGTCGGCGTCGGTCAGGCTGGTCAGCACCGTCACCGCCAGGATCTTCAGATCCGAGCCGCCGCGCGCCAGCACGGCCGAGCGCATCACCTGCGGCTCGGCGTGGACGGTCAGCAGGTCGCAACCCGCACCGGCCAGCACCCGGGTCGAGCGCTCGACGGTCGCGCCAATGTCGTGAAGTTTCCAGTCGAGGAACACCGACTTGCCGCTCTTCTTCAGCTCGCCGGCCAGACCCATGCCGCCGGTGGCCAGCAGTTCCAGGCCGATCTTGTAAAAGCTCACCGAGTCCTCCAGCCGCTCGACCATGTCGCGGGCTTCGTCGACGGTGGGCAGGTCCAGCGGGACGATCAAGCGCGGGTCGGCGGTCATGGCGAAGGGCCCCGGGGGTTGGCGCGCGCCAGGCTTCACCCTAGGAAGGGCAATGCTGGCGCTTTGATAGAGGTAAGGACGTCGAATGACCGAGGCCAAACTCGCCGTCAACTTCTTCGTCGCGCTGTTCGCCCTGATCGATCCGATCGGCAACGTGCCGCTGTTCGCCGCCGCGACCCTGGGCGCTGCTACCGCCGGCCGGCGGATGGTGGCGGTCTATATCGGCCTGTTCGTCGCCGCCTTCCTGATCTTCTTCTATTTCACCGGGGTCGGCCTGCTGGCCTTCTTCGGCATATCGATGCCGGCTTTCCGCATCGCCGGCGGCATCATCCTGTTCATCCTCGGCCTGGACATGCTGCGCGACGACTTCATCACCATGTTCGCCGACGCGGCCGAGGACATCGAGGGCCAGTCGGCGCGGGTCTACGCCCAAAAGCGCTTCGAGCGCCTGATCGTGCCGTTCGCCATGCCGCTGCTGATCGGTCCGGGCGCGATCTCGACGGTGATCATTTACGCCGCCGAGGCCAAGCCGTTCGGCTGGGCGGGCCTGGGCCTGGGCGTGGGCGTGATCTCGGCGGTGTCGGTGGTGCTGGTGGCGGTGTTCTGGGCCTCGCCCCTGATCAGCCGGGTCCTGGGGCGGATCGGCATGAGCATCGTGGTGCGGGTGCTGGGCCTGATCCTTTGCGCTCTGGCGGTGCAGTTCGTGCTGATCGGCGTGGGCGACGCTACGAAGGGTCTGGTGCGACAGGAGGCCCAGGCGCCCTACGCCGAAGCCAAGTAGAGCTGCCGGAACGACATCGCCTCACCCTGCGTTCTGACTTGACCATGCAGGTGGGAGGTCGGAGGTCGGATGCCAGTCGTCTATCGCGTCTATCCCAATGCCAGCGCTTGGTGGGTGAGCCTCGACGAGGACGCCACGCCCCTCCGGTTCCCGTCGCTGGCCCTGGCCGAGCGCCGCGCCCGCTTCCTGGCGGTAAGGCAGGCCGTGCGCGGCCAGGACGTCGAGATCCATGTTCTCGACGCGGTCGGCGTTCTGGTTGGCCGTTGGTCCGGCGAACGCTACGAGCCCGCGGCGGCGGCGACCTTGGCCCAGATCGCGGCCTGATATCGACGTGCGGGAAGCGGAGGGTCGAGCATTTTCGATCCGTCCGCCGATCCCTCCTCAGCCCGGCAATCGCGGCGCGTAGTCCGACTTCAGGCGCGGCCAGGTGTCCCAGAAGGGCGCTGGCGCCTAGAGCCCTTTCCGACCTGATGGCTTCATCAGGGTCGGGCGAAAAGGGCTCTAAATCAGAAGTTTAGAGCATTTTTCGACCCGATAACCGTTTCACACTTATCGGAAAATGCTCTAGCCGGCCATGCGGGCCGCCAGGATTCAGATGGGCATGCCAGCCGGCGATGACGTTCAGCAGGACGCTGCGGTCGGCCACGCGATGACGGGTCAGGGTCAGCAGCACCTCGCCGTCCTGGCGCTCCAGCTCAAAGGTGACTCCGCCCGTGTCGCCCCAGGTGATGGTCAGCTTGCGGGGCGGGTCGAAGGCCGTAATCCGGCTCTCCATCTTGATGCTCAAGCGGTGAGCGAGGTGGAGGCCTAGACCTTCCGGAACCGCCCGCCCTGATTGGCCATCAAGGCCAGGGCCCAATCATCCGGTAATAGTTTGGCGATGGCCGCGATGGTCTTGTTGGGCGCGCCAGGCACGCAGACCGGGCGGTTGGCTTCTACCGCTTCATAGCCCGAGGCTGCGACTTCGTCGGCGCCCAGCCACAGCCATTCCGGCAGGGTCTGGCTGACCTGGGCGCGGGTGCCGTTGACGTCGTGAAACTCCGAATAGGTGAAGCCCGGGCACAGGGCTGAGACGTGCACGCCGGTCGCCAGGTTCTCCAGGTGCAGGCTCTGGGAGAACTTCACCAGGAAGCCCTTGGTCGCCGCATAGAGGGTGTGGCCGGCCGCGCCGGGAACCAGGCCCGCCAGCGAGGCGACATTGACGATGCGGCCAAAACGCCGCTCGATCATGCCCGGCAGCACCTTGTGGGTTAGGGCGCACACCGAGGTCAGCATCACTTGCAGGAAGGCGCTCTGGTCGGCCCAGCTGGTGGCCGCATAGGTCCCGGGCAGGCCGTAGCCGGCGTTGTTGACCAGCACGTCGACGACCCGGCCCTGAGCCTCGACGCCAGCCAGCACAGCCTCGACGCCGGCCGGATCGGCCAGGTCGGCGGGGATGGCGTAGGCCTCGACGCCGAAGCGCAGGCGGATCTCGGCGGCCAGGGCTTCCAGGCGGTCGGCGCGGCGCGCGGTTAGGGCCACGTCATAGCCATGGCTGGCCAGGATACGGGCGAAGGCGGCCCCGATGCCGGCGGAGGCGCCGGTGATCAGGGCGAGGCGGCGGGCCATGAAGCGGTATCCGATGCGAAAGCGAAACTTCGCTGGAGACCAGCACAGCCGGCGATCTGGTTCAAGGCGGACCGGAAGAGCCCCTTTTCAATCAAGGAAGAGGTGAGGGGGCCGTCGGGGATTGGGGAACGACGCCCCCTCGGGTCGCGATGCGGGCTCACATCGCGACGGCTCGATCGCCGGGAGGGATCCGGCGAGAGGCTTAGGCCGCCTTGGTCAGCACCGCATCGGCGCCTTGCGTCCAGCGCAGCGCCGCCTTGGCGACGCGTTCACCCAGCAGGCGGGCGGACTCGCGGTCGCCGGCCGGCGGGGTGGTCTCGGGCGAGGCATTGTCGCTCTGGGCGGCCAGGCCGATGAACGAACCCGCGCGGTTGAGCGTGTCGGGGCCGCGTTCGGCGGCGGTGACAGCCGGCGACGGGATGCCGAGGTT
Source organism: Caulobacter sp. DWR1-3-2b1 (assembly GCF_049895765.1). Lineage (NCBI taxonomy): Bacteria > Pseudomonadati > Pseudomonadota > Alphaproteobacteria > Caulobacterales > Caulobacteraceae > Caulobacter > Caulobacter sp. DWR1-3-2b1. The sequence continues at coordinate 72,456 of NZ_JAFCSZ010000007.1, forward strand.
GATCCAATTCATGCCGTGCTGGGCGGCCAGGATCGTCAGGCTGTCCAGGGCGTGGCCCTTGTCGCCGGCGAAGCTGTGCGAATTGGTGAAGCCTGCGGCCAGCTTGTCCTTCCAGCCGCCGGTGGCGAACACCGCCGAGGTCGCGTCGGCGAAGACTTTGAACACGCCGGAGACGTCGCCCATATAGGTCGGCGCGCCGAAGATGATGGCGTCGGCCTTGCTGGCGGCTTCGAGGATGGGTCCGAAATCCTGGGCGGCGTTTTCGATGTGCAGGAGCACCGGGGTCTGGCCGGCGTCGCGGACGCCCTGGGCGATCTTGTCGGCGAGGACGGCGGTATGAGCGACTATTCAGAGGCTAGTGCGCGCCCGCTAGCAGGTCCGCAACAGTGATCTGGCCCAGCCGTTCGTGGGCGGCGGTGTCGGCGGCGGTGATGGCGGCGCGGACGGCGTCGGGGATCTTCTCGCCGACTGGACAGCCCTTGACCCCCGGAGGGGCGACGCCGAGGTGGGCGCAGCCCTTGACGGCTCGCAGGACGAGATCGAGCGTAATATCCTCGGGCTGTTTCAGCAGCCAGGCCCCGCCATTGGCGCCGGCCCGGGCCCCGATGAGTCCAGCCTTCCCCAGCATGGCGGTCACTCGCCGGACGACGACAGGATTGGTCGGCACCGAGGCCGCCAGCTCGACGCTCGCCACCGCACGATCAGCCGAAAAGGCTTTCTTGTGCGCCAGATAGGCGAGGGCGTGAGCCGCAACGGGAAACTTTTGGCTGTCGGACATCTCTGCAGGAACCTAAGGGCGATATACGCGCGTTCAATCAAAAACTCGCTTTGGGCCAATATGCCTGCTAGCGCCGCACGTAGCGTGACGATTGAACCCGGATCAGATTGGGTGTATCGCGCCGCGCTTGATCGATATGGGCCCGCCGCTCGCATTTTGCGAGGGGGGACGCCCGGAGACATTGAATGGCTTCCGAAGCCTCCGACGCGCCGACCCCCGATTGCGCACCTTCCTCTGCCGACATTCCACAGCAGCATGGCCCCGTTTCGAAGGGCCACGGCTTCTTCGCGCTTGCGCTTGGCTCGGTCGGGATCGTCTTCGGCGACATTGGCACCAGCCCGCTCTACGCTTTCAAGGAAGCGTTGCACGCAGCCGCCCATGACGGGGTCACCCGGTCCGAGATCTATGGCGTCGTATCGCTGGCCCTGTGGGCGCTGATTCTGGTCGTCACGATCAAGTACGTGTTCTTCATCATGCGCGCCGACAACAAGGGCGAAGGCGGCGTGCTCTCGCTGATGGCCCTGGCCCAGCACGCCATGGGGCGCAGGACCATGATGGTGTTCGCGCTCGGCGTGGCCGGCGCGGCGCTGTTTTATGGCGACGCCGTGATCACCCCGGCGATTTCCGTGCTTTCGGCCGTCGAAGGTCTGCGAACCATTCCCGATCTCGCGTCCAGCGTCACCACCCAGGTGGTGCTGGTGATCGCCACGATCATGCTCCTGGGCCTGTTCTTCATCCAGAGCCGGGGCACGGCGACGGTCGGCCGCCTGTTTGGCCCGATTTGCGCCCTGTGGTTTGGCGTGATGTTCGCGCTTGGCGCCTGGCACCTGGTTCAGCAACCCGGCATCCTGATGGCGATCAGCCCGCACTATGCCGCGCAGTTTCTGGCCGGACACGGCGTGACGGGTTTCGTCGTGCTGGGCGCTGTGTTCCTGACCGTCACCGGAGCCGAGGCCCTGTCGGCTGACATGGGTCACTTCGGTAAGCGTCCGATCCAGGCCGCCTGGATGTTCTTCGTCCTGCCGTGTCTGGTCGTGAACTATCTGGGGCAAGGGGCCTTCGCCCTGGCCACCTTCGATGCGGCCGAAAAGGCCGGCGTGCCGTTCCCCGCGCTCAACTGGTTCTTCGAGATGGCCCCCGCGGCCTTCCGCCTGCCGCTGGTGCTGCTGGCGGGCGCGGCCACGGTCATCGCCAGCCAGGCGGTCATCACCGGCGCCTTCTCCCTGACCCAGCAGGCCATCCAGCTCGGCTTGCTGCCACGCCTGGACGTTCGCCGCACGTCGGAGACCCAGTCGGGCCAGATCTTCGTGCCGCAGCTCAACACCATGCTGCTGTTTGGCGTGCTGGCGATCATGTTCACCTTCCAGACCTCGTCGGCCCTGGCCCACGCCTATGGCCTGGCGGTGACCGGGACGATGATCGTGACCACCTGCATGGCCTTCATCGTCATGCGCCGGCTGTGGAACTGGAGCCTGCCTATGGCCCTGTGCTTCCTGGTCCCCTTCCTGACTCTCGACATCGTGTTCCTCAGCGCCAACGCCCTGCGCTTCTTCACAGGCGGCTGGCTGCCGGTTCTAATCGGCGCGGCCCTGTTCCTGGTCATGGCCACCTGGGTGCGCGGCTCGCAGATTCTGACCGCCAAGACCCGCCGCGACAGCGTGCCCCTGATCGACCTGATGGAGATCCTCCGGGCCCGCGCGCCGCACCGCGCCCCGGGCACGGCAATCTTCCTGACCTCCGATCCGGACATGACGCCCGTCGCGCTGATGCATAACCTCAAGCACAACAAGGTGCTGCATGAGCGCAACGTCATACTGACCGTGCGAACCGGCGATACGCCCCGCATCGCCGAGGACGACCGGGTCAAGATCGAGAAGGTCAATGACGACTTCAAGAAGGTCGTCATCACCTATGGCTTCATGGAAAGCCCGAACCTACCCAAGGCCCTGGCTGTTTGTCGCAAGCAGGGGCTGAAGTTCGATATCATGGCCACCAGCTTCTTCCTGGGGCGCCGCTCGATCGTGCCGTCGGCCAATAGCGGCATGCCGCTGTGGCAGGACCGGCTGTACATCTTCCTGATGCGCAACGCCGCCAACCCGACCGACTTCTTCAAGATCCCGCCCGGTCGCGTGGTGGAGCTCGGCGCGCAGGTGACGGTCTAGATGGAGACTGCGCTTCGCGTCATCGGCGACGGCCTGTCCATCGCCGCCCTGGCGATCATCGCCTCCACGGCCCTGGGGGCCTGGAAGCGCGTGCCCCAGGGCGTGAAGGTGCCGATGCAATGGCGTCTGGACGGCGGCGTCAGCTGGCGGGCGAGCAAGGCCGTGGGCCTGCTGTTCATCCCCGTAGTGTCGTGCATCGTGATCTACGCCTTCACCCTGTCGGGCGCGACCTTCAAGGTCAAAGGCGTGGATGCGATGATGCTGCTGTGCGTGCGCGCCACCCTGGCGGCCTTGCTGGCCATGGGCCAGCTGCTGCATCTGCGCTTCGCCATGAAGACGTTGCTGGACGAAGGCAGCCTTTAAGGCTTGACCCGACCCGCCGGGCGCCCTTGAACGCGCCCGACTTTGTGTTTCCTCCCTAAAGGACCCCGCCCATGGCCAACAAGTCCGTGAAGAAGGTCGTGCTCGCCTATTCGGGCGGCCTCGACACCTCGATCATTCTGAAGTGGCTGCAGACCGAGTACGGCGCGGAGGTCATCACCTTCACCGCCGACCTTGGTCAGGGCGAAGAGATCGAACCGGCGCGGGCCAAGGCCCTGGCGGCCGGCGTAAAGCCCGAGAACATCTTCATCGAGGACGTGCGCGAGGAGTTCGTGCGCGATTACGTCTTCCCGATGTTCCGCGCCAACACGGTCTATGAAGGCCAGTACCTGCTGGGCACCTCGATCGCCCGCCCGCTGATCGCCAAGAAGCAGATCGAGATCGCCCGCAAGATGGGCGCCGACGCCGTCAGCCACGGCGCGACCGGCAAGGGCAATGACCAGGTCCGTTTCGAGCTGGCCTATTACGGCCTCGAGCCCGACATCACTGTGATCGCCCCCTGGCGCGAGTGGGACTTCAAGTCGCGCGAGGCCCTGCTGGAGTTCGCCGAGAAGCACCAGATCCAGATCACCAAGGACAAGCGCGGCGAGGCGCCGTTCAGCGTCGACGCCAACCTTCTGCACTCCTCGTCCGAGGGCAAGGTGCTGGAAGATCCGGCTGTCGAGGCCCCCGAATTCGTTCACATGCGCACCATCGCGCCGGAAGACGCGCCCGATAAGCCGCACGTCTTCACCATCGACTTCGAGAAGGGCGACCCAGTCGCTGTCGACGGCGTGGCTCTGTCGCCCGCCGCCCTGCTGACCAAGCTCAATGAACTGGGCCGCGACAACGGCGTGGGCCGGCTGGACCTGGTCGAGAACCGCTTCGTCGGCATGAAGTCGCGCGGCGTCTACGAGACCCCAGGCGGCACGATCCTGCTGGTCGCCCACCGCGGCATCGAGAGCATCACCCTGGATCGCGGCGCCATGCACCTGAAGGACGAGCTGATGCCGAAATACGCATCGCTCGTTTACAACGGCTTCTGGTTCGCCCCCGAGCGCGAGATGCTGCAGGCGGCCATCGACTACAGCCAGACCAAGGTGTCCGGCCAGGTTCGCGTCAAGCTCTACAAGGGCAATGCCTCGATCATCGGCCGCACCAGCCCCTACAGCCTGTACGACCAGGACCTCGTGACCTTCGAGGAAGGTAAGGTCGCCTACGACCACCGCGACGCGGGCGGCTTTATCAAGCTCAACGCCCTGCGCCTGCGGGTCTTGGCCAAGCGCGACAAGCGCGAGGGATAGATCGAAGTTGGGGTCCTCCGGCCCTCCGGACGGGTGGCCCGGAGGGCCGGAGGGGCAGCGCGGCCGATGCTCAGTTGGCCCCCTCAGTCGCTCCGCGACAGCTCCCCCAAAAGGGGAGCATTTCAGATCCGGTTGTATGGATACCGATCCCGTATAATCCGTTGGAAGAACCGGCCCTTGGAGGTCGAGCGGACGAAGGCCACGCTGACCCGTTCGGGCACGCCGACATAGACGTATTCGTCGCCGTCGTGGAACGTGACGAACAGCTTGCCGTGTTCGGGCTTGTAGTCGATCTCGGCGATGGCCGTGGAATTCACACGCATAGCCCGGGGCTCCGCGATGAGGGATCGTTCTGTACAGGAAGCGCTCACCCGCGCAGCCGGTTCCAGGGCGTTGCGCGCTGGTCCGGTCGCGAAGGCGAAAACCGCCGCCCCGCTTGACGCGCACGACCTCGAAGGGTCCCCACTGGCGAAATTGTTAATGCCGACAGCGGTCGGATGCAAATCCCGCGAAGCCAGCTAAGCTTCGCAGCTTCAAGGCCCCGTCCGTGGGCCGAACGGGAGAATACGTATGCAGCCGCATTCCTGGGTCGCCATCGTCACGCTGGTCGCCCTGCTGGTCTATGTCTGGATGGGAGCCCGGGTCGGGGGCGCCCGCAAGAAGTGCGGCATCGACGCGCCCACCATGACCGGCGATCCCGAGCTGGAGCGCCACATCCGCGTCCAGGCCAATACGCTGGAATGGCTGCCGATCTTCCTGCCGTCCCTGTGGCTGTTCGCCATCTACTGGAGCGACCTTGTCGCCACCATCGCCGGCGCGGTCTGGATCGTGGGCCGGATCGTCTACGCCCTGGGCTACGCCGCCTCGGCCGACAAGCGCGAGGTCGGCTTCATCATCCAGATGCTGGCGACGGCAGTTCTGTTGTTCGGCGCCCTGGGACGGGTCATCTGGATGCTGGTGGTCGTCGGCGCCTAGACATCGCTTTTCGACGGGCGGGCTCCACCTTATAGCCAAGCCATGATCCTGCCCGTCGATCCCGCCCGCTACGGCGCCTTCCTTGTCGCCATGTTCGTCATGGCCATCACGCCGGGCCCGGCCAACCTGTTCGCCATCGCCACGGGGATGGAAAAGGGCAAGGGCGCGGCCCTGCTCGGCGTGGTGGGCATGAACGCCGCCACCCTGATCTGGTTCGCCGGTTCGGCCCTGGGTCTCGGCGCGCTGATCATCGCCTTTCCCCAGGCCTTCCACATCCTGGCCCTGGCGGGCGCGGCCTATCTGGTCTGGCTGGGGCTGAAGTCCCTGTGGGCCGGCTGGAAGAATACCGAGAGCCATGCCAGCGCCACCGTGAAGGCGGGAAAGTCGGCCTTTCTCGACGGCTTCACCGTCCAGATCGCCAACCCCAAGGTCCTGCTGTTTTTCACGGCCGTCCTGCCGCCGTTCATCGATGTGGACCGGCCTCTGGTTCCCCAGTTGCTGATGTTCGGGGCCGCCACCATCGGCATGGACCTGATCAGCATGAGCGCCTACGGCCTGGGCGGCGCGGCCCTGTCGACACGGATGAACGAGCCGGTGTTCCGCCGGGCCTTCGCTTTCGTGGTCGGGGCGCTGCTAATCTGCGCCGCGGTCCTGATCGTCTCGCGCGGCTGATTTCGTATCCTGCTGATTTCAGGCAAGAAATCAAACGCCTTGGCGAAACCACAAACCCCGGCCAGAGTTAGAGTCTAGATCCGAGATTTCGGGTCGTGGAGCATCTCACATGTCCCTGAAGAAAGCCGCCCTCGTCGCGGCCATGGTCGTCGCCGCCGGGCTTTCGGCCTGCGCGACCGCTACCCCCTACCAGCCCAAGGTCACATCGGGCTCGACCACCGGCGGGTTCTCCGAGCTGCGCCTCGAAGGCGACCGCTACCGGGTCAATTTCGCCGGCAACAGCCTGACCTCGCGCGAGACCGTCGAGCGCTATCTGCTGTATCGCGCCGCCGAACTGACCGTGCAGGGAGGCTATGACTGGTTCGAAACGGCCGACCGTCGCACCGACCGGACGGCGCGCACGGTGATCGATCCCGATCCATTGGCGCGCCCGGGCTTCGGCTATGGCTATCCTTACGGCTACTGGCGCCCGTCCTGGCGCTATTTCGGCCCCAGCTATGGCTGGCGCAGCTGGGACCCCTTCTGGGGTGACCCCTTCTTCTATGACCGCACCCAGGTGCGGACCATCGAGCGTTTCGAAGCCGGCGCCGAGATCGTCATGCACAAGGGCGCCAAGCCCCAGGGCGATTCCCGCGCCTATGACGCCCGCGAGATCATGGCCAACCTGGCCAGCAGCATCCAGCGGCCTGTCGCCGGGAAGTAGGTCGGCAATCCTCTCCCTGATGGGAGAGGTGTCGCCATAGGCGACGGAGAGGGAAGTGGTTGCTGTACCGCAGCTGGCTTCCCCCTCCGATCGCTCCGCGATCTCCTCCCCCTTCAGGGGGAGGAGTTTTATACTTAGCGCGGCGCCATGCGGATGCCGCCGTCGAGGCGCACATCCTCGCCGTTGAAATAGCCGTTGGTGACCATGGTCACGGCCAGCTGGGCGTATTCTTCCGGCAGGCCCAGGCGCTTGGGGAAGGGCACGGACGCCGCGAGGCCGGCCTTCACCGCTTCGGGGGCGTTGTTCATCAGCGGGGTATTGAAGATGCCCGGAAGGATAGTGTTGACGCGGATGCCCTCGCTCATCAGGTCGCGGGCGATTGGCAGGGTCATGCCGACCACGCCGCCCTTGGACGCCGAATAGGCCGCCTGGCCCATCTGGCCGTCTTCCGCCGCGACCGAGGCGGTGTTGACGATGGCGCCGCGCTCGCCGTCGGCCAGCGGCTCAAGGTCCAGCATGCCCTTGGCTGACTTGGCGATGCAGCGGAACGTGCCGACCAGGTTGATCTGGATGATGCGGTCGAAGGCGTCGAGCGGGAAGTGCTTGGTCTCACCGGTGGTCTTGTCGCGGCTGGCGGTCTTGGCGGCGTTGCCGGTGCCGGCGCAGTTGATCAGCACCCGCTCCTGGCCGTGGGCGGCGCGGGCCTTCTCGAAGCCAGCGTCGACTTCGGCGTCGGAGGTGACATTGACCTTGCAGAACACGCCGCCGATTTCGGCGGCGACCTTTTCGCCGGTGACTTCGTTCATGTCGAAGATGGCCACCTTGACGCCATGGGCGGCCAGGGCGCGGGCGGTGGCCTCGCCGAGGCCCGATGCGCCTCCAGTGACGACGGCGGCGACGGTGTTGTCGAGTTTCATAGACGTTCCCTCACGGTTTGCGTTTAAGTTCGCAGTTGAAGAAGGTGTAAACCGATGAGCGTCGACGCCAAACCATCCCCTGACGTCAACCAGATCCTGGATCCGTCCAAGGCCCTGGTCCCGGCGACGGTGCAGTTGAACGAAGAGCGCGTGGCTCGCGGCTTCCTGCCTAAGATCCGCCGGGTGGCAGCCCGCGTGCCGTTCGCGGCAGAGGTCCTGTCGGTGTGGTGGTGCGCCCGCGATCCGGCCACGCCCACGGCGGCCAAGGGCATGATGATGGCGGCTCTCGCCTATTTTGTCCTGCCCACCGACGTGATCCCCGACATCTTGCCGGCCCTGGGCATGACCGACGACGCCGCCGTGATCGCCGCGGTCATCGCCATCGTCGGCAAGAACCTGCGGCCGCGTCACAAGGAAGCGGCCAAGGCCTTCCTGGCGAAACTATCCAAGGACTGAACCGGGCTTCAGGGGATCGCGATCTCGGTGATCAGACTGAACGTCTCGCACCATAGCGGCATCGCCGGATCAAAGCCGCCATTGCGCTCGAAATACGCCTGATGCTCGCTGCGCCATGAGGCCAGCGTCTTGTTGTCCTCGCCCTCCTTGGCGGCGAAGGCCTCGGTGACCTGATCGAAGGGCGTGATCTCAAGCGACACAGTCTCGAGCACCGCGCGCGGCCGATCTTGGCTGTCGCACGCCACCATGCGTTTGCCGATGACGGTCAACTGGCCCTCGCGCACCGACCAGCAGGTCGCGGTCTTGTCGCCTGACAGAACCAGAGCCAACAGGGTGTCGGCCGTCTCGGGTCCATCGCCGAACCGGAAGCGTTCCAGATCGCTCCAATAGGGCGCGGCGTCGGTCACCAGTACTTCTCCATGATCTCCCGCGCCCAGTCGGGCTCGCGGTGCGGGCCGCGCGGGGAGAAGCCGCTCATCACCGGCTTGATGTCCAGCACCGGCGTGCCGTCGATGGCGTCCAGGCCCTCGACCTCGAGGCTTAGGCCATCCACCGCCACGACCCGGCAGACCGTGACGCCGATGCGGTTGGGCCGGTTCTTGCCGCGCTGGGCGAAGATGCCGATTTTCGGCCAGGCCTTATTGCCGCGCGGGTGGCGAGCGCCGGTGACGATCTGATCGTCGGTGACCTTGTCGAACACATAGACCACCTCGGCGTGGCTGAAGGTCTCCAAACCCATCAAGGCCTCGGCGTCGAAGCGGGTCGGGTCGAGCACGATTTTGGCGCGACTTTTGCCCCAGTCGTCGTCTTCGGGGATGTCGCGGCCGCCCTGCACCCGGCCGATGGGCGTCATGATGATCGACATTCGTTGGTCCCCTTCAGGGCTACTCCACCGTCACCGACTTGGCCAGGTTCCTCGGCTGATCCACGTCCGCCCCCTTCTGGACAGCCACATGATAGGCCAGCAGCTGGATCGGCGCCGACATCACCAGGGCGGAGATCAGCGGGTCGCAGGCCGGGGCGGTGATCACCACCTTGGCGCCGGCTGGGGCGTGCTTGGCGCCTTCGGTGTCGGTGATGAAGATCACCTGACCGCCGCGCGCCATAACCTCGCTCATGTTCGAGGCCGACTTCTCGAACCAATTGTCATAGGGCGCGAGAATGACGATCGGGGTCTGGTCGTCGACCAGGGCGATCGGGCCGTGCTTCAGCTCGCCGGCGGCGTAGCCTTCGGCGTGGATGTAGCTGATTTCCTTGAGCTTCAGAGCGCCTTCAAGGGCCAGGGCCGACATCGGGCCGCGGCCAAGATAAAGCACGTCGCGGGCCTTGGAGACCTCGACGGCGATGTCCTTGATGGCGTCTTCCAGGCCGATGGCCTCGGCGATCAGGCGCGGCGCTTCCAGCAGCACCTTCACCAGGCGCTGCTCCTCGGCGTCGTCGATGCGGCCGCGCGCCTTGGCGGCGGCGATGGCCAGGGCGATCATCACACTGACCTGAGCGGTGAAGGCCTTGGTCGAGGCTACGCCGATCTCGGGACCGCAATGGATCGGCCAGACCACGTCGACCTCGCGGGCCATGGTCGACTCGGTGGCGTTGACGACCACGGCGCTCTTCATGCCGGCCGCCTGGCAATAGCGCAGGGCCGCCAGGGTGTCGGCGGTCTCGCCCGACTGCGACATGGCGATGGCCAGGGCGTTCGCACGGATGGCCGGCTGGCGGTAGCGGAACTCCGAGGCGATCTCGACATCCACCGGCAGGTCGGCCAGCTGTTCGATCAAATAGCGACCGACCATGCCGGCGATATAGGAGGTGCCGCAGGCGACGATCTGGATACGCTCCAGCGTCTTCCAGTCGATGCCGCCGGGCACCGTTGCACGCGACGTGATCGGGTCGACATAGGCGGCGATGGTGCGCTGGCAGCCCTCCGGCTGGTCATGGATTTCCTTCTCCATGAAGTGCCGGTAATTGCCCTTCTCCATCAGCACGGCCGAGGCCGGGACGATCTTGATCGGACGGTTTGCGAGCTTGCCCGACTGGTCGAAGATCTTCGCGCCCTTGTGGTCGAGGATCACATAGTCGCCGTCGTGCAGATAGGCGACGCGGTTGGTGAAGGGGCCAAGCGCCAGACCGTCGGAGCCGACGAACATCTCACCGTCGCCATAGCCCACAGCCAGGGGTGGGCCGTTGCGGGCGGCCAGGATCACCTCGTCCTCGCCGCCGATGAGAACACAGAGAGCGTAGGCCCCGCGCAGGCGCTTCAGGGTCGCCTCGAAGGCTTGCAGGGGCGCAAGGCCGGCGGCCAGCTCGGCGTCCAGCAGGTGGGCGACGACCTCGGTGTCGGTGTCGCTCTGGAACTCGCGGCCGGCGGCGATCATCTCGGCCTTCAGCTCGGCGAAGTTCTCGATGATGCCGTTGTGGACCACCGCCACCTTGCCGACGATGTGAGGGTGGGCGTTGCGCAGCGTAGGTGCGCCGTGGGTGGCCCAGCGGGTGTGTCCGATGCCGGTGGTGGCGACCAGCGGCTCGTGGGCCAGCACGCTTTCCAACTCGCGCAGCTTGCCAGGAGCCCGGCGGCGCTGCAGCACGCCGTCCACCTGGGCGGCGATCCCGGCCGAGTCATAGCCGCGATATTCCAGACGCTTTAGGCTTTCGACCAGACGGTCTGCAACGGGCTGGTTTCCGACGATGCCGATAATGCCGCACATGCCATGGTCCTTTGTAAATCGCGCCAGCGGGGATTATGGCTACCAGCGCGGGTATGTCTTCGGCCGGGCTTTAGCATTCGCGCCGGTTCGGCCTACATAAATCTGCATTTCGGATCGTTTCGCGATCCCTACGAAGCTGACGAGATTAGAGCGACCATGAGCAAGCGCGCCTATTTTGGCACTGATGGCATTCGCGGCCAGGCCAACCAACACCCGATGACGGCAGAGGTTGCCCTTCGGGTGGGTCTCGCCGCCGGAAAGCTGTTTCGCTCACAGGACGACCGCCGCCACCTGGTGGTGATCGGCAAGGACACCCGGCTGTCGGGCTACATGATCGAGCCGGCCCTGGTCGCCGGCTTCGCCAGCGTCGGCATGGACGTGCGGCTGTTTGGTCCTCTGCCCACGCCGGCCGTGGCCATGATGACCCGCTCGATGCGCGCCGACCTGGGCGTGATGATCAGCGCCAGCCACAACAATTACGCCGACAACGGCATCAAGCTGTTTGGTCCCGACGGCTACAAGCTGTCGGACGAGCAGGAGCTGAAGATCGAGGCCCTGATGGACGAGGGCCTGCAGGAGGGCCTGGCGCCGCCGCGCGGCCTCGGGCGCGTCAAGCGCATCGACGACGCCCAGGCCCGCTATGTCGAGATCGTCAAGGCGACCTTCCCCCGCCAGCTGTCCCTGGCCGGCCTGCGCATCGTCATCGATTGCGCCAATGGCGCGGCTTACAAGGTTGCGCCCGTCACCCTGTACGAGCTGGGCGCCGAGGTCATTCCGCTGGGCGTCGATCCGGACGGGACCAATATCAATCACGAGTGCGGCTCGACCCATCCCGAAGCCATGGCCAAACTGGTGCGCGAGTACCGCGCCGATATCGGCATCGCCCTGGATGGCGACGCCGACAGGCTGGTGATCTGCGACGAGAACGGCCTGGTGGTCGACGGCGACCAGATCATGGCGATCATCGCCGCCGCCTTTGCCAAGGCCGGCAAGCTGAAGGCCGGCGGCGTGGTCGCCACGGTGATGTCCAACCTCGGACTCGAACGCTTCCTGAACGAGCAGGGCCTGGGCCTTGAGCGCACCAGCGTCGGCGACCGCTATGTGATGGCGCGGATGCGCGAGGGCGGTTTCAACCTGGGCGGCGAGCAATCGGGCCACGTGATCCTGTCGGACTTCTCGACCACGGGCGATGGCCTGATTGCGGCCCTGCAGGTTCTGGCGGTGATGATCGAGACCGGCCAGCCGATGAGCGCCCTGGGTCGTCAGTTCGAGCCCGTGCCGCAGCTTCTCGAAAACGTCCGCTTCACCGGCGGGACCAGGCCCCTGGAAGCCAAGACGGTCAAGGAAGCCATCGCCGACGGCGAGGCTCAGCTGAACGGGTCGGGCCGCATCGTCGTGCGCCCGTCCGGCACCGAGCCCCTGATCCGCATCATGGCCGAGGGCGACGATCCGGCGCTGGTCCGCAAGGTCGTCAAGTCGATCGTCTCGGCTGTGAAGGCCGCCTAGGCGCAAAACGCCCCGAGGCGAGGCCTCGGGGCGTGCGCGGATCCTCAGCCGGGTGGCGGCGTCAGGCCGCCGTCTTCCAGTTCGGTTCCAGCACCACGTGCGGCGGGCAGGGCGCGATGTCGCCATGGGGCAGGCCGGACAGTTCATTGGCGAAGCCGTGGTTGACGTCCCGATGGTGCGCCTCGTCGGCCCGCACCACCTCGATCACGTCGCGCAGGGTGGAGCCGACGGGCAGGTCCCAGTAGTCCAGAGCCAACTGCGGCGCCGCCACGTTCTCGGAACGACCTTCGTCGATCTCGGCCAGATAGTGGGTGTAGCTGATCACCGCCTCTTCCTCGAAATAGCCGACCACGCGGTGAGCGGTCTTGGACGACACGAGATAGAGGGCGAAGAAGAACAGGTAGAACACCCACTGGGCGGCGACCACGACGAAGCGCTCGAACGCGGTGGGCTGGGCGACCTGGATGAAGGTCATCAGGTGCATCCGCTCATTCTCGGCCTCGTCCATCAAGGTCTTGATCCAGCCCCGGTCGTCTTCCATCCGTCGCAGGCATTTCAGGTGGTTCAGCGTCGCGCCAACCATGCCCGGCACGGCCGCCACTGTTTCCAGCACCACCGCGCGGTGGCCGTAACGCTTGGCGAAGAAGGTGTCGGCGAAAAACCGCAGCAGCTTGACGAAACCGTAGGCGACGCGGTCCGACGCGCCGGCGGGTTTGTGATGGACCGTGAGGTCGATGGCGGGGCTGGTCATAGCGGCATCCTCGGTAGAGCCAAGCCCGTGTCGAGCCGCTCATGACGCCTCGATACGACCTGCCGGCGGGTGGCGAAATTCGGGGCCGCCCCCTAAGGGAGTCTTCCCTAAGGGGCTATACCTAGGCCGCCGTCGTGGGCTCGGCGGGTCCGGGACGCGATCAGGTCCCCTCTCCCACGCCCTCGACCACCTCGCGCAGATAGTCGACGTGGCTGCGGAAGGCCTTGCGGCCGGCCGGGGTCAGGGCCGCCCGGGTGCGGGGCTTCTTGCCGACATGGTCTTTCAGAATTTCCAGGTAGGCGGCCTTTTCCAGGGTCGCCAAGTGACTGCCCAGATTACCGTCGGTGGCCTGGGTGACCGCTTTCAGGCGGCTGAATTCGACAGGATCGGCGTCGCGTTCGGCATAGAGGGCGGCCATGATCTTCAGGCGCAGGGGCTGGTGGATAAGGTCGTCGAGTTGCGCGGCCATGCTTATATCTTCCGAAGCCACAGACCAGCCAGGAACAGGCCGCCGCCGCCGAAGGCGGCCATCCAGAAGGTCAGCAAGGGCTGGAAGAAGACATAGCCGACCATGGTCGCGATCATCAGTGTGGCGCCGATCCAGAGGTAGCGCGGCATCCTCCACAGACCCATGCCGATATAGACAAGGCCCGTCACCAGACCGGGAAAGGCCAGATAGGGCTCCACCGTCGAGGCCTGGAACAGGGTGAAAGTCCCGAAGAAGAAGACCAGACCAGCGAGCATGCCGACGACCATCCGCCAGTTCATCGCCATCGCCTCGCCTCGCCTGGCGCTTCCGGCGCTGCGGCTCAGCACCAGACTGCCTACGACCCCCACAACGTCCAGCACGATCCAGAGCTGGCCCCATCGCTCCGGCGCCAGTAAGCCCATGGCGACATAGCCCGCCGCCCAGATCAGGCCCCAAAGCATCAGGATTGGTCCGGCGATCCGATAGCCGCGCAGCACCTGTCCGCGCTCGGTCGTGCGTTCGATATCCGACAGCGCCGCCGCCGCCTCGTTTCGTGTCATGCTCATGATGATCCTCCCTCGATCTGAGATGTGTCAAAGCGCTCTGTGACGCAGAGTTATGGTGTGACAGATACTCTGTCAAGCAGAGTTCTCTGGGCTCTATCTGGCAGGTAGGAACTTCGGGACGCGCACTTGCAGCATCCGCACAAGCTCTGGGTCCATGAAGGCGTAGTCGTCCGGGATGTCGAGGCAGATGACCCGCGCCGATTTCAGGTGCGCCCTGAAACGTCTGGTCAGCTTGGCGCGATGGGCCTTCTCCATCACGAAGATGAGGTCGGCCTCGGCGACCATCTCTCCGGTCAGGGGCTCGTCGGCATCGGCGTTGACGCCAGCCGAGCCGACCTCGATCCCCGGCCAGGTCGAGAAGACCTGCTCGGCCGTGGGACTGCGCAGCCTGTTCTTGCCGCAGACGAAAAGAACCCGCTTCAAGCGCCTGTCACCCCAGCTTCGGGGTCTTCAGCCGACGCTTGTTGACGTGGTGCGACGGGGCCTCGGCCTCCACCTCTTCGGGGTATTCGCCCTTGAAGTAGAAGCGCTGCCAGGCCTCCTTGGTGGCCTCGGGGTCACGCTTGAAGATCAGGCTGTTGAACTCGGTGCGCTTCTCGGCCCAGACGTCGTACTGGCGGCGCAGGTCCAGATTGCTGTTCATCGAGCGGATCACCGGCTGGACGTTGTCCATCGCCTTATCCTGCAGCAACATGATGAAGCAGAACGGCTCGCCCTTCTCGAAGCGCACCGTGCCGGGGCGGGTGAAGAGCCAGTTCATCGTGAAGGGGAAGGGCAGCCAGTCGGTCTCGACCAGGCCGGCCAGCGGCTGAATGCCGTCCTTGATGTGGTTGGGCGGCCCCATGGCCAGCATCGACCAGCCGGGCGGCGTGCGGAACAGATAGCCGGTGTGAAAGGTCACAGTGCCGCGCGAGAAGTGCGACTTCACGAATTCGGTAAAGCCCGGATAGGGATGGTCGGGCTGGAACTTGATGCACTCCTGGTGCGCCCCGCCGTCCCAGGTCATCGAGAAGCCGACCGGGCACAAGATTTCCCAACCCGAAGTGTTGGCCATCGACAGCGGCAGGCAGCGATAGGGGTGGCGGTCGGCGAAGTGGTCCATCCAGGCCCGCTGCGGACGGCCCGGCACGATCTCCGGCGGGCGGTTCTCGGTAGGATAGCACTCCAGTTCCATGCCGCTCGTCTTCCTGTTTTCCTTGACCCTTGGAACTGGTCTAGCGCCCAACGGGCGAGGCCGTCCAGTTGACCTTGAGCCCCTCATCGAAAGGCCCCCGTCATGATCCTTGTCCCGCCGCGCCGGATCATCGTCACCGGTGGCCCCGGCTCGGGCAAGACCAGCTTGATCGACGCTCTGGAGGTTCGCGGCTTTGCGCGCTCCTTCGAGGCCGGGCGGACGATCATCCAGGAAGAGGTTCGCGCGGGCGGAACCGCTCTGCCGTGGGGCGACCCACAGGCCTATGCGGACCGAATGCTGTCCCGGGAGCTGACGTCGTACCGAATGGCGGACGGCCTGACCGGCCCGGTGTTCTTCGACCGGGGCCTGCCCGACATCATCGGCTATCTGACACTTTGCGAATTGCCCGTTCCCGACGCCGTCGATGATGCGGTCCGCCGCTTGCGGTACGACCCCGTGGTCTTCATCGCCCCGCCCTGGCCCGAGATCTTCGCCCAGGACGCCGAGCGTCGGCAGGATCTGGCCGAGGCCGAACGCACCCACGCCGCGATGGCGCAGGTCTATCCGGCGCTGGGCTACAGGCTGGTCGAACTCCCCCGCGTCGATGTCGAGACGCGCGCTGATTTCGTACTCGAACGCCTGGCCGCCACGTCCTAAGAGCGGGTATGAAGACCCGCGCCGATCTTTTCGCCTTTCTTGACGCCCATGATGTCGCCCATTCCACCCTCGACCATCCGCCCGTCTTCCGGGTGGAGGAGGGGATGGAGATCAAGGTGGCCCTGCCTGGCGGCCACACCAAGAACCTTTTCCTGAAGGACGCGAAGGGCCAGCTGTGGCTGATCTCGGCTCTCGGCGAGACGGTGATAGACCTGAAGCGCCTGCACACAGTGATCGGTTCGGGCCGGCTGTCGTTCGGACCCGAGGCGATGATGGTCGAGACCCTTGGCGTGACGCCGGGCTCGGTGACGGCCTTGGGCCTGATCAATGATGTGGATCACAGGGTCCGCTTCGTGCTCGACGCCGCCTTGGCCAAGGCCGACCCGGTCAATTTCCACCCGCTGGGCAACGACGCCACCACGGCGCTCAGCCAGGCGGGCTTCCGGCGGTTCCTGTCGGTTTTGGGGGTCGAGCCGATAATCGTCGATTTCGAGGCGATGACGGTCGCCCCCTGATTGCGGTTGTCGCGTCGAGGGACCATCTTGCCGGTCACTGCGTTTCGACTTCCATGAGAGACTTCCGATGAGCCTTATCGGCGAAAAGCCCGCCCCTCTCCAAGCCGGGGGCCAAGCCGGTGGAGCCCAGGCCGGCGGCACGAGCGCGCACATCAAGGACGGTACGGACGCCAGCTTCATGGTCGACGTTATCGAGGCGTCCAAGACCCAGCCTGTGATCGTCGACTTCTGGGCCACCTGGTGCGGTCCATGCCGGACACTGACGCCCGCCCTTGAAAAGCACGTCGCGGCCGCTGGCGGCGCGGTCAAGCTGGTCAAGATCGATGTCGACAAGAACCCCGGCTATTCGGGTCAGCTGCGCGTGCAGTCGATCCCCACCGTCTATGCCTTCGTCGACGGCCAGCCGGTAGACGGCTTCCAGGGCGCCGTGCCCGAGAGCGAGATCAAGGCCTTCATCGCCCGCATCTCGGGTCCGCCGGCCCAGAGCGATCTGGACGCCCTGCTGGCCATGGCCAAGGAATCCCTGGACCTCGGCGACATCGGCGGCGCGGCTCAGGCCTATGCCCAGGCCCTGCAGCTGGATCCGGCCAATCTGAAGGCCATCGGCGGCATGGCGCGCTGTTATCTCGACAGCGGCGATCTCGAAGGCGCGGCGGCCACCGCGGCGATGGCGCCGGAAAACGCCAAGGACGCCGATCTGGAAAGCGTCCGTGCCGCCCTGGCCCTGGCCGCCGACGCTCCGTCCGAGACGGCGCCGTTCGAAAAGCGCCTGGCCGCTGACCCTGACGACCACGAAGCCCGTTTCGAGCTCGCCAAGGCCCTGGCCGGCGCCGGCCATCTGCAGGCCGCAGCCGACCACCTGCTGACCATCATCGAGCGCGACCGCGCCTGGAATGAGGACGCGGCCCGCAAGCAACTGCTCACCGTGTTCGAGGCGGCCGGCGTAATGTCGGAGGTCGCCAAGGCTGGCCGCAAGCGGCTGTCATCCATCCTCTTCAGTTAGGAGTTCAGATGCCGGGATCGTTTCGAAAACTCAGCGAGCTGCCGCTGGTGATCCCGGTGTTTCCGCTGGATGGGGTGCTGCTGCTACCCGGCGGCCAGCTACCACTGAACATCTTCGAGCCGCGCTATCTGAACATGCTGGACGACGCCATGGCGGGCGAGCGGATCATCGGCATGATCCAGACCCGGGCGAACGGCGCAGCGCCGGACGACGAGCGCGAGCCAAGCCTGGCCCCGATCGGCTGCGCAGGCCGGGTGACCAGCTTCGCCGAGACCAGTGACGGTCGTTACCTGGTCACCCTGACCGGGGTATGCCGCTTCCGGGCGGGCGACGAACTGCCGGTGCGGACGCCGTATCGCCAGGTGCGAGCCGACTTCTCGTCGTTTGCGGCTGATCTGCGCGAGGACGGACCCTCCTCAGCCGACCCGGCGCCGCTACTAGCCGCCCTGCGCCGCTATCTGGATCACCGGGGTCTGGCCATCGACTGGACCAGCGCCGAGACCGCGCCATCGGACGCCCTGATCAACAGCCTGTCGATGGCCCTGCCGTTCGACGGCATGGAAAAGCAGGCCCTGCTGGAGGCCCCGACCATGGACGACCGGCGCGAGACCCTTGTCGCCCTGCTGGAGATCGACGCGGCCGTAGGGGACGACGACGATCCCCCCTCTATCCAGTGATAATGAGGGGCGGTAGAGAGGTTTCATGACCGTCACACCGACCCCGCCGCCCGCCGAAATCGACCCGCGCCTGCTGGAGGTGCTGGTCTGCCCCGTCACCCGCACGACGCTGGACTATAACCGCGCCCGCGGCGAACTGGTCAGCCGGGCCGCCAAGCTGGCCTATCCGATCCGCGACGGCGTACCGATCATGTTGCCTGAAGAGGCCCGCTCGCTCGAAGACGGCGAATAGGTCCGTGGCCTTCGACGCCGGCCTGGCAAAGCCGCCCCGCCTGGCGTCGCTGGACGTCCTGCGCGGCCTGACCATCGTCGGCATGATCCTGGTCAATTCGGCCGCCTATCTGCACTATGTCAGCGGCTACGACGTCTTTCCGGCGCTGATGCACTCGCGCTGGGCAGGCTTCACCCTGGCCGACGCGGTATTTCCCGCCTTCATCTTCATGACCGGCGTGTCGATCCCGCTGGCGACCGCCGAGCGCGGCCTGAATGGCGTGGGTCTGCGCCGCCTGGTGGTGCGGACAGGGCGATTGTTCCTGCTGGGTCTGCTGGTTTCCAACATCTACTGGCTGGCCACGCCTGAGAGTGTGGTTTTCCGTCCGATGGGCGTGCTGCAGCGCATCGCCCTGGCCTTCCTCGCCGCTGCCGTCCTGTACCGCCTGACGGGACCCCGGACGCGTCTGACCATCGCGGTGGTCGTGCTGTTGCTTTACTGGCTACTGTGCCTCGCACCCTATCCCGGCGGTGCGGCCGACCTCATGAAGCCGGGCGCCAGCCTGATCGCCTTTGCCGACCGCGCTGTGCTGGGCGTCCACACCTATGTCAAAGGCCCGTTGGGCTACGACCCCGAAGGCCTTTTGGGAACCCTGCCGGCCATCGCCCAGGCACTGATCGGCGTCGCCGCCGGCGAATGGCTTGCCGCCCGGCGCGGCGCGCGGGGCCTGGCTCTGGCCGGCGCCTTGTTGCTGGCGGTCGGCATCGCCTGGGGCTTTGCCTTCCCGGTCGTGAAAGACCTTTGGACCAGCAGTTACGTCCTGATCTCCAGCGGTGCGGCGCTGCTGGTGCTGGCGGCCCTGCATCAGGCGTTGGACGTCAAGCTGTGGCGCGTCCCCGGACGCGGCTTCCTGACCGACTTTGGGGTCAACGCCATCTTCGCCTATGTGCTGCATGAGCTGGCCTCGATCATCCTGACCGCGCACATGCTCAAGATCCCCTACGCCGCCGCCTCGCCGGTAGTTGGAACCAAGACGGCGGCGCTGATCCCGGTGGCGATCTTCATCGCGCTGATCTGGTCGGTGGTGGCCTACACGCGGCGGAAGAACTGGATCGTGAAGGTCTGATCCTCCCCCTAGAGCATTTTCCGATAAGTGTGAAACGGTTATCGGATCGAAAAATGCTCTAAACTTTTGATTTAGAGCCTTTTTCGCCCGACCCTGATGAAGCCATCAGGTCGGAAAGGGCTTTAGCGGGGGAGGTGGTCGCGCAGCGACCGGAGGGGGAAGTCATCCCGGTTCATGGCATCCCCTCTCCGTCGGCTGCGCCGACACCTCTCCCACGGGGAGAGGATTAGATCGCCTGCCCGCGCAGCAGCCTGGGCAGATCTCCTACCGCCCCGCCAGCCTCGTGCATGAAGAAACGCCGGGCCGGCGCGATGCGGTTGACCGCCGCCAGCCCGATGCCCCGCGCCAGGCGCAGGATCGGGTTGTTGCTAGAGAACAGCCGCACGAAGCCGTCGAAGGCGAGCGCGTTGGTCACGGTGTCGAACCGCCGCCAGCGGGCGAAGCGCTCCAGCACCACGTCGGAGCCGATATCCTCTCCGCCGCGCATTGCTTCGACCAGCACTTCGGCCAGGGCCGCCGCATCTTTCAGGCCAAGGTTCAGGCCTTGTCCCGCAATGGGGTGCACCCCGTGGGCCGCGTCGCCGATCAAGGCCAGCCGCGGGGCGACCATGCGCTCGGCCAGCGACAGCGACAGCGGATAGACGAAGACCGGCCCGCACATCTCGACCGCGCCCAGGAACTCGCCGAACCGCCGCATCAGGTGGGCGTGGAACACCTCCGGCCGCGCGCCGTGCAGGGCCTCGGCCCTGGCGGTGCTCTCGGTCCAGACCAGGCTGGCGCGGTTGCCCGTTAGCGGCAGGATGGCGAACGGGCCGCTGGGCAGGAAATATTCGTGGGCCACGCCCTCGTGCGGGCGCTCCATCTTCACGGTGGCCACAACGCCGCTCTGGCCATAGCCCCAGCCGATCTCGCCGATGCCAGCCGCCTTGCGTAAAACCGAGCCTCGGCCTTCAGCGCTCACCGCCAGCGGGGCGCTCAGCACCCGGCCATCGGCCAGGGTCAGGCGAGCGCCGGCGGCGTCGACCTCAAGAGTCCTGACGGCCATCGGGGCGATCACCGGCAGGCTCTGATCGGTCACGGCCTTGGCCAGGGCCGCGCGGATCTGGCGGTTCTCGATCAGATAGCCCAGGGGCTCGCCGTCCGAACGGTCGGCGATCTCGCTGGAGTCAAAGCGCAGGAACGCCGGCGAGGCGCCCCGCGCGGCGGCGCCGGGCGTGCGGCCGTCGGTGACCAGGATCTGCTCGATCCGCTGGGCGTGGGGGGCCAAGGCCTCGCCCGCGCCGATGGTGCGCCACTGGCGGAAGCTGGAATAGGCGATGGCCGAGGACCGTCCGTCGAAGGTCGGGGCCAGCTGGGCCTCGAACGGCTGGGGATCGACGAGCAGAGGCTTCAGCCCGCCCGAAGCCAGGGCCAGGGCCAGGGTGGAACCGGCCATGCCGGCTCCCGCGATGATCACATCGGCGTCGTGGGCGCGCATGAAGCGGATATGGGCCTGTGGGGTGGGGGTGTCTAGGGGCGTCCGGGCATTGCCACACGACCATTGCGTCACATCACCCCGCCCCTTTTGGAAAAACCCCCGCCAAGTGCTATATGCCGTCCTTGACCCCGCAAATCCTCCCGACCCCGGACCGCCCCTTGAGCGTCACCCTCGATCTGTCGCGCGTCTCCGGCGCGGCTCCCGCAGCCAAGCCGTTGATCAACCTTTCGGGCCTGACCCGGTCGCAGATGATCGCCGCCCTGACTGAGTCGGGCGTGGCCGAGCATGGCAAGGCCAGGATGCGGGCCACCCAGGTGTTCCGCTGGATCCATCATCGCGGCGTCACCGACTTTGCGATGATGACCGACGTCGCCAAGGAAACCCGCGCCCGCCTCGCCGAGGTCTTCACCATCGCGCGCCCTGAGATCATCGAGCGCCAGGTCTCCAAAGACGGCACCCGCAAGTGGCTGATCCGCATGGCGCCCGGCATTGAGGTCGAGGCGGTCTATATCCCATCGGTCGGCCGGGCCGGCGCCTTGTGTGTTTCAAGCCAAGTGGGCTGCACCCTGAACTGCAGCTTCTGCCACACCGGCACCCAGGCCCTGGTCCGCAACCTGACCGCCGCCGAGATCGTCGCCCAGGTTCAGGTGGCCAAGGACGACCTGGCCGAATGGCCGTCCGACAAGGACGACCGTCTGCTGTCCAACATCGTGTTCATGGGCATGGGCGAGCCGCTCTACAATATGGGCGCGGTCGCCGACGCCATCGAGATCATCAGCGACAACGAGGGCATCGCCATCTCGCGTCGCCGCATCACGGTTTCGACCTCGGGCGTCGTGCCACAGCTGCAAGCTCTGGGCGAAAAGACGCAAGCGATGCTGGCCATCAGCCTGCATGCCACCAACGACGCCCTGCGCGACGAGCTGGTGCCGCTGAACAAGAAGTACCCGCTGGACCAGCTGATCGCCGGCATCCGCGCCTATCCCGGCATCAGCAACGCCCGCCGCGTGACCTTCGAATATGTGATGCTGAAGGGCGTCAATGACAGCCCCGATGAGGCGCGCGCCTTGGTCAAGCTGATCAAGGGCATCCCGGCCAAGGTCAATCTGATCCCGTTCAACCCCTGGCCGGGCTCTGACTATCAATGCTCCGACTGGGCCGCGATCGAGGCCTTCGCCGCGATCCTCAACAAGGCCGGCTATTCCTCGCCGATCCGCACCCCGCGCGGCCGCGACATCCTCGCCGCCTGCGGCCAACTGAAGAGCGAGAGCGAGAAGGTCCGCGCCAGCGCCTTGCGCCAGCTGTCCATGGCGGCCATGGCGGGTGTGCTGGATGACGACGAGGACGACGAGGCGGCGTGAAGAAGGCAGGCGCTCTTTTCACGGCGCTCGCCGTATCGATGTTTGTGGCTTCGGTGGCCATCGCCGAGGTCGTCGGCGCGCCGCTCTGGAATCCTACCGCTGCTCAAGTTAGTAGGGTGGAAGCCATCGCGAAGCGGCCCCGTCACGTAAAGGCGTTGTCGAAATATCAGCGTCATTACGCTGGAGCGACCGTAGCGGGCCGCAAGGTCATCGAGGGGCGCTGGATTGAGGTCGACTGGTCGGACCCGCCGACAATCGGCGTGGCGAAGATTGAGCCCTATGCCGCGCTGCCGGCGGTGCTCGATGGTGGCTGCTCGATTGTGACAGTCATCTACGACGTCGCAACCGACAAGATCGCGATGATCGAGTGTAACGGCCTCGCCTAAGAGGCCATCTCTCAGGCGAGCCCCCTACGCAAGCCTCGCCGACCCGTGATAGGACTTCGTCCTCCAGGTTCCGAGGGTATTCGCGTTCATGCCGTCCCAGCTTCAGTCGCCCGAGGTCCAAGCCTTCGCCACGGGCTTCCCTGTCACCCTGATGCATGCGGGCGTGACCCTGTTCATGCTGATCGTGGGGACCGCGCTCTACGCGCTGCTGACCCCGCACAAGGAAATCAAGCTGATCCGCGAAGGCAACTCGGCCGCCGCCCTGTCGCTGGGCGGGGTGATGGTGGGCCTGGCCATTCCGCTGGCCATCTCGCTGACCGCCTCGACCTCGGTGATCGAGATCGTCATCTGGGGCGCGGCGACCATCGCCGTGCAACTGCTGGTGTTCCGCATCACCGACATGGTGCTGCAGGGCCTGCCCGAGCGCATCCACGAGGGCGAGGTCGCCGCCGCCGCCCTGCTGGTGGGCGCCAAGCTGGCCACCGCCTTGGTTCTCGCTGCCGCCGTAGCCGGCTGATCCGGAAAGGCGAGGGCCAGGTCCCGTGCATTTTCCCAAGCTTCCAGACTGGCTGGTCTACGCCGCCGCCGTCAGCGCCCTGCTGATCGTCGCTGTCGGCCGGCAGGAGCGTTCCGACGCCCCGCCGCCGCCGCCGCCGGTGCCCGGCGAAGAAGGCCTGCCGCTGGGCCCGGCCTCGCCGTTCGATCCGTCCATCGTCGTCCAGGTGCCCGCCAAGCCCGAGCCGGGCTCAGGCACCGCCTTTTCTGTGGGGGACAACGGCACCTGGCTGACCGCTCGCCACGTGGTCGACGGCTGCAAGTCGGCCGCCATCGTCGTGGCCGACGGGCGAGGCGTGGCCGCCAAAATCACCATCGACCCGCGCGCCGACGCCGCCATCCTGACCACCGAGGGCGGAGCGCCCGCCGTGCCGCTCGGCCTGGAAGAGCCCCTGCGTCGGGGCGCGCGCGCCTATCATCCGGGCTTCCCGCAGGGCCATCCGGGCGAGGCCGCCTCGCGCCTGCTGGGGCGCGAGAATCTGGTCGTCCATGGTCGCGGGGCCCGCACCGAGCCGGTGCTGGTCTGGGCCGAGGTCGGCCGCACCGACACGCTGAAGGGCACCTTGGCCGGCCTCTCCGGTGCCCCAGCCCTCGACAGCGCCGGGCGGGTGATTGGGGTGACGGTGGCCGAAAGCCCGCGTCGCGGCCGCATCTATACCACGGCCCCCGAGACCCTCCGCACCCTGCTCGGCCCCCACCGCCGTCGCGGCGGCAGCGACTTCGCCATGGGCGAGGCGATCACCACCGAAAACTACGGCCGCGTGGCCGACGGCCTGCGCCGGGACTTGCGCGTGGCTCAGGTGGTTTGTCTGGGGACCTAGGCTCTAGATCCTCCCCCTTCAGGGGAAGGGTCCTGGGCCGCTACCGCCTCTTCGGCCCGCCGGTCAATTTCGCCCTGCTTGGCCGCCACCATGAACGACAGCACGATGGCCACCACCCCGATCACCGCTGTGTAGAGGAAGAATGCCGTATAGCCCGCCGCCATGGCCGGGGCGCTGACGCCCAGCTTGGCGCCGGCGGCGGTGAAGCTCTCGGGCGGAAGGCGGGTGAACAGGCCCTTCAGCGCGCCGATAGGTCCGCCGGCTTCCGCCGCCATGGCCGAGGCCTCGACGATGCGGCCCGATTGCGAGGCGAGCAGCTTGCCGGGCAGGGCGTAGAGCGACGAGAACAGCGCATACTGCGTGGCTGTGAAGCCCACCGTCGTCAGGCTGGACATATAGGCGATCAGGGCGGTGCCGGCGACGCCGCCGGCTACGTTGTCGATGCAGATCGCCCAGAACAGCACCGGCACATTGTGACCGCTCATGGCCAACCAGGCGAAGAACAGGTTGCTGATCGGCTGGGCGAAGGCGCCGATGACCAGGGCCTTCATCAGACCAAGCCGCGCCACGATCACCCCGCCCAGGAAGACGCCGATCATCGAGGCGATGATGCCGAACACCTTTCGGATCTCGGCGATCTCGGTCAGCGTAAAGCCCATGTCGCGATAGAACGGGTTCATGATGTTGAGCACGAAGTCCGACACGCGATAGACGCAGATCGCCGCCAGGATCAGGCCGGCCACGCCGTGGAAGCGCTTGGTGAAGTCGATCAGCGGCTCGCCGAACGCCGCCGACATGTAGACGCCGGGCTTGGTGCGCACCTTGGGGATCGGCCAGGCGGCCACCACCACGATGGCGAGGCCCGTCAGCACGCCCAGCAGTTGCAGCCAGACGCCGTTGGGCTTGGCCTTCCAGGCCTCGGCCAGAGCCTCCCCGCCGATCAGCTTGGACAGCAGGGACGCGTCGCCCGACAGGCCCGAACCCAAGGCCAGGGCGCCGAGCAGCAGGATGCCAAGGCGCGCGATCCATTCCAGGATCTCCAGCGCGCGGGGCTGGTTGACGTCGCCGGTCGGGATCGGGCGGACCGTGTGCTCGGCCTCACGCGGCGCCCACAGCGTGGCCATCACCCCGATGCCAACCACGAAGCCCATGACGGCGTAGGAGAAATTCCAGCCATACCGTTCGGCCAGCAGCAGGGGGCCGGCGCCCGCCGCGATCATCGCGCCGCGGTAGCCCCACTGATAAGCGACCGCCATGGGCCCCTGCTCTTCCTTGTCGGCCACCTCGATCCGCCAGGCGTCCAGGACAACGTCGTGCGAGGCCGTGGCAAAGCCTACGGCGACGGCGACGGCGGCCAGGATCCCCAGCTGCGACGCCGGATTGAGGGTCGAAATCGTCCAAAGCCCCAGGATCATCGCGGTCTGGAAGACCAGGATCCACGCCCGCCTGTGGCCCAGCAGCTTGTGCAGGACTGGCACCTTGGCGCGGTCGATCAGTGGGGCCCACAGGAACTTGAACGAGAAGCTCAAAGTGGCCAGCGAGAAGAAGCCGATCACCGCCAGTGACACGCCGGAGTCGCGCAGCCACAGCGACAGGGTGTCGAATATCAACATGAACGGCAGACCCGACGCGAAGCCCAAGCCCAGCATCGCCAGACTGCGACGCTCGCCAAAGAAGGCCAGGGTCTGAAGAAGGGTCTTCTTCTGCGGCGCGGCTACGGGCTGGTCTGTCATGCGGCGTCCCCTCGCGGGGAACGCCCCGCGCTTAGCCGGCGACCTTGGCCCGCGTCGCGGATTTCGTCCAGACGCCGGACGCTCCTGCTGACGCCGCCTTTGATCCGGTCCAGCGGGTCAGCACGTCGCGCAGGGCGGCGTGGGTCAGGGGTTTGACGAGGAAGTCCGTCATGCCGGCCGCGAGGCAGGCGCGGCGGTCCTCATCGAAGGCGTCGGCGGTCAGGGCGACGATGGGGGTCGTCACGCCTTGGACCCGCAGGCGCTGGGTGGCGTCGATGCCATTCAGCACCGGCATGCGCACGTCCATCAGGATGAGGTCATAACTGTCGCTGGACAGGGCGGCGACGGCCTGCTCGCCGTCGGCGACGCGGTCGACCTTGCAGCCCTCGCGCTCCAGCAGGGTGCGGGCCAGCAGGGCGTTGATCGGATTGTCCTCGGCCAGCAGCACGCGGACGCCCGGGGCCGAGGCCTCGGCGATGCGGTCGTCCTCGGCGGGCCTGTCGGCCGGGGCGGGGCTGTGGGTGGTGGCTTGCAGCACCTGGGCGACGATGGAGGCGGCGCGCAGGGGCTTGATCAGATAGCCGCTGAAGCCGGCGGTCTTCAGCCGGTCGATGCGGCCGCGCTGGTCTGGCGTCAACAGCACCACGGCGCGGCGGTCGGCGGGCGGCTTCAGCGCCCCGCGCGGACCACAGAGCGCGGCGTCGATCAGCAGCACCGCATCAGACGGCGCCGCGGCGAGGGCGGCCGCCTTGTCTGCAGCGACGATGGCCCGGCCGCCGGCGGCCTCGACCTGGCGGGCGGTGGCGATGCGGACAACGGGGTTGGGCGAGGCAATGGCGACCACGCGTCCGGCCAGCGGCCGGTCAGCCGAAGCCGGCGACGCGATCGCAAAGGGGGCCTCGAACCAGAAATCGGCGCCCTTGCCGATCTCCCCGCCGACCCCGGCCTCGCCGTCCATGGCGCGGGCCAGGCGAGCGACGATAGCCAAGCCCAGCCCGGCCCCGCCCAACTGAGTGCGGTGGCTGGCGTCGGTCTGAACGAAGGCTTCGAAGATCTTGGCGCGGGCCTCGAGTGCGACACCCGGCCCGGTGTCGGCGACGCTGAAGCGCACGCGGCCGTTCGGCGCGGCGGTCGCGGTCAGCAGCACGCCGCCAATCTGCGTGAACTTCACAGCGTTGCCGGCATAGTTCAGCAGGATCTGCCTAAGGCGCCCCTCGTCGGCCAGGATGGTCGGAAGGCCAGGCGAGACGGCCCAGGCGATCTCGACGCCCTTCTCGTGGGCCCGTGGGCTCATCAGCTCGGCGACCTGGCGCAGCAGGCCCTCGATATCGACCGGCGCCGGCGCCAGATCGATGGCTGTAGCGCCCAGGCGGGCGAAGTCCAGCACGTCATTGACCAGGGACAGCAGGTGATCGCCGCTTTCGCGCAGGGCGGTGACATAGGACCGCTGCTCGGCCGTCAGGCGGGTCCCTTCCAGAAGCCGAGCCATGCCCAGCACGCCGTTGAGGGGCGTGCGAAACTCGTGGCTCAGGGTGGCCAGTTGCTCGGGCGTGACGCCAGCGGACACGCGGGGGGCGGAGGGACGGGTGCTGCTCATGGGCGGAGAGGCTAGCTTGCGCGGCTTAACGGCCGGTCAAAACACGGCCCTCAGAAAACAGGCTGCCCAAAGCTCGGCGCGACATCCTCGCCCGGGGCGGCAGAGCGGCGGTGAGCCAGGGCCTCGGCCACATGCACCCGGCGCACACTGTCCGCGCCCTCCAGGTCGGCGATGGTGCGCGAGAGACGCAGAACCCGCGTCCAGCCCCGGGCGCTGATCTTGCCGGCCTCGGCCGCGCGAGTCAGCAGGGCCCGGCCTGCCTCGTCGATGGCCACGATCCTGTCGAGGAAGGCGCCCTCGGCGCGGCCGTTCAGGCTTTCCGGGCTATCCAGGGCCTCGGCTCGCTCGATCTGCAGCTGCCGAGCCCGCGCCACCCGGGCGGCGAACTCCGCCGAGCCTTCGGTGGGCGGGGGCAGGGCAAGGTCGGCGGCGGTGACGGCGGGCATGTCGACGGACAAGTCGATGCGATCCATCAGCGGGCCTGATACCCGGCCCTGATAGTCGCGCTGGCAGCGCGGGGCCTTGCCGCAATAGCCCCGGCCGGCTCCTCCATGCCCGCATCTGCAAGGGTTCATGGCCGCCACTAGTTGCACCTTGGCCGGATAGCGCACATGGGCGTTGGCGCGAGCCACCATGACCTCGCCGGTCTCCAGCGGGCCGCGCAGGCTATCGAGGGCCTGGACGCCGAACTCCGGAAGCTCATCGAGAAACAGCACGCCATTATGCGCCAGCGAGACCTCGCCCGGCTTGGCCTTGTGCCCACCGCCGGTCAGGGCCGCCATGCTGGCCGAGTGATGCGGCGATCGGAACGGCCGCGCCCGGGTCAGCGCCCCGCGCGCAATGAGTCCCGCCACCGAATGGACCATGGAGGTCTGCAACAGCTCGGTCGAGGTCAGGGGCGGCAGCAGGCCCGGCAGGCGCTGGGCCAGCATCGACTTGCCCGATCCCGGTGGACCGACAAAAAGCAGGTTGTGACCGCCGGCGGCGGCGATCTCCAGGGCGCGCTTGGCGTGCTCCTGACCCTTGACGTCGCGCAGGTCCTTGCCCCGCTCGCCCTCGATGACCGGACCGGGCGACGGCGCGGAAAGCACCTGGCTGCCCCGAAAATGGTTGATCAGCGACACCAGCGAGCGTGGTGCGAGGATGCGCGTGCCGCCGGCCCAGGCCGCCTCCGGTCCGCTGGCCTCGGGGCAGATCAGACCAAGGCCCATGGCGCCCGCCGCCATCGCCGCGGGAAGCGCTCCGGCCGCCGGGACTATGCGGCCGTCCAGTGACAGCTCGCCCATGGCCGCCCAGCCATCGAGGGCGTCCTGCGGGATCACGCCGATCGCCGCCATTACGGCGAGAGCGATGGGGAGATCGAAGTGCGTGCCTTCCTTGGGCATGTCGGCGGGCGCCAGATTGGCGACGATGCGCTTGCCGGGCAGCGACAGGCCAAGCCCGGCAAAGGCCCCGCGCACCCGTTCGCGGCTCTCGGCGACGGCCTTGTCGGCCAGGCCGACGATGACGAAGATTTGCTGACCACTGGTCAGCTGAACCTCGACATCGACCCGGCGCGCCTCGACGCCTTCAAATGCAACCGTGACGACTTTTGCGGCCATGCCCGCCTCCGGATAAGGTCGACTTATCCACACACGAAACATGACGTGAAGAGCAGAGCAAGAACGAAAAACGAACGTTTCGGGAAATCAGCGTGCTATCACACGCACTTCATCCACCGACTGAGCCTTACCTAAGCTTGCGCGCGGATCGCTTCGATACGGTCCCAGAGAGCGGCGGCGGCGTCGATTCCGCTGAAACGCTTCAGTTGTTGGGCTCCGGTGGGAGAGGTTACGTTGATTTCGGTGAGGTAATCGCCGATCACGTCGATGCCGACGAAAAGCAGGCCGCGCCGCTTCAGCTCCGGGCCGATGATCCTGCAGAGCTCCAGGTCGCGCGCGGTCAGGTCAACAGCCTCGGCCCGTCCGCCAACCCGAAGGTTCGAGCGCACCTGACCCGCCGCCGGCACGCGGTTGATCGCGCCGACCGGCTCGCCGTCGACCAGCAGGACGCGCTTGTCGCCCTTGCTGACGGCCGGAACAAACTTCTGGGCGATCACCTGCTCGCGGCTGATCATGGCGTGCAGTTCCAGCAGGGCGTCGAGATTGGGATCATCGGCCAGCAGTCGCGCCACGCCCGAACCACCGCCGCCGTAGAGGGGCTTGAGCACGATATCGCCATGCCGGGCGCGGAAGTCGTAGATCGCCTCGTAGTCGCTGGTGATCAGGGTCGGCGGCTGCACGCCGGGGAAATCGGTGACGAACAGCTTTTCGGGTGCATTGCGCACCTCGGCCGGATTGTTGACCACCAGGGTGTGCGGGTGGACCTTTTCAAGAAAGTGAGTGGCGGTGATGTAGGCCATGTCGAACGGCGGATCCTGGCGCATCAGCACCACATCGACATCGTCCTTCATGTCGAGCAGTTGCATCTCGCCGAGCGTGGCGTGGGCGCCTTTGGTCGCCGTCAGCACTAGCGACTGGGCGCGGGCGAACACCCGGCCGTCTTCCATCGACAGCTTGTCGGGTGTGTAGAACCACAGCTTGTGGCCCCGCAGCTGGGCTTCCATCATCATCAGGAAGGTGGTGTCGGTGTCGATGTTGATCCCCTGAACGGGGTCCATCTGGACGGCGACTCTCAGCGACATGGACGACTCCGGATCAGCTCGACGGGGACCTACGCCGTCCCGCGCTGCGAGTGCCCTAGTTAAGGCCGCGAAGGCGCGATTGCGAGGGGCGAGTTTACGCCCAGCAGTGTGCAGTAGCGACTTGAGCCCCCGGCGCGAAACCCGTGAGCCTAGTAGGGCAAGTTATCGGCAGGCGGCGTCGTCGAGGCCGGGACCTCGGCGCTCGGCCCTTCCGGCGCAGACGGATCGATCAAATCTCCGATGGGGTCCTCGCCAGCCACCGGCGGGGGGTCAATGACGCCGCCGGGGATCGGGGTGGACTTCAGGCGGGGCAGGGCGGCCGTCATGAAGTTACGCCAGATCTCGGCCGGGGCGCCGCCGCCGGTCACCTTCTTCATCGGCGTGTTATTGTCTTTGCCGGTCCAGACGGCGGTGACGAAGCCGCCGCTGTAGCCGACGAACCAGGCGTCGCGATAGTCGCTGGTGGTGCCCGTCTTGCCGGCGATGTCATAGCCCGCAACCTTGGCGCGGGTCCCGGTGCCCGAGGTCACGACCTGGCGCATCATCTGGTTCATATATTGCAGGGCCGGTGAGCCGATCACGGCCGCGCGCGACACCTTCTCGACGCCGTGATCGTACAACACCTGGCCGCTGGCGGTGCGGATGCGCTCGATGCCATAGCCCTTGGCCAGGAAGCCGCCGTTCGAGAACGGAGCATAGGCCTGGGACATCTCCAGCGGGCTGACCTCGACGGCGCCAAGGGACATGGACGGGTCCAGCTGGATCTTGCTGGCGATGCCCAGGCGGCGGGCGGTGGAGGCGACATTGCTTGTGCCGACCTCATTGGCCAGGCGCGCGGCGACCGTGTTGATGGACTGGGCCAAGGCCGTCTGGAGGGTGATCGGACCCAGGAACTTGTTGGTGTAGTTCTTGGGCTCCCAGTTGCCGATTTTCACCGGCTCATCGACCACGATGACATTGGGCGTGCGGCCCTGTTCCATCGCGGTCAGGAAGACGAACGGCTTGAAGGCGCTGCCCGCCTGGCGGCGGGCGGTGGTGGCGCGGTCGAACTGGGTCTCGCCATAGTCGGCGCCGCCGACATAGGCGCGGATACGGCCTTCGCCGTCGATGGCCACCAAGGCCGCCTGCTCGACGCCCTGCTTGATATGGCCCTCGACGCCCAGCTTTACCGAGCGTTCGGCGGCGACCTGGATCGGCAGGTCCAGGGTGGTCTCGACGACCAGGTCCTCGGTCGGCTCGCCGACCAGAGAGCGCACCTGAGCGTCGATATAGTCGGTGAAATACTGGGCGCGCTGGTTGGCCAGGGTGGCCGAGACCTGCACGGGGGTCTTGAAGGCCTCGTCGCGCTCTTCGGCGGTGATGGCGCGGATGCGGACCATCTCGTCGAGCACGACGGTGGCGCGGCGGGCGGCGCGCTCGCTGGCGCTGACGGGCGAATAGCGGGCCGGGCCCTTCATCATGCCGGCCAGCAGGGCGGATTCGCCGATGGTCAGCTGGTCGGCGGGCTTGTTGAAATAGCGCTGCGAGGCGGCCTCAATGCCATAGGCGCCGGCCCCGAAATAGACCCGGTTCATATAAAGGGCGAGGATCTGCTTCTTGCTGAACTTCAGCTCCAGCCAGACAGCCAGGATCAGCTCCTGGGCCTTGCGGCGATAGTTCTGGGCCGGACTGAGGAATAGGTTGCGAGCCAGCTGCTGGGTGATGGTCGAGCCGCCGCGCTGGGGCCCATCATGGGTCATGTTCCAGGCGATCGAGCGCATGATGCCCCAGGGGTTAAACCCGAAGTGGCGATAGAACTGGCGGTCCTCGATGGCCACGAAGGCGGCCGGGACATATTTCGGCAGGGCGTCGATATCGACCGGCGGCGCATATTGGCTGCCGCGCACGGCCAGCAGGGCGCCCGAGCGATCCAGATAGTTGATCGAGGGCTGGCGCTTGACGTCATAGAGCTTGGACGTGTCGGGCAGGTCGCTGGCGAACACGGCGAAGAAGGCGACGATGAAGATCAGGCCCCAGACGCCCAGCACCGCGCTCCAGTAGAGGGCGGCTTGCAGCGGCGTGCGTTGCGGCTTCGCCGCCCTGTTTCCGCCGAAGGTGCCGTTGGCCATGTCGTCGTTTATCCCAGGGCGCGTCGGAGGGCGCGCGCCAGCGTCCCGTTTAGCTGAAGCCCACCAAACGCGCGACAAGATTGACGAGAGGTGAACGTCGAAGGCGGCGCTCTTGTGGCGGCGTGGCGAAATTCCAAGGTAGCGATTTGGGATTGAGTAAGGTGATCTTCCTTACGATCGCCGCGCGAGGAATGGCTTGGCGCTGCGCATCCCCGCTGTCACAAGTCCGACGTGCCCACGAACCTTGATTCCGCTCCCCCCGAGACCGCTCTCGACACCGCCCGCGACGTGCTGCGCCGGACGTTCGGCCATGCCGACTTCCGGGGTTTGCAGGCCGGCGTGATCGGCGAGCTGCTGGCCGGGCGCAGCGCCATGGCCGTGCTGCCGACCGGCGGCGGCAAGAGCCTGTGCTACCAGATCCCCGCCCTGATCCGGCCGGGCCTGGGTTTGGTGGTCTCGCCGCTGATCGCCCTGATGGCTGACCAGGTGGCCGGGCTGCAACAGGCCGGCGTCGCGGCCGAGCGGCTGGACAGCAACACATTGCCGGGCGAGCGCGCCGATATCTGGCGGCGCATCGACGAGGGCCAGCTCGACCTGCTGTATCTGTCGCCCGAGGGCCTGATGCAGCCGTCGATGCTGGACCGGCTGTCGCGCCTGAACCTGGCCCTGGTCGCCGTCGACGAGGCGCACTGCGTCAGCCAGTGGGGGCACGATTTCCGGCCCGAATACCGGATGCTGGGCCGCATCGCCGAGGTGTTTCCCAACGTTCCGCGCCTGGCCGTCACCGCCACGGCCGACGCCCGGACCCGCGACGACATCCGCGCCGAACTTCGCCTTGAAGGCGCCGCCGAATTTGTCGACAGCTTCGCCCGCCCCGAACTGGCGTTGAACGCCGAGCGCAAGCGCGGCAAAGGTCATGACCGGGTCGTCGAGCTGGTGCTGGAGCGACCGGGCCGCGCCGGCGTCGTCTATGCCGGCAGCCGAGACTCCACCGAGAAGCTGGCCGAGAAGCTGATCGCCCAGGGTGTTCCGGCCCTCGCCTATCACGCCGGCCTCGACAAGAACGTCCGGGCACGGCGGCTGGAGGAGTTCCTTGAGGCCGACGCCGCCGTGATGGTGGCGACCATCGCCTTCGGCATGGGCGTCGACAAGCCCGACGTCCGCTTCGTGATCCATGCCGATCCGCCCGCCGCCATCGAGGCCTATTGGCAGGAGATCGGTCGCGCCGGACGTGACGGCCAGCCGGCGGAAGGGATCACGCTGTACGGCTCGGCCGACATGGCCTGGGCCAGCAAGCGGATCGAAGGCCGGGAGGCTCCCGACGATGTGCGCCAGGTCCAGACCCGCAAGCTGCGGCAGTTCTACGCCATGCTGGAGGGCGTCACCTGCCGCGCCGCCGCCGTGCGTCGTTATTTCGGCGAGGAGGGCGTGGCCCGGTGCGGGGTTTGCGACATCTGCACCTCGCCGCCCCAGGGGATCGACGCTACCGAGGCTGCCCAGAAGGCGCTGTCGGCCGCTCACCGCTTGGGCGGACGGTTCGGGCGCGGCCGCCTGATCGACCACCTTCTGGGCAAGACCAAGGACGTCACCCCGCAGGAGGCCCAGATGTCGACCTTCGGCATCGGTCGCGAATACAGTCCCGGAACCTGGCGCGACCTGCTCGACACCCTGGTGTTCGAGGGGCTGCTGCGCGAGGACCCCAATGACGGTCGTCCCTTGATCGGTCTCGGCGAAGTCGAGGGCGTCAAGGCGGTGTATCGCGGCGAGCGCCGGGTTAGTCTGCGCCAGCAGGTCGAGGCTTCGGACTCCAGCACGCGGTCGGGCGCGCCGCGCAAGCGTCGCGAGGGCAAGGCCCTGACCGTGCCGCTGGAGGATCAGGCCCTGTTCGAGGCTCTGCGCGCCTGGCGCAAGGAGCAGGCCCAGGCCCAGCACGTGCCGCCCTATGTGATCTTCCACGACGCCACTCTGGCCGAGATCGCCGCCGCGCGTCCGGCCAGCCTGCCTGCCCTCGCCAAGGCCGGCGGGGTGGGGCAGGGCAAGCTGGATCGCTACGGCGAGGCGGTGCTGAAAGTGGTGCGAGACAACTAAAGCTGGTCGGCCTTTACGCCGGCCGCCCGCATGGCTCCCAGCCGCGCGAAAGCCAGGGTGAGGGCCTTGCGCCTCGCCGGAGCCAGGGGCGCGACCGGGGCTTCGCGCACCACGGCGCCGCCAAAGGCGTCAGCGACGATCAGGCCCGGTTCTTCAGGCAGGATGCCGTCCGGAAAATGCGGCGCGACCGCGAAATAGAAACCGTCGCAATAGGGCGCGTATTCGGGCCATTTGCGGTCGATGCGAAAATCCTCGAGGCCTGACTTCACCTCAACGATGATGATGTCGCCCTTGGGCCCCAGCGCCATCAGGTCGGCGCGCCGGCTATTGGGCAGGGTTACTTCCGCCAAGGGTGCGTAGCCCAGCGAAACCAGGAATCGCGCCGCCCCGCGGGTGACCGCGTCGGTGGTCTCGGGCCGCGACCTGCGCAGGTCGATCACGACGTCCATGGCGCGATCCTGTTCCAGCTTTGTTCGCGTGACAAGCCCAATGTGACATCGCTAGCTTGACCGCTAAGCGTCACAGCAAGATCGAGCCCGCTCCCATGACCCTCACCAGCATAATCATCAATCTGCTCCCCATCATTTTGGTGGTTGGAGTGTGGGTGTTCTTCATGAGCCGGATGAAAAAGGCCACGCCCGCAGTTGACGCTCATGTCGCCTATATGGCGGCTCACCTAGAAGAGACCAAGCAGCTCAATCGCACACTGGAGCGGATCGCCTCCGTCCTGGAAGCTCGCCAAGCGTCCCACTAGAGCATTTTCCGATAAGTGTGAAACGGTTATCGGATCGAAAAATGCTCTAAACTTTTGATTTAGAGCCCTTTTCGCCCGACCCTGATGAAGCCATCAGGTCGGAAAGGGCTCTAGCGGTACCACTCGGACGCCAATTGGGCGCTAGAAATGCTTGGTCGGGCGCAGCATTGCGGTGTCGTAGCCCAAAGCCTTGGCCCGTGCGGTCAGGGCTTCGCGCTCCAGGTCAGTGGGCAGCTTGCGGGTGAGCAGCCAGAGATACTTGCCCGAGCCCTCGCCGACGATCGCCCAGCTGTAGTCGTCGGCGCGGTCCATCACCCAATAGTCGCCCCAGAACGGACCGAAGAACGAGACCTTCAGCTTGGCGTTGGTGGCCGTGTCGACCACCCTGGCCTTGCCTTCGCTGGTCTTGACCGGACCGTCGACTGCGCCCTGATGGCAGGTGTTGAGCACCCGGATCAGGCCGTCGGGACGCGTGGAGTATTCGGCGGTGACGCCTTCGCAGCCCTTCTCGAACCGCATGTCGTAGCGAGCGACCTCGTACCAGCGGCCCAGATAGCGATCGAGCTCGACGGACTTGGCCGGCTGGGGCGGACTGGGGTTGCCGCTGGGACCGGCGACGCAGGCGGCCAGTAGCAGGGGCAGGGCAAGGAGCCAGAGCTTCATGCGATCAGGCTCCGGGCTGGGCGGGGAATTCGAGCTTGGCGTAGCCCAGCGTCTTGACGCGAGCCAAGGCGGCTTCCCTGGCCGCTGGGCTCATCACCGCCTTGCGCGACAGCAACCAGACATAGTTGCCGCCGGGCGTGGCCATGATCGCCCAGGACTGGTCGTCGGCGCGGTCCAGCACCCAGTATTCTTGCTTCTTCAGCCCGCCCAGGAAGCTCATCGAGAACTTGGCGCTCTTGGGCGTTCCGGCCACGATCTTGCCCGTGGTGTTGAAGGTCTTGGCCGCGCCCGAGGCCGAGCCCTTGCGGCAGATCTGCACGACCTTGAAGCCGTTGGCGCCAGTGCTGGTGAACTGGGTGGAGGCGGCCTCGCAGTCGCGCTGGCCGGAATTGGGCGTACGGGCGATCTCGTACCATTTGCCCGAGTAGAACTCGGCCGAGACGGCCTTGGCCGGCGGCTTGGCCGCGGCTTGGGCGGAGCCGGCCATGCCAGCGAAGCCGAGGGAGCAAACGAGCGCGCCGGCGGAGATCAGGTTGAGACTGCGCATGGAGTGGACCTTGCCAATAAAGGAACTCAAACGCAAACCGCCCGCCCGTGTTCCGGGCGAGCGGTCTGGTCTCCAGCGCGGAAGCGCCTATTCGGCCGCGATGCTGACCGCCGGGGCGGGCCGATCGCGGAAGTTGATGGCCTGCAGGTGGCGGATGCCCTCCTCGGCGATGTCGTCGCCGACCATCCGGTCGCCTTCGCTTCTCAGTTCATCGATGTCGACATACATGGCGTAGAAGGCCTTGGTGCGGTCGGTGATGATACCGGCGTTCAGCAGCGTCTTGACCAGCACCCGGAAGATGTTGGTCTGTTCCTTCATGTTCTCCCGACGCAGGTCGTCGGTCATGATCTTCCCGTACTCCTCGACCACCTTGTCGGGATCCAGGCCGAACTCGGCATAGAGATCCAGCTGCTGGTGCGGCGAGACCAGGTTGAACAGCAGGGTCTGGAAGCAGTGCGCCGCCCAGTCCTCGATGATCGCATGTTCCTCGGGCGACAGCTTGGGCACCGTGCGGTCGGCCCAGATCTTGCCGAACTTGTGGTGGAAGGCCTCGTCGGTCATCACCAGCTGCAGCATCTTCTTGCCGACCGGATCATTGATCTGGTTGTAGAAGGTGGCGAAGGCGCCCATGGCCAGGCCCTCGACCAGCATCTGCATGCCGATGATCTTCTTGTAGACCTCGGGCGCGCCGATGATCTCGACCAGCAGGGTCTTCAGGGCCGGGCCGCACTCGACCGGGCGACCCCAGCGGGCCTTGATATATTTGGCGAAGGCCGTGACGTGGCGGGCTTCTTCGCGGGTCTGGTTGGCGGCGTATTCCTGCGCGCCCTGGTCCTTGAGCACGTGGCACAGCGACGCCGACAGGTTCAGCGCGCCCTGCTCGCCATGCAGGATCGACGAGAAGCTGCGCAGCACCGACTGGTTGATGAAGCGGATGCGCGTCTTGGGATCGCTGAGGTGATTGGAGACGTAGTCGGTCGACAGGGCGATCACCAGCTCCTCGGGAACCAGGGCCTGGTTCTCCATGTCGAAGGGGACGTCGAAATCGATATAGGTCTTGTCCAGCGGATCCCAGAAGTGGTCGTGGGTCGCGGAAATGATCTTGTCGAAGGCCGTGGAGCGGTTGTTGTAGCGGTCGAGTTCGAGCATGGCCTCGAAGTCGTCCGGCGCCACCGCGTCGTACATGGCGTCCTTGGTGATGTTCTTGTCGGTCATGACGGTTCCTCCGGTGGGCTAAAGCATTTTCCGATAAGTGTGAAACGGTTATCGGATCGAAAAATGCTCTAAACTTTTGATTTAGAGCCCTTTTCGCCCGCCCTGATGAAGCCATCAGGTCGGAAAGGGCTCTAGGTCGGGGTTGGTCTTGCGCCATCCTGCGACGATCTAAACACTGTCAACTCAATCAAGCGGATGGGTCAAATTAAAAATGACGGATGCGTCAAGTTCGCCTGTTGAGGGAGGGCGCTGAAATGATCCAGCCCCTGAACATCTTCGTCCTCACCGGAGCGGGCGTCTCGGCGGAGAGCGGCCTGAAGACCTTCCGCGACGCCGACGGCCTGTGGACCCAGAACGACCTGGCCGAACTGGCCACGCCCGAGGGCTTCGCCAAAAACCCGACCCGAGTGCGCGAATTCTATTCGGCCCGCCGCAAGATCCTCGAAATCGCCGCCCCCAACCGTGCCCACTTCGCCCTGGCCCGGCTGGAGAAGGAGATGACCGCCCTGGGCGGCTCGGTCTTCCTCTGCACCCAGAATGTCGACGACCTGCACGAGAAGGCCGGCCACAAGCGGGCCGTCCACATGCACGGCGAGCTGACCGTCACCCGCTGCACGATGTGCTCGGGCCGCTGGACCGATCGCGGCCCGCTGACCGCCGCCCAGGTCTGCCCCGAATGCGGAACGGTCGGGACCACCCGGCCGCATGTCGTGTGGTTCGGCGAGCTGCCGATGTTCATGGATCAGATCGAGCAGGCGCTGGAGGAGGCTGACCTGTTCGTGGCCATCGGCACCTCGGGTTCGGTCTATCCGGCGGCCGGCTTCGTGGCCGAGGCCCGGGCGCTGGGCATCTCGACCTGCGAGATCAATCTCAGCCGGTCGGACAATGCGCACGCGTTCGACCGGCGGCTGTACGGGCCGGCGACGGAGAAGGTGGCGCAGTGGGTCGGCGAGGTGCTGGGGGATTGAGGGTGTCCTTTGTTGGATTGGCCGGCGCGTCCCGGCGTTGGACGCAAGTTCGCAGCCTCGCGCTTTCGCTGCGATGGTGATGGAAAGGGTCGCGGAGCGTCCGGACCACGTCCGGATGAGAAATAGAAAATACCGTTTCGACGAAGCCGTCCGCTCCGCGTGATCGTTATCTGTCAGCCTCCCGTCGGGTGGCCCTGTTGAGGCCTTACCGGGAGCCGGGCTGTTCCGTTTCCGGAAGCGCCCAGCGGTCGGAGCAGACGGGCCCTCGCGGACTGTCACGCCTGTTTGTCTCCATCCACGCCAACGGGCGGGCGGGTCCTGCAACGCCAGGATCCCCGGACGCGCTTCAGTATCCCCCTGAAGCCCAGCCCCGCTCGATCACCCCCCGCCGCCGCATCGGTCGCTGGCCTTGCGCCCTTTCCTCGCGACGAGGTGGGGTAAGAATACGGGAGGTTTGAGCGCGGCGGATAAGTTTGCCGGGAGCCCACGCCGGTCCCCGTTCCGCGTCCTTCTCCCCTTGCGGGAGAAGGTGTCGGCGAAGGCCGACGGATGAGGGGTCGCGCCGGCCTCAAAGCCTTGCCCCATCTCGCCACGCGCTGATCCCGACAGGTCTGTCGCCCCCTCATCCGGCGCTGCGCGCCACCTTCTTCCGCAAGAGGAGAAGTGGCAAACGAGCGCGCTTATCCCCATGCCTGGACGGGGACGGCGCGATCGCAATCCCCCTGGTCGTGCCCCGTAGTCAGCCTGCCCCGTCGCGCCACTTCAACGTCAGGGTCCGCCCCCGAACCTCATAAGACTCCAGCCGGTCCAGAAAGCTCATCCCCAGCAGCGAGGTGCTCATCGGCGCCTTGTTGACCACCATGGGAAAACCGTCGAACCGGATCGCGCCGACCTCCAGCCGCTCGGCCACATGGCTTGCGCCATAGCCCAGGCCGTTGGCGGTCTCGGACTGGCGGTCATAATTCAGGGCGTCGGGGTCCACGCCCAGGCGGCGGGCGTCGTCGGGACTGAGCACAGTTTCGGTGGCGCCGGTGTCGACCAGGAAGCGCACGCGCTCGCCATTCACCTGGGCGACCACGACGAACGATCCGGTCTCGTCGCGCGGAATGACCAGCTCGCGCTCGGCTGTCGCCACGGGCGCGCCGCCGCTGAAGGCGATCCGCACGCGCTGCGAGACGCCCTCCAGCTCGTCGGCATAGGCAAAACCGAGGGCCAGCACGGCGACGATCGCGGCCCAGATCGCCGCGTGGCGCAGGTGCCGCATGACCTGCAACCGCCCCCGGATCCGGAACAGGCCGGCGCTGACCAGCGCCACCACGCCCAGGCTGTAGATCACCGAGCCCCAGTCGTCGGGCGTCCGTACCGCCTCGGGGAAGGCCCGGGCCATGGCGATGACGATGCCGATGATAGCGGCGATGAAGAGGAGCCACAGAAGGGGGCGGCGGGGTTCGGGTTCGGGAGTCGGTGGTTGTTCTGGCGGGGTGGGCTTCCAGGGGTCGGCAGGGTTCGACATCGGGTCTCGCTCTAGATGGTGCTCGGCGCGGTGGGTCAGGGAGCCGGCGTTTCAGCGTCCTGAACTGGCTCGGGCTTTGCCCACACCCCGGCCAGGATGAGGATCGCCCCTAGCGGCAAGCAAAAAAACAAGATCCACGGATCAAACCGCGAACTACCAGACAGTACTCCAGCATTGATGAGGCCGAAATTCGCCTTCCACGAGACCGCGCCGCTGAACCAATTGATTTCGAACCCTATGACGCAGAAGAGCGATGCGATCACCCATAGCCATTTGCGCTTAAGACCCTTGGTCCTGATGACTTTAATCAGGGCTACGAGCATCAGGGTAAGGCTGGCGCCCATCGCGGCGAGGAAGACGTAGTGGGTCGGCGACTTTCCGAGCGGGCTGAATTTGAGAGCGTCAAGTTCCTGGGTTGTGGCGGCTCGTATGCGAGCGCCGTCGACGATCCAAGCTTTTGCGCCCTCGGGACGTTGGAGCGATACTTGCGCCAAGACCACCTTGCCTGGGTAGTCGTACTCGTGAGTCATCACGGCGCTCTTACCCTGGCCAAGCACACTGACGTAGTTCCATCCAACAGCCTTGCCTGTGCTCGGCTCACCGGGCGGAATGAGCGCGCGCATGTTGACAAGCTCCGCTTGCGATGCGGGCGTTTTCAGTTCGGGCGACAACCTTGTGTGGATCTCGGGCGAGCCGGTACGTAGGTCGGTGTACATAGCACGGGCCACAGCGTCAGATTCTGGATCGAGGACCGGCAATTTGCAGCCCGCCAGGGCCGCTGCCGCGAAGGCAAGGGCCAAGAGCCCAGCTTTACGCACGGCAATTTCAAAATAAGGCACATCGCCTCCCAAGCTCAACTTAGAGTGATATCGCAACGAGCTTGACCATTTGTCCAGCGACATAGGTCAAGTGTTGCTGCCTGCCTTTGATTCCGTCGTGGCCGCTGCATAATCGCGCCGTCTCAAGCGTTGAAAGGCCCACATCCCACCTTCTCGCCCGCGAAAAGGGAGCCATCCTTTCATCTCACGGCGAGACGATCGCCGGACTGGAAAGGTCTCTCCGCCGACACCGGTCTGCGACCGGCCGCGTCGCGGCGGCCCGGAGGGCCGTCCTTGACAGACCTGTACACACCGGCACGCTGCTGCCTCCAAGAGATGAAGGGCTGGCTGGGCGCGCGGCGCCTCATTCAACACGACCGAGCAACTCCAGAACCGCGCCATTCCACCCGACCAAGGTCGCCCCATGCCCAAAGCCCAGCCCCGCCCCAAGACCGCCAAGGCCTCCGCCGTCCCGGTGCACAGACAGTGTGTCTGCGGGGCGGTGAAGCTGGAGATCGACGTGCCGGCTCGCTGGGCGTGGCACGACCATTCGGCGGCCAGCCGCCACGCCCACGGCGCGGCCTATGCGACCTATGTCGGCAGCTATCGCAGCCGGTTTCGTATCCTGGAGGGCGCCGAGGCGCTGACCCGGTTCGAGGATGCCCCGGCCGGGATGATCCGCAGTTTCTGCGGCCGGTGCGGGACGCCGATGCTCTATGAGCGCAAGCGGGCGCCGACCATCGTCAACATTCCCCGCGCCCTGTTCGTCGAGCGCACCGGCCGGGAGGCGCGGTATCACACCGCGCTCGAGGAGGCGCCGGACTGGGCCTATGCGGGCGAGCCGCTGGCGCCGCTGAAGGGCTATCCCGGCGTGATGTGGGAGCGGCCCCGGCGCAAGCCGAAGCGGCAGGTCGATGACTGGTCGGACGTGGTTTAGGGCTCGCGCCCGCCTTCCAGCGCCGCCAGCACATCCGGCCGACGCCGCGCCAGCTCGACCAACCGCTCGATCAGGGCGTCCTGGCTTTCAAGGGCCAGTCCATCGCGCAGGCGGGCCATGCGGCCCTGCGCCTTCTGCAGGCCGGCCACGTCCAGCGCGTTGACCGCCGCCGCGACGCCGACCTGATGCTTGCAGGCCCCGAACTTGTCGAAGCCCGGGCAGGTGCAGGTTCCCTCGGCCGGCGGACGCAGCTCGACCACATAGAGCTCGCCGCCCTGGACGTGGGCGGTGACGATCTCGTCGTCGATGGCGACCAGCTGGACCGCGCCGTCGTTCGCCATGTCGAGGCCATTGGCGAACGAGCCCTCGCTCATCCGGTCGCGGAAGGCCTCAACATCGAAGCGGGGCGGGGTCATCAGGCGTCGTCCTCGATGCGGTGGATGTCGTCGTCGGACAGACCGAAATGGTGGCCGATTTCATGGACCAGCACATGGCTGATCAGCTCGCCCAGGCTGACGTCGCCGCGCTCGCACCATTCGTCGAGGATCGGCCGACGATACAGGAACACCATCGACGGCTGGACACCTGAATCCAGCACCGAGCGGCGGCCCAGGTCCACGCCCTGATAGAGGCCGGTCAGCTCGAACGGGTCTTCTATGCCGAGGCTGTCGAGCACGTCTTCGGCGGCAAAATCCTCGATGCGGATCTCGACATCGGCCGACAGGCCGGCGAAGGGCTCGGGCAGGGCCTTGAAGGCGGCCTCGGCGAGAGCGGCGAATTCGTCGAGCGACGGAGCGAGGCGAGAGGTCCATTCCATGACTCTCAGATAGACCGATTGGCCGGTTTCGCCAGCCGCGTGCGACATCTCCTGCGACAGCCTTCA
The DNA here is from genome assembly GCF_049895765.1 of Caulobacter sp. DWR1-3-2b1. NCBI lineage: Bacteria > Pseudomonadati > Pseudomonadota > Alphaproteobacteria > Caulobacterales > Caulobacteraceae > Caulobacter > Caulobacter sp. DWR1-3-2b1. The sequence goes on from NZ_JAFCSZ010000007.1 coordinate 115,250, forward strand.
GGTCGCGCTCTGGTCATGGCCCGACTAATCTGTGATTCTGATTCGCGGTCCCGCCTTCGCGGGCCGCCTGGGGCTCTAGCGACCGGCCTGATGAACTCTCATGAACTGATCCTCGCGGCGGCGGCCGGCGCGGTCTGCCTCGCCATTTGCGCGACGCTGTGGGCTCTGGCCCAGCGTCGTCGGTTCGAGGCCAGGCTGGCCATCCTGCAGGGCCGGCTTTCCAGTCTGGAGAGCGGCGCCCTGGCGGCTCAAGCCTCGGCGGAAGCCTTCGACAGCGCCCTGATCTCGGTCGAGGACGGCAAGGCTGCGCTCGTCTCCGGCGCCGACAGCCTGGGCGCCTGCGCCGTGGTGCTGGGCTGCGAGGCGCGAGCCCAGGAGGTGGTGGCCGCCCTTATGCTGCTGGATCCCGACCATACCGTACGTCTGCGCGGCCTGTTCGAGCGCGGCGAGCCCTGCGCCTTCGAGGCTCAAGGCGCTAACGGTTCGGTATCCGTCGAGGGCCGCGCGGCCGGAGCCCTGGCCTGGCTGCGTCTGGCGGCCGTGGCCTCCAATGAGGCCGGCCTGCCCTCGGCCGCCCGCTTCGCCGCCTTTGTCGACGGCTTGGTCGAGCCGGCCTGGATCTCCAGCGCCGACGGCGCGCCGGTCTGGGGCAATGCCGCCTATCTGCGCGCCGTGGATGCGCCATCGGCCTCGACCGCCGCTCTGGCCGGCAAGACCTTCGACCGCGCCGCCGACGCCCTGGCCGTCGAGGCCGCCACCTCCGGCGAGCGCCGCGAGGCTCTGCGCTGGGTCAATATCGATGGCCGCCGCCGGGCCTTCCGCGTCGCCGCCAAGTCGCTGGAAGGCGGCGGGGTGGGGGTGTTCTGCAGCGACGTCACCGAGATCGAGGATGTCCGCGACGCCCTGCGCAAGCATGTTGAGGCCCATGACGAGACCCTGAACCATATCGCCGACGCCGTAGCGATCTTCAGCCAGACCCGGCGTCTGGCCTTCCACAACACCGCCTTCGCCGAGCTGTGGGGGCTTGAGCCCGCCTGGCTGGCCGACCGCCCGACCCATGGCGAGATCCTCGACCGCCTGCGCCAGCGCCGCCGCCTGCCCGAAACCATCGACTACGCCAAGTGGAAGGCCGAGGAGCTGGCTCACTACGAGGACCTTGGTCCGCAGGCCGACGACATGTGGGGCCTGCCCGACGGTCGGACCCTGAAGCTGGTGCGTCAGCCCCACCCGCTGGGCGGCATGCTGCTGCTCTATTCCGACATCACCGGTGAGCTGAAGCTGAAGGCCCAGTACAACGCCCTGATCCAGGTGCAACAGGCGACGCTGGACAAGCTGAACGACGCCGTGGCCGTGTTTGGCTCCGACGGCCGGCTACGGCTGCACAACGACGCTTTTGAGACCTTCTGGAACGTCACGGCCTTCGCCCTTGAGGCGGCAGTGGATTTCGAGGGCGTGGTCGATCTGTGCGTGCCGCGCCTGCACGACCTGTCGTTCTGGCGCGAACTGAAGGGCCGGGTCGCCGATCCCGATCCGCAGATGCGCGCGCCGACCTCGGGCGAGGTGCGGACCTCGGACGGCCGCATCGTGCTCTACCAGAGCCGGCCCCTGCCGGACGGCGCGACCCTGATCGGCTTCACCGACGTCACCGACACCCGCGATCTGCAAAGCGCCCTGGCCGACCGCTCCGCCGCCCTGGCCGAGGCCGAGCGGCTGAAGCGCGACTTCGTCGGCAATGTCTCCTATGAGCTGCGCACGCCGCTGACGACGATCATCGGCTATTCGGAACTGCTGGAACGGGCCGACGGCCTGCCCGAGCGCGGCCGCAACCATGTGGCCGCCGTCCGCGCCGCCGCCACCCAGCTGGCCCGTTCGATCGACGACGTGCTCGACATGGCCCAGATCGACGCCGGCGAGATGGCGCTGGAGATCCAGGATATCCGCGTCGTCGACCTGCTGATCAACGCCAAGGAGCACGCCACCAAGGACGCCACCCTGGGCGGCGTGACGCTGAACATCGAGTGCGATGATGATGTCGGCCTGATCCGGGGCGACTTGAAGCGCCTGTCCCAGACCCTGGACCACCTGGTCGAGAACGCCCTGCGCCAGACGCCGCCGGACGGCATCGTCACGCTATCGGCGCGGCGTGCGCTGGGCGAGGTGCGGCTGGACGTGCGCGACACCGGGCGCGGCGTGCCGTTCCACGTTCAGGCCCACATCTTCGACCGCTTCGTCGGCCGCGACCGTGGTGGTCCGGGCCTGGGCCTGGCTCTAGTCAAGGCGCTGGTCGAGCTGCATGGCGGCTGGGTGGCGCTGGAAAGCGAGCCGGGCGCCGGCTCGACCTTCACCTGTCACCTGCCCGAGACCCAGCAGCCGGGCGCCATGCAGCCGGAACTGTCGTTCTAGAGCATTTTCCGATAACCGTTTCACACTTATCGGAAAATGCTCTAGCGCTCGCCCTTCGGCTTGGGCGGCAGACCGGTCACCGGATCGCGGGGCAGGGGGCGGAAGTCCTCGGCGATGAAGAGGTCGGTGCGGCGCACATGCTTGCGGTCCAGGCGCACGCGGACGATCTCGAGCCCCGACGTCTTGGTAAAGTCCTGCTCGATCTCGGGACGATAGTCGCCCTCCAGGCTGGCGATCAGGGCGCGGCGGCCGAATTCCGCGTTCAGCGGAGCCTCGGTCTCGGCCTGATTCTGAGGGCGCGCCTCGTGCACCCACATCTTGAGGGGCGGGGCGCCGGGCGTCTTGAAGTAGTCGCGGCCGTAATAGGCAGTGACATTGAACAGGAAGCGGTCGTCCATAGCGATGCTGCTCAGGCCGCCAGCGGCCTGTTCTTCACGCGCCCGGGCGATGATGGTCTGGGCGCCCTGCTCCCAGCCGCGTACGCGCTTGAAGCTGTTGGCCGCGCCCAGGTTATCGGCGATGCGAGGATTGACCATGCAGGCGATGAAGACGGCGCAGAACGCGGCCTGGATCGCCACGGCGGCGATCAGCCAGCGGCGGGCGTTCCAGCGCAGCAGCCAGGCCGCCGCCAGGATCGAGCCGGCTATATAGGCCACGCCGGCCCAGTTGGCGTTGGCGCGCGAGACGAAGGCCTGGGCCGCCACGGTCAGCAGCGGCGGCGCGGCCAGGCACAGCATCAGCAGGTCGGCCGTCTCGAGCTTGCCCCGAACGCCCAGCCAGATCGCGCCGCCGGCCAGGACCGCAAAGGGGATGGGGCCGAAGACGCCGAACTGCGAGCCAATGAACTCCATCAGTTCACGGATGTTAAACAGCGACGCGGCGTTCCAGTTGGCGTTGGAGGCGGTGTGCTCCAGCGTCGCGAACTGGTGGGTCAGGTTCCAGATCAGGTTGGGCGCGAAGACGATAGCCAGGGCTGCGAGGGCCGCCGCCGCCATCGGCAGCGTCCAGACCTGACGCGCCTCACGCGACGCGGCCAGGTGGGCGGCAAGGCCGGCCAGCACATAGACCGCCGCATATTTCGACAGGAAGGCCAAGCCCAGGGCCGCGCCCAGGGCCGCGGCCACCGGCAGCCTGCGACGCGCCTCAAGCGTGGGAAGCGACACATAGGACCAGATCGTCAGGGACAGGAAAAACAGCAGCGGCGCGTCGGTGGTGATCACGCCTGACGACAGCTGGATGCCCGGCATCAGGATGTAGAGCGCCGCCGCCGCCAGGCCGGTCCAGCCGCCATAGAGCCTGTCGGCGATGCGGCTGATCACCAGGGCGGCGCCGGCGTGCAGGAAGAGAGCCGAGATCCGCACCCAGGCTTCGGAGTCGCCGCCCACCGAGGTCGTGGCCCAGATCAGCCAGGCGATCATCGGCGGCTTGGAGAAATAACCGAAATCCAGGGTCCGCGACCACAGCCAGTACTGGGCTTCGTCCGGGTAGAGCTCGAACGGCGTGGCGAACAGCGCCGCCAGCCGCAGGATCGTCAGCACGCCTACCATGCAGAGCGTGAAGCGCCAGGCGCGCGCACTGTCCGGTTGCGTCATTTTATCAAGCGCCACGCTGAGTTCTCCGGCACAAGTAAGAAAGTCCTGACCAAATGTGTTGCAAGGGCGCCGATGGCGGAGGGTTTATCGACCATCGTGGCGTTTCCGTCACCAAACCTTCGAAATAGCCGGTTAAAGAGCCTCAAGAATGTCGCCCGGCGTGATCCATGCAGCCGCCGCGGTTGAAACGAGGGGATACAACCAAATGATGACGAAAAAGCTCGCCTGTCTGGCGTCGACCGCCTTGGTCGGCTGCCTGCTCAGCGCCACTTCTGCTTTCGCCCAGTCGACCGCGTCGCAGGCCAACGAACTCGAAGGGGTGGTCGTGACCGCCGCCGGTCAGAAGTCCGTGGGCGGCATCATCGCCGAGACCCTGCCGAAGACCCGCTCTTCGGTGAACGAAGAATTCATCGCCACCCAGGTGACCGGCCAGTCGATCCTGCAGACGCTGAACCTGGTCCCGGGCCTGAGCTTTACCAACAACGACCCCTACGGCTCGTCGGGCGGCAATATCCGTCTGCGCGGCTTCGACGGTAACCGCGTCTCCGTGACCTTCGACGGCATTCCGCTAAACGACACCGGCAACTACGCGATTTTCCCCAACCAGATGCTCGACGGTGAGCTGATCTCCCGCGCCAGCGTCAATCAGGGCACGACCGACGTCGACAGCCCGACTGCGTCGGCCACCGGCGGCACGATCAACTACAGCACCCGCAAGCCGAAGTCTGAAATGGGCGCCCTGTTCACCCTCAGCGGCGGTGAAGACAGCTATCGCCGTATCTTCGCCTTGGCCGAAACTGGTGAGTTCGGCCCGTTCGGCACCACGGCCTGGTTTGCGATGTCGGACCAGAAATACGACAAGTGGAAGGGCTTCGGCACCTTCGAAAAGACCCAGTATAACGCCCGCGTTTATCAAGCGCTGAACGACGGCGACTTCCTCAGCCTGGCGGTCCACTACAACGAGAACCGCAACAACAATATCCGCCAGATGACCCTGCCCGAGTATCGCGCCTTTGGCCGCGAACTCGATTTCACCGAGAACTGCACCAGTCGCGTTCTGAACGCGACCAACCGCACGATCACTGAAACCGCGCCGGTCGTTCCGGGCAACTGCTCGGACTTCTTCGGCCGTCAGGTCAACCCCTCCAACACCGGTAACGTTCGCGGCGCCGCCAGCTTCCACCTGGCGCCAAGCCTGCGCCTGACCGTCGACCCCTCGTTCCAGTACGTCCTGGCCGACGGCGGCTCGCAACTGGCCACGATCTCGGAAACGGACGGCCGCGTTCGCGGCACGGCCACCGCGCTGGGTCGTGATCTGAACGGCGATGGCGACACAGCTGACACGGTCGCCTTCTTCGCGCCCAGCGTCACCAACACCCGCCGCTACGGCGTGACCAGCTCGATCATCTGGGATCTGAGCGACAATCACCGCGTTCGCGCCGCCTATACGGGCGACTATGGTCGTCACCGCCAGACCGGCGAGTACACCAACCTGAACAGTGACGGCACCACCACCAACGTGTTCGGTGGCAAGGACGGCGAAGGCGTTAAAGTCGCCACCGCCGACGGCAGCTTCCTGCGGGCTCGTGATCGCTTCTCGATCGCCCAGCTGAACCAGGTTTCGGCCGACTATCGCGGTCGCTTCATGGACGACAGGCTGGTGGTCAATATCGGTGTTCGCGCGCCCTATTTCGAGCGCGAGCTGAACCAGTATTGCTACACCCAGAACGCCTCGAGCGTCGTCGGCGTGGTTTCGGGCTTCGCCGTGAGCTGCACCACCCAGGTCCCGAACGCCGCCGCAGCCGATGGCTCGGTCACTTTCGGCACCTCGACCACCAAGTTCATCAAGCCCTACAGCGCGAACGTCAAATATGACGACATCCTGCCCAACCTCGGCGCCAGCTATGAATTGACCGACAACCACACCGTCTATGCCAGCTACGCCGAGGGCTTCTCGGCGCCGCGGACCGACAGCCTCTATACCGCCACCCTGCGCGGCGGCGTTGGCACCCCGGCCGACGTCGAGCCGGAAACCACCCAAACGGTCGACCTTGGCTATCGCTTCAGCATGCCTGAAGTGGTCGCCTCGGTGGCGCTCTGGAACACCAAGTTCCAGAACCGTATCGTTCAATCCTTCGACCAGGACCTGGGCATCAGCATCGACCGTAACGTCGGTGAGGTGAAGGCCTTCGGTCTGGACGCTCAGGCCGCCTGGCAGCTGGAAGAATATCTGACCGTCAGCGGTTCGTTCTCTTACAACAACAGCGAACTGCAGCAGGACCTGCGGACCGGCACCGCCGCCACCGCTATCCTGCCGCTGGCCGGCAAGAAGGTTGTCGAGACCCCGGAATACACCTGGGCCGCTCGCGTTGACTGGGACATCACCGAGGCGCTCTCGCTCGGCGTTCAAGCCAAGTACACCGGCGACCGTTTCGCCACCGACGTGAACGACGAAGTCGCGCCGGGCTACAGCCGCATCGACCTGAGCCTGCGCTACGATATCCCCTTTGCGAAGAGCACCTATGTGCAGCTGAACGTCGACAACCTGTTCGACGAAGACCACTTCGGCTCGATCAGCTCGCGCACCAATGCGGTGACCATCCCTGGTGGAGCCTTCGGTTCGGCGCCGACCTATCACATCGGCGCTCCGCGCACGATGCAAGTCACCCTGCGCGCTGAATTCTAGTCGCGCAGACGCTTTAGACGACTAACAGGAAGGGCGGCCCCGCAACGGGCCGCCCTTTTTGTTTTGTCGCGCGGATTTGCTAGAACCCCTGCTTGACCCCCGGCCCGCCAGGGGCCATTTGCGCCTCCCGTTTTCATCCAGGCTTTCGACACATGACCCCGACTGTTCCCGCCGAGTGGGCGCCGCACCGCGCGATGTGGGTGGGTTTTCCCAGCCACGCCGAGCTCTGGAAGGACGACCTGCCGGTCGCCCAGAAGGAAGTGGCCGATCTGGCCCGCGCCCTGGCCGGTCCTGGCGCCGAGCGCGTGCGGCTGATGGTGGTGGGCGACGAGGCCGAGGCCGCCGCCAAGGCCTTACTCTCCGACACCACGGTCGAGATCGTGCGGGGCACGTTCGGCGACATCTGGCTGCGCGACACCGGCCCGATCTATGTCGAGACCGCCGACGGCCCCGTCGCGGCCGGCTTCGAGTTCAATGGCTGGGGCGGCAAGTTCGAGATGGAGGGCGACGACATCGTCGCCGAGCAGATCGCCGCCGCCTCGGGCACGCCCCTGACCCGCAACGGCTTCGTGCTGGAGGGCGGCTCGCTGGACCACGATGGCCTGGGCACGGTGCTGTCCACACGCCAGTGCCTGCTCAACGAGAACCGCAATGGCGACTTCGACGAGGCCAAGGCCTTCGCCGCCTTGGCCAGATCACTGGGCGTCAAAAAGGTGCTGTGGCTGGGCGATGGCCTTCTGAACGACCACACCGACGGCCATATCGACAACCTGGCCCGCTTCGTGGCTCCGGGCGTGGTGGCCTGTCCGATGGCTTTCGGGGTCGACGATCCCAATGCCGAGGTCTATGCCGACACCGCTCGCGCCCTGGCCGGCATGACCGACAGCCGGGGCTCGCCCCTGCAGGTGGTCCGCATCCCGTCGCCGGGCCGCATCCTTGACGAGGACGGCGAGCCGATCCCGGCCTCGCACATGAACTTCCTGATCGCCAACGAGGCGGTCGTCGTTCCGATCTACGCCGAGGAGTCGGGCGCCTTCGCCGTCGAGGTGATCCAGGGCCTGTTCCCCGAGCGCGAGGTCATCGGCCTGCCCTCGACCGCCATCCTGACCGGCGGCGGCTCGTTCCACTGCATCAGCCAGCAGGAGCCGGCCTGAATTTCTGATCTCTCGACGACGGATATTGTCGCGTCGCCCGCAGTCGGCTGCGGGCGATAGAATCGATGCAACTATACAAGTCGTTGAATAGGTGTTCTATTTAACGCGTAGCAAATCTTATGCCGGGGACGATACTTCCTCCGAGTAGATGTAAGCATCGATCTAAATCGTACTCAAAAAATATTACACGCAGCAGGCGACTTCTGATTTCTTTGCGCGAGGCTGTGGGCAAGCGTCTTGAAATCTCTTCATCTGGTCGGCGCCGTCTTGGCGACCGTACTGCTGACGGCTGCGTGCGTGACGCACGAAACCTCATTGCGCGAAACGCGCTCCGCCCTGGGCAAGGGGCGCCAGGTCACCGCGCGGGGCGCGGCGATCATGGGGATGTCCTCCATGACCTGGGACGACAAGTGGGCGGCCACCAACCTGTTCGAGCGGGCGGCGGCGCAGGACAGTTCGCCCAATGCCCGTTTCAACCTGGCCGCCGGCTATCACGCCACCGGCCGGGTGGCGGACGCCCTGCCGATCTATGCCAGCGTCCAGATCGACGGCCTCAATGCCTCGGCCCAGACCAGCTGGGAGCAGTTCGATGACTCGGTGAAGGTGCGCCGCGTCAATCTCAGCGAAGAGTCCGCGAGACGGATCGCCCAGATCATCAGCACGCCGGGCTATGTCGAGCGCGCTGTGCCGCCGATCGACTACCCGGCCCTGGCCGTGGAGACCAAGACGGAGGTCGAGGGCATGCCCACCTTTGGCCGGGTCACAGACCGCAAGTCGCTGGAACTGGACGCGGCGGCGCGGGCGATCAAGGGCCGCTAGAGCCCTTTCCGACCTGATGCTTCATCAGGGGCGGGCGAAAAGGGCTCTAAATCAGAAGTTTAGAGCATTTTTTGATCCGATAACCGTTTCACACTTATCGGAAAATACTCTAGGCCTCGCCTTGTCATCATTTTGCAGCTAAACGCCGCGCTTCTCTTGCGGGCGGCGCGATGCATGACGATGTGCGTCCGCCATCCTCGCCGATCGCGCCAACGGGAGCCGCGAACTGATGACCCGGACGCTGAACGTCGCCGCCATCCAGACCTCTTACGGGATGGACCTGCAGGCCAATATCAAGAAGACCGAAGGCTTTATCCGCCAGGCCGCCGCCAATGGCGCCCAAGTGATCCTGCCGCCCGAACTGTTCCAGGGGCCGTATTTCTGCGTCACCCAGGAAGAGCGCTGGTTTGCCGAAGCTCATCCGTGGCGGGAGCACCCGGTGGTCAAGGCCATCGCCCCCCTGGCCGGCGAACTGCGCGTGGTCATCCCGATCTCGATCTTCGAGCGCGAAGGCCCGCACTATTTCAACAGCGTGGTGATGGCCGACGCCGACGGCTCGCTGCTCGGAGTCTATCGCAAGAGCCACATTCCCGACGGTCCCGGCTATCAGGAGAAGTACTATTTCCGGCCCGGCGACACCGGCTTTAAGGTCTGGGACACCCGCTTTGGCCGCCTGGGCGTCGGGATCTGCTGGGACCAGTGGTACCCAGAGGCCGCCCGCGCCATGGCGCTGATGGGGGCCGAGGCCCTGTTCTATCCCACCGCCATCGGCAGCGAGCCGCATGACCCGACCCTGAACACCACCCTGCCATGGCAACGGGCGATGCAGGGTCACGCGGTCGCCAATGTGATCCCGGTGATCGGGGCCAACCGGATTGGCTTCGAGCCCTGGGAGAACTATCCCAACGGCGGCCAGCAATTCTATGGCTCCAGCTTCATCGCCGACCATCGCGGCGACCTGGTCAGCGAGCTTGGCCGCGACGACGAGGGCCTGGTGGCCGCCTCTTTCGACCTGGATTTCCTGCAGGGCCACCGCGCGGCCTGGGGCTTCTTCCGGGATCGGCGCTCGGACCTCTATTCGGCGCTTGCGAGCCCGCGTCCGACCTAGGGCGGGTCTGCATCCTTTTCGGGCGGAGGTTACCCGGGTGGGCCTGGCAAACGCGAAGCCGCTTGACGACCAGATATGTTATTTCATAACACTTCTGAACAAGGCCGCTCCCCCGGCCAAGGTTCAGGACTTTCGTCATGTCGCGTCGCGCCGTCTTCTCCGCCGTCAGCCTGCTGGCCCTGGCCTCGGCCCTGTCCGCCCAGGCCGAGGACGTGCTGTGGGCTGTCCAGGACACCGAGGTCTCCAAGGTCGTCGTCACCGCCGCGCCCTATGCGGTGTCGGCCGACAACCTGACCGCCAGTGTCGCCATCGTCGACCGCACGGACCTGGATCTGGCCCCGCCCACGGGTCTGGGCGACCTGCTCAGCGGCATGCCCGGCGTACGCTCCACCGCCTTCGGCGCCGGCGCCAGCCGTCCGGTGGTGCGCGGTCTGGCCGGTCCGCGCGTCCAGGTGCTGACCAACGGCGTGGGCCAGATCGACGCCAGCGCCCTGTCGCCCGACCATCAGGTGGCCACCGATCCCGGCGAGGCCGAGCGCATCGAGGTGCTGCGCGGCCCGGCGGCTCTGGCCTATGGCGGCTCGGCCATCGGCGGGGTAATCAACATCATCGACGACCGCATCGCCAGCCGCGCCCCAGAAGGCGGCTATAGCGGTCGCCTGCTGGCTTCAGGCGCGACGGGCGACGACAGCTATGCGATCTCCGGCGCCATCCACGCCGCCGTCGGCCCTCTGGTCCTGACCCTGGATGGCCTCAAGCGCGAGGCCGACGATTATGAAATCCCGGTCTTCGCTGAGTCGCGCCGCCTTTTGGCTTCGGAAGGCGAGACCGCCGAGGGCGGCGGCGGCAAGCTGGCCAATACGGCGGTCGAGCTGGAAGCCATCGGCGCGGGCGTCTCCTATGTCGGCGCCGACGGCTTCATCGGCGTCTCGGTCAAGAAGACCGATACGTCCTACGGCGTTCCCGGCCACGCCCATGAGGAAGAGGGCGCCGAGGAGGACGGTCCGGTCACCATTGGCCTGACCCAGACCCGCATCGACCTTCGCGGCGAGTACAATAAAGCGATCGGCCCCTTCGCCAAGCTCCGCCTGTCAGCCGGCCATGCCGACTACGAGCATACCGAGTTCGAGGGCTCGGAAGTCGGCACCAAATTCATGTCGGACGGCTTTGAGGGTCGCCTCGAGCTGGTCCAGGCCGAGCGCGGCGGCTGGAAGGGCGCGGTGGGCGTCCAGGGCCTGCGCCGCAACTTCGACGCCCAGGGCGACGAGGCCTATGTGCCCAAGACGAAGATCACCGAATATGGCGCCTTCACCCAGCAGCGGGTCGAAAAGGCCGGCTGGGGTTATGAGGGCGGCCTGCGGATCGACTATCGCAATCTCAACAGCCTGAAGGGCGAGGCGGATTTCACCAACGTCTCCGGCTCGTTGGGCGTGTTCGCCCGGCCTTCGGACGCCGTGTTCTTCGGCGTGGCCCTGTCGCGCAACAGCCGCGCCCCCACCGAGGCCGAGCTTTTCGCTGAGGGGCCGCACGTGGCCACGCGCGGCTTCGAGATCGGCGATCCCACGCTCGACGAGGAAACCGCCTGGTCGGTCGAGGCCACCGCCCACTATTCCGGTCCGCGCCTGTCGGCCGACCTGCACCTGTTCACGGCCCGCTACGACGGCTTCATCGACCTGCGGGCCACCGGCGCCGAGGAGGGCGGTCTGGCCGTCTACGAGTATATCCAAACAAAGGCCGACTTCCGGGGCTTCGAGGTCGAGACCAGCTACAAGGCCTGGCGCAAGGCCGACCAGAGCCTGACCCTGGAAGCCTCTGGCGACTCCGTGCGCGGCGCCACCGACCTTGGCCCGCCGGCCCGCATTCCGTCCTATTCGATCACGGGCCGGGCGATCTACGACGCCCGCTTCTGGACGGCGCGCCTGGAGGCTCGCCGCGTCGGCGAACAGGACCGCGTCGCGCAGGGCGAGCTGCCCACCGACGGCTATACGGTGCTCAACGCCTCCTTCGCCTGGAAGCCCAGGGGCGACGGCCAGCTGCGCGTCTTCCTCGATGGCCGCAACCTGACCGACGAGGAAGTCCGCGAACACGCCTCGTTCCTCAAGGACATCGCCCCCTCGGCCGGACGCTCGATCCGCGCGGGCGTCGCCTACCGCTTTTAGATGTCTGCTTTGGTGCTCGCCCGTGAGTGGAAATGGGCGGGGGCGATATCCCCGCGCGGGACGGGTCGATTGCCGGGCTGGCCGGGATCGGCTAGAAGCGCCAAGCCCTTTACGGACGCTCGCGCGGTCCGCCCTTTCAGCTTTTTTGTAGAGCTATCAATGGAATCGACTCAGACCGCCGGCGGCATCTCCGGCAACGTTTTGTTCTACGTCTCGCCTGAGCCGCTGAACCGCGAGCAACATGCCAAGCTGGCCCTCGTGCACAACGAGAAGCCCTACAGCTTCGCCTCGACCGGCACGGCCGTCCCGCTGACGGTCACGGAGTTTGCTCCGGCCGCCCTGTCGTTCCCGGTGATCTTTGCCGGCGAGGATCGCGTTCCCCTGGCGGTGATGGGCCTGAACAACGGCGAGAACCTGTTTGTCAACGCCGACGGCTCGATCGATCCGGGCGTCTATATCCCCGCCTATATCCGCCGCTATCCGTTCGTGCTGGCCAATGACGAAGGCCAGGACCGCCTGATTGTCTGTATCGACAAGGGCTCGAGCCTGCTGTCGGAAACCGGCGAAACCAAGCTGTTCGACGAAAAGGGCGAGCCCACCGAATACACCCAGAACTGCATCAAGTTCTGCGACGACTTCGAAGCCGAACGCCGCCGCACCGACTCGTTCGTGCAACTGCTGAAGGACAACGACCTGTTCGAGCTGAAGACCGCCACCTTCACCCCGACCGACGCCGCCGGCAACGCGGGCGAGCCGCAGACGGTCGCCGAATATTACGGCGTGTCGGAAGAGAAGCTGAACGCCCTGCCGGTCGAGAAGCTGCGCGAACTGCAAACCAATGGCGCCTTGGCCCAGATCTATGCGCACCTGGTGTCGCTGGTCGGCTGGGACCGCCTGATCGCCGTCGCCATGGCTCGCCAGGCGGCCACGGCGGGCGTCGTGATCAACTAACTTCCTCGGAAAGTTATCGAAACGAGGGCGGCGAGGCTTCGGCTTCGCCGCCCTTTTTCTTGGGCGCTTGCCGTCATACAAAACCCGCTCTCCCCGGCGAAGGCCGGGACCCAGATTCAGCCTGAGCGTCTGGGGATGAAGCGCCTTCTGCCTTAGCCAGATCGGAAGTTTTCATGGGTTCGATCTGGACCCCGGCCTTCGCCGGGGAGAGCAGAGGAGCCGCTACCGCGCGAAAATGCTCCGCGTCAGGCACGAAAAGACCAGCCGCCCCGCCTCGTCGAGCAGGTCGTGCTGGGCGATGATCATGCCCTTGCCTTCGCCGACAGGGTCCTTGCCCATCACCGTCATGCGACCGCGCAGCAGCTCGCCAATGGGCGGGTTACGCATCCAGCGCAGGGCGTCGACGCCCAGGCGCTTGGTCTGGGGCCAGGCGGCGCTGGCCTCCGCGTCGAGCCGCGACCAGATCGCGAAGACCATGACATCGGGCGCGCCGTTCTCGACGGGCCAGCCTGGGGCGAAGGCCGCGATAAAATCGTTCAGCGCCTTGGCTTCGACCGCGCGCGTGCCCAGCGATACGACCTGGCCAATCTCGATATCGTCGAACGCAGCGGGCATGGTTGGGGATCTCACACAGAATCGTTCCGAACTGTCCATGGTCGCTCGGTCCTTGTCGAGAGCGCGCGTCCGGGCCATGTGTCGCTGACGCGTCCTGGCTCGGGAATGACCATGTTGATCCGGAAACTCCTCGCGGCCGTGCAGGCCGTCGTTCTGGCTGGCCTGCTCGCCAGCGGCCAAGCCCTGGCCGAACCCGTCAACACGGGCCATATCGAAGCCGAGCTGGTCGCCCAGGACGCCGCCGCCGTTCCGGGCGCGACGATCTATGTGGCCCTGCGCCAGAAGATCCAGCCGGGCTGGCACACCTATTGGCGCAATCCGGGCGACGCGGGTGACGCCACCAAGATCGTCTGGACCCTGCCGACCGGCTGGACCGCAGGCGACATCGTCTGGCCGACGCCGGAAAAGAGCCGGGTCGGGCCGCTGCTCGACTACGCCTATACAGGCGAGGTGCTGCTGCCCGTGCCGATCACGGTGCCGGTCGACGCCAAGCCCGGTTCGACGGTGACCCTGAAGGCCGCCGCCGCCTTTCTGGTCTGCGAAGAGATCTGCATTCCTGAGGACGCCGTCCTCACCCTGAGCCTGCCGATCGTGGCCGGGGCGCCGGGTCCCGATCCCAAATGGGGCGCGGTGGTCGCCAAGACCCTGGCCGACGCGCCCAAGGCGGCCGGCCTGAAGGCTGTGTTCAAGCTGGACGGCGGCGTGCTCAAGCTGGCCGTCACTGGCGCGCCGCTGAAAGGCGCCGACATGGCCGGGGCCTATTTCTATCCCTATTCCGGCAAGGTTATCGACCACGCCGCCGAACAGACCATCGAGCGTGGGCCCGAGGGCCTGACCCTGGGCCTGACGCCGGGCTATGACTTCACCTCGGGCACGCCGCCGACCGAGCTTTCGGGCGTCGTGGCGCTGAACGGCCAGGCCTTTGAGGTCACGGCCACGGCGGGCGAGCCTCCGGCCGGCGCCTTCGGCCTCGGCGCGCCGCCAGCCGCCGCCAAGCCGGCCGATGCGGCCGGCCTCGCCACGGCGCTGGTCTTCGCCTTCCTGGGCGGCCTGATCCTGAACCTGATGCCGTGCGTGTTCCCGGTGCTGTCGATGAAGGCCGCCAGCCTGGCCGGCCACGCCCACGATCCTGGCAAGACCCGCCTGCAGGGCCTGGCCTTCCTGGTCGGCGTCGTCGCCACCTTCCTGGCCCTGGCCGGCCTGCTGATCGCGGTGCGGGCCGGCGGCGCGGCGGTGGGTTGGGGCTTCCAGTTGCAGTCGCCGGTGGTGGTGGCGAGCCTGGCCCTGGTCATGCTGCTGGTGGCCCTGAACATGTCGGGCGTGTTCGAGTTCGGGACCTCAATTCAGGGCGTTGGCGGTCGCGCCTCAGCGCGCGGTGGCGTGACCGGCGCCTTCTTCACCGGAGCCCTGGCGGTCGTCGTGGCCGCGCCCTGCACCGCGCCGTTCATGGCCGGAGCCCTGGGCTTTGCCCTGACCCAGCCGCCGCTGATCTCGATGTCGGTATTTCTGGCGCTCGCTCTGGGCTTTGCCGCCCCGTTCGTGATTCTGGCCTTCGCCCCGGCCCTGCTGGCCAGGTTGCCGCGTCCCGGCGCCTGGATGGACACCCTGAAGAAGGGCCTGGCCTTCCCGATGTATGGCACGGCCGCCTGGCTGGTCTGGGTGTTCAGTCAGCAGGCCGGCTCCATCGCTCTGGGCGAGGTCTTCGCCGCCGCCGTGCTGCTGGCCTTCGCCGCCTGGCTCTGGGGTCATGCCCAGACCCGCCGCGCCGTGGGCAAGCCCAGCCTGGTTCCGCTGCTGGCCTCGCTGCTGGCCCTGGCCGGCGTGATCGCCCTGACGGCCCTGACCGTGCAGGCGCCGCCGCTGGTGGCCCCGACGGCTTCGGCCGCCGCGGTCCCGGCGGGTCCCGGTCTTGCCTCCGAGCCATGGTCGCCTGAGCGCGTCGCCGCGCTGCAGGCCGAGGGCCGCCCGGTGATGGTCGACTTCACCGCCGCCTGGTGCGTGACCTGTCAGGTCAATGAGAAGATCGCCCTGTCCGGCGCCGGCGTCTCTCAGGTGTTCAGGGACAGGAACGCCGTGCTGCTGAAAGCCGACTGGACCAATCGCGATGCGACCATCGCCGCCGCCCTGGCCGAGCATGGCCGGGCCGGGGTGCCGCTCTATCTGGTCTATCCGGCCAAGGGCGGAGCGCCGGTGATCCTGCCGCAGCTGCTGACCGAGGGCATGGTCGTCGAGGCCATCGAAAAGGCCGCGGCCTCGTAAGAGGGCTTCCCGGATAGCGGCCAGTTATGAGAAGCTGTCGCAACGAGGGGGAACTCGTTGTCGCAGGAGCTCGCCATGTCGATCACTCGCCGTCTCGTCGCCGCTGGTCTGCCGCTGATCGCAGTCACCGCGCCCAGCCTTGCCCACGCCAAGCCCGCCCCCGCCTTCACCGCCGTCGACATCGACGGCAAGACCCGGTCGCTGGCCGAGTTCAAGGGCAAGACTGTTGTCCTCGAATGGGTCAACGAGGGCTGCCCCTATGTGAAGAAGCACTATTCAGGAAACATGCAGGGCCTGCAGCAGGCCGCTGCGGCCGACGGCGTGGTGTGGTTGACCATCGCCTCCTCGGCGCCCGGCAAGCAGGGCCACTTCCCCGATGGCGGCAGCGCCAAGACCTGGATGACCGCCCGGGGCGCCAAGCCGACCACCCTGCTGCTCGACGCCGACGGGGCAGTCGCCACGGCCTATAAGGCCAAGACCACGCCGCACATGTTCGTCATCGATAAGACCGGGGCCATTGTCTACGAGGGCGCCATCGACGACATCCCCAGCAACAAGGTCGAGGACCTGGGAAAGGCCAAGAACCTCGTCGCTGCGGCCCTCGCCGACGTCAAGGCGGGCCGCAAGGTGGCGGTGGCCTATGCCCAGCCCTATGGGTGTGCGGTGAAGTACAAGGACGCCTAGGCGCCACAACCGCTCTTCCCGGCAGAGGCCGGGGAGAGCGCAAGAGGGTTCAGGCCGCCGGCGTCGGCGGGGCCGTGATGACCTCAACATTGTCGTTCAGCAGATAGACCATGTCGCGCAGGGCCAGGTCCTGATCCTTGATGGTCCTGGCGGCCTTTATGGCGGCCAGCTTTTCGGGCAGGTCCTGGGCGATGCCGCGCAGGATGCATTTGAGGTCGTCGACCGCGCCGCGCTCCTTGAGCGTCAGATGGCCCTTCATGTCGAGGGCGGAAAGCTCGGCGATCTCCGCCCCGAAGGCCTCGGCGCCGGCCAGCGGGGCGGCCGGGGCGACGGGGTCGGCGGCGAGTGATTTGCGATAGGTCTCGGCCTGCAGCTTCAAGCCGCCCGCGCGGCGCATGATGTCAGCGAACAGCGGCTCACCAGCCACCGAGGCCGGGGCGCTGAGCGCCGGAACCGCCATCGTGACGGGCGCGGCGCTGCTCGACGCGAACCAGAGCATGGCGGAAAAGGCGATGGCGTCGCAGGACATGTGGCTCTCCCCGCGAAAAACGTCATTGGTCTTCATGACGCGGCGGCATCCGTTTGATAAGCCCGCCCGAGTAAACAGCGATTTACCACGTTCGAATTGAAGGACCGCCCGCATGGCCGATCTCGACGCCGCCTGGACCCGCCTGGAAGACGCCGCCAAGGCCGCCGGCGACAAGCGCATTGTCGAGATGTTCGACGCCGAGCCTGGACGGCTCGAAGCGCTGACGCTGGATGTTGCGGGTCTGCACATCGACCTCTCCAAGCAGTCCTGGGACGAGGCCGGCCTGGAAGCCGCTCTCGACCTGGCCCACGCCGCCGACGTCGAGGGCGCCCGGACCCGGATGTTGGCCGGCGAGGCGATCAACGGCTCCGAAGGCCGCGCCGTTCTGCACACCGCCCTGCGGGCTCAGGCGCCTGATTCTGCTGGAGGGGCCGACATCAAGGCCGGCGGCGTGCCGGTCATGGCCGAGGTCGAGGCCGTCCGTCAGCGGATGAAGGCCTTTGCCGACGCTGTACGCTCCGGCGCGATCAAGGGCGCCACGGGCAAGCCGTTCAAAGCCATACTGCACATCGGCATCGGCGGCTCCGACCTCGGTCCCCGGCTGCTGTGGGACGCCCTGCGGCCGGTGAAGCCGACCATCGACCTGCGCTTCGTCGCCAATGTGGACGGCGCCGAGTTCCTGATGACCACGGCCGACCTCGACCCTGAAGAGACCCTGGTCGTCGTCGTCTCCAAGACCTTCACCACCCAGGAGACCCTGTCCAACGCCGCCGCCGCCCGCGCCTGGCTGGCCGCCGCTCTGGGCGAGGCCGGCGCGGGCCAGCATCTGGCCGCCATCTCGACGGCTCTCGACAAGACCGCCGCTTTCGGGATCAGCGATGAGCGCGTGTTCGGCTTCTGGGACTGGGTCGGCGGCCGCTATTCGCTGTGGTCGTCGGTCAGCCTGTCGGTGGCCGTGGCCTGCGGCTGGGACGTCTTCGAGGGCTTCCTGGCCGGCGCCGCCCAAATGGACGCCCACTTTGCCTCAGCGCCCCTGGAGAAGAACGCTCCGGTCCTGCTGGCCCTGGCCCAGATCTTCAACCGCAACGGCCTGGACCGCCGCGCCCGCTCGGTTGTTCCGTATTCGCATCGTCTGCGCCGGCTGGCCTCGTTCCTCCAGCAGCTGGAGATGGAGAGCAACGGCAAGTCGGTCGGCCCCGATGGCCAGCCGGTCAAACGCGGCACGGCGACCGTGGTGTTCGGCGACGAAGGCACCAACGTTCAGCACGCCTATTTCCAGTGCATGCACCAGGGGACCGACATCACCCCGATGGAACTGATCGGCCTGGCCAGGTCCGACGAAGGCCCGGCTGGCATGCACGAAAAGCTGCTGTCCAACCTGCTGGCCCAAGCCGAGGCCTTCATGGTGGGCCGCACCACCGAGGACGTCCGCGCCGAGCTGGTGGCCAAGGGTGTTTCCGAGGCGGAAATCGCCACCTTGGCCCCGCAGCGCACCTTCGCCGGCAATCGTCCGTCCACCCTGCTTCTACTGGAGCGCCTGACGCCCCAGACCTTCGGCGCCCTGATCGCCCTCTATGAGCACAAGACCTTCGTCGAGGGCGTGATCTGGGGGATCAACAGCTTCGATCAGTGGGGCGTGGAGCTGGGCAAGGTGATGGCCGGCCGCATCCTGCCGGAGCTGGAAAGCGGCGCGGCCGGGAGCCACGACCCGTCCACGACGGCGCTGATCGGGCGGCTGGCGAAGTAACCCAGTCCGTCGTCATCAGTCGAGGTCGAAGCTCGGTTTCGCCGGTTCGCCGACCGCCTCGACCTTGGGCTTAGGATTAAGCATGGCCTCGACCCGCTTGGTCAGAACGTCCGGGCCGAAGGGCTTGACCAGATAGCCGTCCGCGCCCGCCTCCATGGCTTCGCGCACGGTAGCCAGGTCGCCCCGGGCGGTCATCATCATCACCCTGGCCGTCGTCCGCTTATAGCGGCGCAGCAGGCGCAGCAGATCGACCCCGGTCATGTCCGGCAGCTGGATGTCGAGCAGGACGAGGTCCCATTTCGACTGCCGCAAGGCCTTCAGGCCCAATTCGCCGGTTGCGACCGACGAGACGTTGTAGCCGGCCTGGGACAGGACAAGCTCAACGAACTGGCGGACCAGCGGATCGTCTTCGATAATCAGGACAGCGTGGGCCATCTTATGCTCTCGGCTCTTCGGTCTCAGGCGACTTGCTGGCGGGCGGCGCCGGCGGTGAGGTCGGTTTCCCATCGCGCCGCGATGGTGGCCGCTTCGTTGATCAGACGCCGGGTCTCGCCCAGCGCTGCGCCATAGTCTCGCCCGTCTTCGACCTGTTGTTCAAGCTCCCGGCACGATCTGGACAGTTCCATAAAGCCCATCATGCCGGCGCCGCCGGCCAGGGCGTGGGCCTCGTTGGCGATGGTGGCCGCGTCGGCGTCCGGTGAACTCAGGCAGGCGCGCAGCTGTCCGCGCAGAATGCCCATCAGGCTGAGCACGGCGCTGGACCCCAATGCCGAGAGCAGGTCGTAGCGGGCCCGCTCGCCCGGATCTTCTTCGACCGGAACGGCGGTCGTGGCGCCGGACGAAACCAGATGCAGGCTCAGGACGCGTTCCAGAGCGATCGGATCGAGAGGTTTGGTCAGGTGTCCGTTCATGCCCGCCGCGTCGCAGCGCGCCAGGTGCTCTGGTTGACCGCTGGCCGTCAGGGCGACGATCGGCAGATCGCGGATGGCGGCGTCGCCGGCCCGGATCGCCCGGGTCGCCGCGAAGCCGTCCATGACCGGCATCTGGCAGTCCATCAGCACCAGGTCGAAACGGGTGTCGCCCACAGCCGCGACCGCCTCGGCTCCGTCGTTGGCCAAGCGCACATCGCAGCCGTACTTGCCGAGCAGGGCCAGCATCAGTTCGCGATTGAGCTCGACATCGTCGACCACCAGGATGCGCTTGCCGTCAAGCCTCAGGCCGCGCGTATCGTGTTCGTCCGTTGCGGTCTCGCTGGCGTCGCCCAGGGGCAAGGCCAGCTCGAACCAGAAGATAGAGCCCTGGCCCGGATGGCTGATGACGCCGATTTCGCCACCCATCAGGGTGATCAGCTGTTTGGATATTGCCAGCCCCAGACCAGTGCCGCCGTAGTGGGCCGAGACGGACGAGCCCGCTTGGACGAACCGGCTGAACAGGTCGGCCTGCTTGTCGGGGGCGATGCCGGGGCCGGTGTCGGCCACCTCAATGCGAACGCGTGGGCGGACGGGGTCCTGATCCAGGCGGATCAGGCTGGTGGTAACGCTGCCGCCCGCAGTGAACTTCACGGCGTTCGACAGCAGGTTCAGGAGAACCTGGCGCAGCCTGCCGACATCGCCAACCACCTTGGCGGGCGCGCCGGCGTCGATCAGGGCGCGCATCCGCACCTCCTTGTCGGCCGCCTGCGGCTCCAGCATCGAGACCGTCTGGGCGACCAGGGCGCTCAGGTCGAACGGAGCGCAGTGCAGTTCCAGGGCGGCGGCTTCGAGCTTGGAGAAGTCCAGCACATTGTCGATCACGGCGTGCAGGGCCTGACCGGCGCTGTGCACCAAGCCGACGCGTCGTTGGTCTTCGGCCTCCAACCCCCGGCTTTCGGTCAGCAGCCGCGAAAAGCCGATGATGCTGTTGAGCGGAGTCCGAAGCTCGTGGCTCATATTGGCCAGGAAGTCGGCCTTGGAGCGCATGGCCGCCTCGGCGTCGAGACGGGCCTGCGCCAGGGCGTCTTCCTGGACCTTCTGGGCCGTTACGTCGCGGATGACGTCCAGAAAGCCGGTCGGGGCGTCGGTAGCCGGATCGCGCAGCAGGGCGGGCTGGGACTCGAGCCAGATCCAGTCCTGGCTAGTCTTGTGGCGAGCGCGCCAGCGAACGCGCTCGATGGGGTGACCGGCCAGCAGGCGACCGAAGGTATGGCGAAGTCGCTCGACGTCGTCGGGGTGGGTCATGGCCAGCGGGGAGCGCCCGATCATGTCCTCGGCGGTGTAGCCCGTCACCGCTTCGGAGGCCGGCGAGAGGAAGGTGGTCCGCCCCATCAGATCGCTGGTGACGATGATGTCGGTGGCGTTCTCCGCCATCAGACGATAGCGGTCTGCGGCCTGGCGTTCAGCCGAAAGATCCTGGATCTGGGCGATGAAATGCTTGGGCGATCCGTCGGCCGCTTGGACCAGCGACACCGACAGCCGCACCCAGACAATCTCGCCGTCCTTGCGGATATAGCGCTTTTCCATCTGATACCGGGTCAACTCCCCGGCCAGCAGCTGGTGCAAAAGACCCAGGTCCGCCTCCAGATCGTCGGCGTGGGTAATGGTCTGGAAATCCAGAGTCGTGGCTTCTTCCGACGGATAGCCGATGATCGTGCAGAAGATTTCGTTCAGCTTGACCAGCCCGCCGTCGATCCCGACGAGAGCCATGCCGATAGGAGCGTGGTGAAACGCGTTCTCGAACAGCTCGACCTGAGCGCGGCGCTCGGAAATGTCGTGCATCAGGGCGGTGAAGTGCCAGCCATCGGCGCCCTGGGTGGCGCTGATGGCCAGTTCGATCGGAAAGGTCTCGCCGCCGCGCCGCAGGGCGGGGACCTCGACGCGCTGGCCTACGACGACGGCCTTCTGTGTCTTCAGATAGCGTTGCATCCCTGCCGTATGCGCGGCGCGCAGTTCCTCGGGGATGATCACTTCGGCTATCAGAAGGCCCAACACCTCCGACGACTTCCAACCGAAGATCGCCTCGGCATGGCCATTCCAGCCGGTGATCTCGCCTTGGTCGTTCATGGTGACGATCGCCTGGTGGGCGCTGGAGATGATGTTGCTCAGCCGCTCTTCGTTGGCTCTCAGGCTGATTTCCAGACGGGCGCGCTGCTCGGCTTCGCGCGCGGCGTGGGCCAGGGCTTCGGTCCGCTCGACCAGCAGGGTCGCGTGCCGGTCGAACTCGATCTGCTTGGACAGCTGGGCGCCCAGCATGGACGCCATCAACCGCAGCGCGTCGATGTCGTCGGCGTCGAAGGCCGCGGGCTGGCCGGAAAAGACCTTCAACACACCGATCGCGCCACCGCCATGGATCAGGGGGGCGCAGACCATCGAGCGAACGCCGATCCGCTCGCAGGCCGCGCGATCAACCCGAGCGTCCGTCCACGTGTCGTCGCACAGCATGACCTCGGCCCGGGCGACGCAAAGACCAGAAAAGCTGCCTTCGCGCTTCAGCCGTAAGCCCACGTGGTGAGCGAATTCGGCATTGGCGGCGCGATAGATGAGATTATCACCATCGACCAGCTCGACGATCGACCCGGCCGCGTGGGTCAGGTCCGCCAGACGCTTGACCACGGCCGACATGAAGGCGGCGAGATCGAGTTCCGCCTCGGCCAGGGCGGTCTGGGCCAGCACCAGCTGTTCCATCCGTGCGAGGCGGGCGTGGAGCGCGTCGACATCGTGGGTTTGGTAGGTCATTACGCAATCCGGCAAATCGCCGAAATCGGCGAACTTGCCCATACCTAGCGAAAAAGGGTGAAAGCCCGGTTAGGCACGCCCGTGCAACCTGAAGCCGCTGGACGCGCCCGCGCCTGGCGATTCAAGCTTGAGCACCCGCAAGCCTTGGAGTGTTCATGCTGCAGCTCGCCGCGCCGCCAACCGTCTATCTGGTCGACGACGACCTGATCGTGCTGGCGTTTGTCGAAGCCGTGCTGGGCGCAGCAGGCTATCGGGTCGAACGCTTTACGGGCGGCGAAGGCGTTCTGGACCTGGCCGCCGCCAGTCCGCCCGCGCTGTTCATTCTCGATGTCCGAATGCCGGCGGTGGACGGGATCGAACTGCTGAAACAGCTTCGCGCGCTGGAGGCCTGCCGCGAGACACCCGTGCTGATGCTCACCGGAAGCGGCCGTCTGGATCGCATCGCCCTGGCCATGCAGGCCGGGGCGACCGACTTCCTGATGAAGCCCTTCACGCCGGAACAGGTGACGGCCAAGGCTCGGATGATGATCGAGCCTTCCCCCATCCCCCAGCATCCGCTATAGCCCCGCCGATGACCCGCACGCCGCACCATCACGGCCGCCACTACCATCCGACCTCGCCTCGCGGGATCGGCCGGGTCCGCTCGCTTTAGAAGCCAGCCCCCAGCCAGAGCCCCCGCAGAGCGCGTTCCGCGAAAGTGGGGTCGGTTTCGCGGCCAGAACGCGCTCCATACAAACAGCCGACGCCCTTCCGAAGGAAGGGCTAAGGCGGATGGGGCTTGCTGAAAAGCGCCATCCGTCGAGACCTGACTTCCTAGGATCGACGCCGCGACATGACCGACCAGCCCGCCGAAACCTTCCGCCCCGAAGCCCGCGCCCCACGCGGCTTCGTCGACAAGCGCGCCCGCGACCTGCGGGCCGAGCGCGCCATCCTGGAGGCGGTGTCGAAGGTCTATGAGCGGCACGGCTTCGAGGCGCTGGACACCGGGGCGTTCGAATATGCCGACGCGCTGGGCAAGTTCCTGCCCGATAGCGACCGTCCCAACGAGGGCGTCTTCGCCCTGCAGGACGACGCGGATCTTGAGGGGAAGAATGGGCAATGGATGGCGCTGCGCTACGACCTGACCGCGCCCCTGGCCCGCTTCGCCGCCCAGAACTGGGAGACCTTGCCCAAGCCGTTCCGCCGCTATGCCTATGGTCCGGTGTGGCGCAACGAGAAGCCCGGCCCCGGCCGTTTCCGCGAATTCATCCAGTGCGACGCCGACACGGTGGGTTCGGCCCGGCCCGAGGCCGACGCCGAGATCATCGCCATGGCCGTGGCCGGGCTGGAGGCCGCAGGCCTGCCGCGCGGCTCGGCGGTGCTGAAGATCAATAATCGCAAGCTGCTTGATGGCATTTTGGCGGGCGCCGACGTCACCAACTACGCTCAGAAATTGGCCGTGCTTCGCGCCATCGATAAGCTGGACCGTCTGAGTTTTGACGGCGTCAAGCTTCTGCTAGGGGCAGGGCGGCTCGACGAGTCGGGCGCATTCACCAAGGGTGCTGAACTGAGCGTGGCGGCTATCGACGCCGTCATGTCCTACCTCACGATGAGTTTCACGGAGACCCGTTCTCAGTTCATCGACAATCTCAGCGACACTACGAAGCTCCACGGCGGCAACGACGGCCTTGAGGAAATGGCGAAGATCGACGCGGCCTTGAAATCGCTAGGCATCGACGATCAGCAAGCCACGTTCGACGTCTCCGTCGTCCGGGGACTGGAATACTACACCGGCGCGGTGTTCGAGGCCGAGCTGCTGCTGTCCACCCTCGACGAGAAGGGGAACAAGGTCTCGTTCGGCTCGATCGGCGGCGGCGGGCGCTATGACGACCTGATCGCGCGGTTCACCGGTCAGCCGGTGCCGGCCACGGGCTTCTCGTTCGGCGTCTCGCGCCTGGCGGCGGCGCTGCGGGCGGCGGGGCACGAGCCCGGTGACGCGGCGCGGGGGCCGGTGGTGATCATCAATTTCGACCAGGCCCACATGGGCGAGTATTTCTCGTTGGCCGCCGACCTGCGCAACGCCGGCATCCCGGCCGAGGTCTATCTGGGGACCTCCGGCATGCGGCCGCAGATGAAATATGCCGACCGCCGGATGGCGCCGGCCGCCATCATGCTGGGCGGCGACGAGATCGCGGCCGGCACGGTGACGATCAAGGACCTGGATCTGGGCCGAGAGCTGGCCTCCGGCGTGGCCGACAACGCCGCCTGGAAGGCCGAGCGTCCCGGCCAGCAGACGATCCCGCGCGGTGATCTCGTCGCGGCCGTCCGCAAGATCATCTCTGGTAGTGTTGGGGGTTAGGCCATGAGGCTCGAGCGTTCCATTCCGACCGACGCGCTGGGCGCCATCCGCGCCCCGCTGCTGACGGCCGGGGCCGTCCTGACCGACGCTCCGGTGTTGCAGCCTTTGGGTTTGCTGCTGGACCTGGCCGGCGAGGCCATGCGCTCGCGGCTGTTCGTGGTGTCCGGCGACAGCGGCGTGGAGGCCTGCCTGCGTCCCGACTTCACCGTGGCCATCGCCCGCACGCACCTGGAGGCGGGGGCCGCTTCGGGACGCTATCTCTATGACGGCAAGGCCTTTCGGGTGGCGCCGCGCGGCAGCGACCGCGCCGAGGAGTTCCTGCAGATCGGCGTCGAGGCCTTCGAGGCCGGCGACCCCGTCGCCGCCGACGCCGAGATCGCCGCCCTGGCCTGGGCCTCGTCGGCCGCTGGCGGTCGCTCCGACCTCTCCTTGGTGCTGGGTGATGTCGGGCTGTTCGGGGCGTTCGTGGATACGCTGGGCCTTGCGGCTCCGCTGGCCGTGCGGCTGAAGCGGGCCTTCACCCGGCCGCGCCAGTTAAAGATCGAACTCGACGGCGACGCCTCTGAGGTCGGCGCCGAGCAGAGCCGTATCGCCGCATTGCTGGCCGGCCTGCCGGAGGGCGAGGCCTCGGCAGTGTTGCAGGAACTGTGGTCCCTGGCCGGTATCGAGCCGGTCGGCGGCCGCCGCCCCGCCGAGATCGCCCACCGCCTGGTCGAACGCGCCGAGGCCGCCGAGGCCGGTCGTCTGTCTGCGGATCAGGCCGACAAGGTCCGCGCTTTCCTGGCGGTCAGCGATCGTCCGGGCGCGGCGCTGGACGCCATCTCGGCCCTGGCCGGTCCGCAGCGCGCGGCGCTGGACACGGCCCTGGACGGCTGGCGCTCGCGCCTCTCCGGCATGGCCGAGCGTGGCGTGCCCGAGGACCGCATGGTGCTGACCGCCTCGTTCGGCCGGGCCTTTGGCTATTACGACGGCTACCTGTTCGAAGTACGCAGCGCCGCCCTCGGCGACGAGCGGCCCGTGGCGGCCGGCGGTCGCTATGACGGCCTGCCCGCCCGGTTGGGCGCGGCGCGAACCACGGGCGCGGTGGGCTGCATGGTCCGGCCCGCCCGAGCCTATGCGGGAGGCGGCGAATGACTGCGACCCAAGGAACGCAAATGATCTTCGCCATCCCCTCGAAGGGGCGCCTGAAGGATCAGGTCGAGGACTGGCTGGCCGAATGCGGTTTCAAGCTCGAAATGACCGGCGGCGCGCGCGGCTACAGCGCTGAGCTGTCGGGTCTGCCCGGCGTCTCGGTGCGCCTGCTGTCGGCCGGCGACATCGCTGCGGGCCTCGATGCGGGCGAGTTGCACCTGGGCGTCACGGGCGAAGATTTGCTGCGCGAGCGCGGCGACGACATGGACAGCCGGGTGATGCTGCTGCGCGCCCTGGGCTTTGGCCGCGCTGACCTGGTGGTCACCGCCCCCAAGAGCTGGCTGGACGTCGACACCATGGCCGATATCGACGAGGTCGGGCACGCTCATCTGGCCAAGACCGGCCGCCGCCTGCGGGTGGCGACCAAATATGTGACCCAGACCCGGGCCTTCTTCGCCCGTCACGGCGTGGCCGACTACCGCATCGTCGAGAGCAGCGGCGCCACCGAGGGGGCCCCGGCCGCCGGCGCGGCTGAGCTGGTCGTCGACATCACCACCACCGGGGCCACCCTGGCGGCCAACGGCCTGAAGATCCTGTCGGACGGCGTAATCCTGAAAAGCCAGGCCCAGCTGACCGCATCCTTGATCGCCGACTGGTCGCCAGAGCAGCGGAGCTCTCTGCAGCGCCTGTTGGCGGTAGTCGAGGCCAAGGGCCGAGCGCGGACCCTGGCCACCCTGGTCTGGCCGGCCGAGCAGGACGACCAGGCCCAGGCCGCCGTCGCCGCCTTCGTCGCCAGAGGCGGCTCGCGCCGGGCCAATGGCGCCCTGCTGGCCACCGCGGATCTGTTCGACGCCGCTGCGGCCCTGGCCCAGGCAGGGGTCGAGCCGGTCACGGTCTCGCGTCCCGACTACGTCTTCGAGTCGCGCTCGCAGGTTCTGGACAAGCTTGACCAACGCCTGAAAGGTAATATTTGACTTTTGTGTCAAAAATTGACTGAGAGAACGGCGATAAGTTTGACTGCCGCGTCCAAACTACGTCGGTTCCGTCAAAAAAACGCTCAACCCGTTACAGAAATGGGTTTTGGTGCGTTGACACCGCCTCAATTATGACGTTTCTAACGCTTGCAAGGAAGAACAGAGCCCATCAGAGAGCTCCCTTCCTTCGGCGTTTCGGGGAGGAAACGCCCGCCTAGATCGAATGATCGAGAAATAGCCAGCCCGTCGCGATTATCCCCCGCGGCGGGTTCGGTGTATCTGGGCCTTAGCTTCACTATTTGACGAAAGAGTCAAAACTTCGGCCGATGCGGTACGGAGCGGCGGTCCTTGCGGATCTCGGTCAAGGCCGGGGATGATCGCGGCGTCGTTCGATTCGCCCGCTCCAGCCGAGGAGGGATCCCGTTGAAGCCCCTCGCGCTCCTCCTGCCCGCGCTGATCCCGTCCTGGAACTTCTTCGACGTGATCGCGCCCTCGCCGCGGATCGAATACGCCCTGTCGTCATCGCCGAAGGCGCCAAAGGGTGACTGGCGGGAGTTTCGGCCCCGGCCGCAGCGTGTGTCGGCCTGGGCCATGCTGTGCCGGCTGCTGTGGAATCCGCGCTGGAACGAGACCCTGTTCCTGGTCAGCTGCGCTGAGCGGCTGATCAATGCGCCGACCGATCACAGCCAGGACGAGATCTTCTCGCGCCTCGCCGCCGATCTTGGTCCCTGGGGTGGCGAAACAAAGCCCTGGCTGAGCTTCCGGCTGATCTTCGTCAGCCGCGAGGGTCAGGCGATTCAGCGCGAGGTGCTGTTCCAGTCGGCGCCGCGCCGGCTCGCGGACATCGCCGCCCGATGACCCTCGAGAGCGCCTCCCGCCTCACCGAAGCGCTGCTGGCCCTGGCTCTCCTCCAGCAGAGCCTTGAGCATCTGCGCGGCGGGCGCGCCGAGCGGGCGCTGTTCCTGACGCGGATGGCGCTGTGCGTGGCGGTGATCGTCGGCGCGGTGTCGCCATGGCCGCTGGTCGGCCTCATTGGGCTGGTCGGCCTGGCCGGGCTGTCGCTGGTGATCCTGCAACGCTTCCAAGGACCCTATAATGGCGGCAGCGACCGCATGGGCCTGCTGGCCCTGTGGTGCCTGGCCCTGTCGCGCCTGGCGCCCACGCCCGCCTTGGAGGAACTGTTCTTCGGCTATCTGGGCCTGCAGTTGATGTTGTCCTACTTCATCTCCGGCGGGGTTAAGGTGGTCAATCCGGACTGGCGCTCGGGCCGGGCGCTGGCCGACGTGTTCCGGTTCTCGGCCTATCCAGTGAGCGAGGACCTGCGTCGCTGGGCCGACCGGCCGCGCGCGCTGCTGGTCATGTCCTGGGCGGTGATACTGTTCGAGCTGGCCTTCCCGCTGACGCTGCTGTCGCGCGAGAGCCTGATCGTCGGCCTGGTGGTCGCGGGGGCGTTCCACCTGGCCAATGCCTGCCTGTTCGGCCTGAACCGCTTCTTCTGGACGTGGCTGTCGGTGTTCCCCGCCGTCCTGTGGCTACAGGCGCGGCTTTTGTGAGTTTTGGGCCAGATGGATCCGTGCGGACGGATTTTGATCGTCCCGTCAATCAAGAGGCCTGCGGCCCGTCCCCATCGCGTCAGCAGCGGCCAACGCTACAACAGCCACAAGTCCGACCAATCCCCCAAGAGCGATTAAGGCTGAGGCTTCCAACACGCCCGGCGCCATTTGCTTGGCTGTGACATCGAAAGGCAGCTTCCGAATTGTCAGGGCCATGTGGAAGCTGTTCATCGCACCAACCAACATTCCCAAGGCGGGGCCTGCCAAACGGAGATCAGAAAGCAGGCGACGCCAAGGCCCGCCGCTGGAGCGCGCCAAAAGCGCCAGGATGGGGGCCAGAAAAATCGCGGCTATCAAGACTATGAGGGCGACCTTTTGGGGCGCTGCCGCGGCGGCGAACACCGATCCGAAAATCTGGTCAGACATCATAGCACCCCAATTTCGATGCGAATAGATTACAAACGTAAGTTAAAATGGTCAATCGGATCTGTTTCCGGCGACTGTCCCTTAAAGCGGCGAAGGCCGACCATGATCCGCAGGATCAGTTCGCCCAGAAAAGGGGCCAGCGCCTAAGCGCCAGCCCCTCCGATCCCGGACCGGCCACGGCCGGTCGGGCTTGGTGATCAGTCGATCACCAGATCTTCACGCGATCTTCCGGGGCGACGTACAGCTTGTCGCCGGGCTTGATGTCGAAGGCCTTGTACCAGCCGTCCTGGTTCCGGATCGTGCCATTGACGCGATAATAGGCCGGCGAGTGGGGGCCGGTGGTGACCTGCTGCTTGAGGGCCTCGTCGCGCTGCTTCTGGCGCCAGACCTGGGCCCAGCCCAGATAGACGCGCTGGTCGCCGGTCAAGCCGTCCAGAATCGGAGCCGGCTTGCCGCCCAGCGAGGCGTGGTAGGCGTCCAGCCCAAACGCTAGGCCGCCCATGTCGCCGATGTTCTCGCCCATGGTCAGCGGACCGTTCAACTTCATGCCCGGCAGCGGTTCGAAGGCCCCGTACTGGGCGCCGAGGCGGTCGGCCTGAGCCTTGAACTTGGCGGCGTCCTCGGCCGTCCACCACTCGCGCAGCACGCCGTCGCCGTCGGACTTGCGGCCCTGGTCGTCGAAGCCGTGGCCGATCTCGTGGCCGATCACACCGCCGATGCCGCCATAGTTGACGGCCGGGTCGGCGTCCGGATGGAAGAACGGCGCCTGCAGGATGGCGGCCGGGAAGACGATCTCGTTATTGACCGAGTTATAGTAGGCGTTGACCGTCTGAGGGGTCATGCCCCACTCGGTCTTGTCGACCGGCTTGAACAGGCGCTCGACGTCCTTGCGCCAGGCCCATACGCCCGCGCGCTGGGCGTTGCCGAAGGCGTCGTCTTCCTTGATCTCGAGTTTGGAATAGTCTTCCCAGGTCTCGGGATAGCCGATCTTGACGGTGAACTTGGTCAGCTTGTCCTGGGCCTTGACCTTGGTTTCGGCGCTCATCCAGTCGAGATTGTCGATCCGCACCTTCAACGCCGAGCGGACATTGGCCACCAGCTCCAGCATCTTGGCCTTGGACTCCGGCGGGAAGTAGGCCGCTACATAGTCCTGGCCGACCGCCTCGCCCAGAATGCCGTTGACCTGGGCCACGCCGCGCTTCCAGCGCGGGCGCTGCTCGGGCTGACCCGACAGGGTCTTGTTGCGGAACTCGAAGCTGGCGTCGACGAAGCGCCTGGACAGCATGGGCGCGGCGTCGTCGGTCACCTTGAACGCCTGCCAGGCCTTCAGGGTCTCCAGCGGGGTTTCGGCGTAGATCTGGGCGTATTTCGGGAAGGTCGTGTTGGTGGTGACCACGATGCGATCGACCTTGGGCAGCTCGGAGCCGGCCAGATAACGGTTCCAGTCATAGCCGGGGGTCATGGCCTGGAGCTGCGCCAGGCTGGCGGGGTTGTATGTCTTGTCGCGGTCGCGGAGTTCGGCGCGGGTCCAGGTGACCTCGGCCAGCCGGGTTTCGAAATCGACGATGGCCTTGGCGTTGGCGGCGGGCTTGTCCCAGCCGGCCATGGTCAGGATCTTCTCGACATAGACCTGATAGGCGGCCTTCTTGTCGGCGAACTTGGCTTCCAGATAGTAGTCGCGGTTAGGCAGGGACAGTCCGCCGGCGCCGGCATAGACCGCATAGGCCTTGGGGTTCTTGGCGTCGGTCTGGATGCCCACGCCCAGCAGGCTGGTGAACGGCGTGACGCTGCTCTTGCCCATCAGGGCGGTGAAGTCGTCCTTGGTCTTTACCGTCTTGATCTGCGCGAGCCAGGGCGCGATCGGCTTGGCGTCCAGAGCCTCGATTGCGGCCTCGGCCATGAAGGCGCGATAGGCGGCGCCGACCTTGGCGGTGTCGCCCGCGGCGGTCTTGTTGGCGGCGGCGGCCTCGATGATCGCCTTGGTGCGGGCCTCCGACAGTTCCGACAGCTTGTCGAAATTGCCATAGCGGGTGCGGTCCGACGGAATCTCCGTGCGCGCGTCCCAATTGCCGTTGGCCCACTTGTAGAAGTCGTCACCCGGCCTGACGCTGCTGTCGATACCCGAGGTGTCGAAGCCCCAGGCGCCATAGCGCGGCGACTCCAGCGAGGTCAGGTCTGCGGCCGCGCCTTCCGAAGCGCCACCCAGCAGGGTGGGGGCGAACAGGGCCTGGGTCGTGCAGGCGTCGTTCAGGCACTGATGGTCCTCGCTGGCCTGGGCGCCGAAGGCCGAAAGGGAAAAGGCGGCCACGGCTGCGGCGGCGAACCAGACTCGTTTCATGGAAGTCGTATCCGTTGGTGTGAGCTGGCCGCAATCTGCCCCGGCGTGGAAAATTCGCTCCCTTACAAATTTGTCATGTCAGGTTGAAAACGCCGGTCAGTGGTGATGGTGCTCGTCCCCGGAAGCCTTTGAGGACTGGGGCGGCGCGATCTGGACGGCCAGTTCGACGGCGATCTTGCGGCCCTTGTCGAAGACCAGCGTCACGGAAGCTTTTTGCCCCGCCTTCAGCGGTTGCTTCAGGCCCAGCAGCATCAGGTGATAGCCGCCCGAAGCCAGCTCGATCTTGCCGCCGGGCGCGATGGTCACGCCCTTATCCATCCGGCGCATGGTCATCACGCCATTGGCCATCGAGGACTGGTGCAGCTCGGCCTTTCCGGCCAGGGCGGTCTTGATCGACATCAGCTTCACCGGGGCCTTGCCGCCGTTGACGATGGTCATGAAGCCGACACCGTTCATGCCGGCCTGGGCGGGACGGCTCCAGGCGTTCTGGACCGTCAGGTCGGCGGCGAGCGCCGGTGTGGCCAGCAGGGCGGCGGCGATCAGGACGGGGGGAAGAAGGCGTTGCATCTTGTCTTTCCTAGAACTTGCCCGAGACGCCGACGAAAACGCCGCGGCCGTCGCCCGGCCAGAAGGCGGCCGTGTTTTCGATGGTCGCCGCCGTGACCGAGGCCGGATTGGCCAGCGGATTGACGGTGGCGACATAGCGCTTGTCGAGCAGATTGCGCGCGTCGAGGAACACCGTCACCCCATCGCGTGTATAGCCCGCCCCCAGCGAGGCGATGGCGTAGTCGGGGCTGCGGACCTTGTTGCGATAGTCGATGAACGGGCCGCGCGGCGACCACTCGATGGCCGGGGCCACGAACCAGCCGGCCGGGTGCTCGTATTTCAGCTCGGCGCGATACAGGTGCTCAGGCACGACGGGCAGGGCGTTGTCGCCGTACTGGGCGTCGCCTTCAAAGTGGAAGTCCGACCAGGCATAGGTGTGGCGCAGGCGCACGCGCTTGGAGAAGCGCCAGTCCAGGCCCGCCTCAACCCCCTGATGAACCGTCTCGTCGGCGTTGAAGGTGGCCGCCGGGTGGGCGGGATCGACGACGAAGCTCAGCAGTTCGCCTTCGATCTCGGCGCGATAGGCGGCGATGTCCCAAGCGAACGCGCCCTTGCGACCGCGCGCGCCGATCTCGCCGGTCCAGGCCTTTTGCGGAACGACGGAGGCGAAACCCGCGGCGGCGCTGGGCGAATAGGCGCCGAAATTGGGGGGCTCGACCGAGCGGGTCAGGTTGGCGAACATCTGGCTGTCCTGATCGACCTGGAACAGCAGGCCGATGCGCGGCGCCAGCCAGTCATGGTCGCGGCTGGCGGCCAGATCGAAACTGGTCGCGACGCCGGGCAGCTTGTAGGCGCGGTAGTCGCGCTGAGCGGTTCCATAGGTGGCGCCGGCCACCAGGGCGACGCGGGGCGTGACGAAGAACCGGCCCTCGGCGAAGACATCCAGCGCTTCGGCGTTCTGGCGTGAGAAGGCCTGGGCTGCGCCCTTGGAGCCGCGCAGGTTCAGCCACTGGCGGGCGTCCAGGTCGCCGATCCGGTACGAGACGCCCGCAAACAGGTCGGCCTCGTGGCCGGCGATCTGACCGGTCCAGTCCAGTCTTCCAAAGGCGCCGAAGTTGCGGCTCTCCTGGTCGACAATCTGGAAGATCGGGTGGTCCAAATCGCGCCAGGCGCCATGGACGCCGCCCTCGAAGACCGCAGTCTCCGAGAGACGCCAGGTGGTCTGCAGGCTGGCGCGGGCATTGCGCATGTTGCGCCCGTAATTGTTCGCGAGATTGGCGGCTGTGGCCTTCGTTGGGCTGTTCAGCGCCTGAGACTGGGTGAGCGCGCCGGCGATTTGCTGTTTCAGGTCGGCGCCGCTGACATAGAGCCGAACCTCGCGGTCCTGGCCGAAGCTGTGTCCGATATTGGCCGACAGGCGGGCGGTCGAGCTGTTGCTCTGCTGGCGCCAACCGTCGGCGTTAAGCAGGGTGGCGCCGACGAAGACATCGGTATCGCCCGAGCGCCGGGCGATCTCGCCATGCACGCGGGCCGTCCCGAATGAGCCACCCTCGACGCGGAGCAGATTGTCGGCCCCGGCGGTCTTGCCCGTAGGGGTGACGAAATTGATCGCTCCCCCCAGCAGGGCGCCGCCGAAGCGCAGGGCGTTGCCGCCCTTGTAAACCTCGGTGTAGCGGGCCAGCAGCGGGTCGATCAGCTGAAAGTCGCCATAGCCGTCGGCCTCGTTCAGGGGCACGCCGTCCTGGGCCAGCAAGGTTCCGCGATTGTGGCTGGAGTTGCCGATGCCCGAGCCCCGGATCGACAGGCGCGTATCCTCGGCGAACTTCTTCTGGGCGTACACGCCGGGCACGTCGCGGACAGTGTCATTGAGACCGACGGCGAAGCGGTTGGCATAGGCCTCCGACGAGATCACCGCCACGGCGCCGGGGGTTTCCGACAGGCGCTTGCGGGCCTGGGCCACGGCGGGCGGGTCTTCCGGATCGGGGCGGGCGGTGACGAGAACGGAGTCGAGGCGGGTCTGGTCTTCGGCCCCTGCTGCGGGAGGAAGGGCCGCGAACCCTAGACAGAGGCCGGCGGCGCCCAGCAGAAGGGCACGGCGAAACTTGAAAGTCATGGAACTGAAAATCCTGAAAACGTGACAAGGCGCGCTACGGCAGGGCCGTAACGCGGGGAGGGTCAGGTGTTCAGGATGGCGGGTGGGCCTTGGCCGGGAGGACGTGGCGGCGCGCGGGCGTGGCCGCGTACGCCCAGCACGCGGACGAGGACAGTCTCGACGGCCTGCGCGTAGCGAACTGTGGTGAAGGCCGGAACCGGGACGTCCGGCGTGACGGCCAGGGTCGGGCCGACACAGTTGGAGCACTTCAGGCCCATGAAGGTCTTGGCGGGGGCCGTGCGGACCGAGCCGTCATCGTCGAGAATGACGACCCTGGAGCCCTCGGCCGAGCAGATGACGATGGTCGAGCCGCTTTCACGCAGGTCGTGGGCCATGGCTGCGGCCGGCGTCAGAGCCTGGGCGAGCATGGCCAGCATCGCCGCGAAAGCGGCGAGCAGGGCTCGGAACTGTCCAAGGCGGGCGCGCATGATCGGGTGACTATGGCGGAAGCGCCGCACGGTCAATCGAGCCTGGCCAAGGCCGCAGGACGCGCGGTTACTTAAGGGGGCTGGTTCACATTGCGGCGCTGCCAAGGGCGACACCTTGACTATCACCGTTTTCGGTCGTATTCAACCAATATGGGCGAAATCGTCTAGACTCGTCAGATGCCACACGCAAAAATTCTTTTGCCGGCCCAGTGCCGGGGCGCCCGGGGCCTGCTCAAATGGTCCCAGGGCGAGCTCGCCGATCGGGCGGGCGTGTCACGCAGCACGGTCAAGGACTTCGAGACCGAGCGTCACGCCTTGCATCATAGCACCGAACGCCTGCTCATCGAGGCGTTGGAGGCGGGCGGGGTGACGCTGATCGCGGCCGACGAGGCCGGAGCCGGCGTGAGACTGAAAGCGGCGAGTTAGACGGAAACTTGAAGAGGAGGGCGCGTGCCGCACGAGGTTTCACCGGAGAGCTACAAGGACCTGGTCCTGTTCCTGGCGACCGCCGGCATCGTCGCGCCCCTGTTCCAGCGCCTGAAGATCAACCCCATCCTCGGCTTCCTGCTGGCCGGAGTGATCCTGGGTCCCTTCGGCCTGGGCCGCTTCATCCACGTCGCGCCCTGGCTCGACTACATCACCGTCGACAATCCTGACGAAATCGCCCAGCTGGCCGAGTTTGGCGTCGTCTTTCTGCTGTTCATGATCGGGTTGGAGCTGTCGTGGGAGCGGCTGCGCCTGATGCGCAAGCTGGTCTTCGGCCTGGGCGCTCTGCAGATGATCGGCTGTTCGGTCGTGCTTGGCCTGCTGGCCATGGCCCTGGGCCAGCCCCC
Organism: Caulobacter sp. DWR1-3-2b1; assembly: GCF_049895765.1. NCBI lineage: Bacteria > Pseudomonadati > Pseudomonadota > Alphaproteobacteria > Caulobacterales > Caulobacteraceae > Caulobacter > Caulobacter sp. DWR1-3-2b1. The sequence continues at coordinate 150,385 of NZ_JAFCSZ010000007.1, forward strand.
GGTCGCCGCCCTGGCTATCGGCGCGGCCTTGACCCTGTCCTCGACCGCCATCGCCGTGCCGGTGCTGGCCGAGCGGCAACGTCTGCATTCCGAGGGCGGCAGGGCTACCTTCTCGGTGCTGCTGTTCCAGGATCTGGCCGTGGCCCCGGTCCTGATCACCCTGACCATCCTGGGGCGCGGCGACGGGGCCTTTGCGCTCAAGGATTTGGCGACCTTGATCCCCGCCGCCCTGGGCCTGGGCGCCTTGGTGCTGGTTGGTCGCCTCGTCTTGCGACCGATGCTGAAGTCTGTCGCCAAGGCCAAGAGCGAAGAGATGTTCATGGCAGCCTGCCTGCTGGTGATCATCGGCGCGGGCATGGTCAGCGCCCTCTCGGGCCTGTCGATGGCGCTGGGCGCCTTCGTGGCCGGGGTGCTGCTGGCCGAGACCGAGTATCGCCACGAGGTCGAGGTCAAGATCGAGCCCTTCAAAGGCCTGCTGCTCAGCCTGTTCTTCGTGTCGCTGGGCATCCGCCTGGACCTGTCGCTGCTGTTCGCCAATCCGGTGCTGATCCTGGGCGTCGCCCTGGGCCTGCTGGTGGTGAAGGGCGTTATCGTGTTCGCCGGCGGCATGGCCATGCGGTTGGGCGTCAAGGCCTCGGCCGAAGCGGCGCTGATCCTGGCGGCCGGCGGCGAGTTCGCCTTCGTGGTTCTCGACAACGCCATGGGCGCGCAGGTGGTGCCGCGCGACATCGGCCAGGCGGTGCTGGTCTCGGCCACCCTGACCATGTTCCTGATCCCGGCCCTGTCGGCGATCGGCGCGCGGTTCGGTCGCAAGTCCAGCACCCAGACCTCCGAAGCCCCCAAGCCCGCCGCCGATCGCCTGGATCCCGAACCTGAGGGCCAGGTGCTGGTGGTCGGCTATGGCCGGGTCGGCAAGCTGGTCGCCGAAATGCTGAACCGCCACGCCCTGCCATGGACCGCCGTCGAGCGCGATGCGCGCCTGGTCGAGCAGGGGCGGCGCGACGGCAGCCGCATCTATTATGGCGACGCCTCGCGTCTGGAACTGCTGGAGCGCTGCGGCCTGGCCACAGCCAGGGCTGTGGTCGTGACCATGGACGCGCCGGAAGCCGCCGAGGCGGTGGTCGCCGCCGTCCGGGGCGCTCGGCCGGAGCTGGCCATCGTCGCCCGCGCCCGTGACGCTCGCCACGCCGCCCGACTCTATGAGCTTGGCGCCACCGACGTCGTGCCTGAGACCATCGAGGCCAGTCTGCAAATGTCGGAAGCCGTGCTGGTCGATATCGGCGTGCCGATGGGCTTGGTCATCGCCTCGATCCACGAGCGCCGCGACGAGTACCGCAAGATCCTCAACCGGCCGGACGCCCTGGGCGGCAAGCGGCGCCGGCTGCGGGACGCTTCGTTGCGGTAGGCGCGTGGACCAGTCTTCCACCCCCGGATTGTTCGTTCCGATCGTCGCCGGCATGGCCATGGCGCGTTATTGAACCAAGCTCGATTAGTCGGGCAACCTTCCCCTGACGCGCGAAGAACAGCAAAGGTGTGGCCGAACAGCGACAAAGCGTCACCTTTTCATGCAGCAAGCCCTTGCGCGACAGGGTTTCACGTGCGAACCAACAAACTGGCGCTCTCAGCGGAAATTTTCAGCCGATACGCTCGGAAGTTGATTTTGTGGGCGGTCTTGTTTGGCTTCCTGGAGCGAATATCCAGGTCAGCGAAACCTGACGAGTGTGGCTTTGCTGACACTTTCCCGGGACGTTCGCCTTGGTATAACGATGCTCGGTCGTTTTCGGCCGGAGCAGGGCAATAGAGGGCTCTTGATATGAAATTCAAACTCCTGGCGGGGGTCGCTCTGGCTGCGGTTTGCGCCGCATCGGGCGTATCCGCTCAAGAGACCGGCTGGTACGGCGCGGTCGATCTTGGCTATCACTGGCCGACCGGTCTGAAGACCGAGTCCGACCGCAACGCTCCCGATGGCGCTCACTATCACTACGAGTGGGCCTCGGACAGCGACTGGACCGGATTCGTCCGTCTCGGCTATCAGTTCACCCCGAACTGGCGCGCTGAACTCGAAGGCGGCTATCGCCCCGGCGACCTGACCTCGGTCCGCGGCAACGCCGTGCGCCAGCAGCCCCGCGGTCTCTGCACCCCGGGCGTGATCCGCACTGCCGCCGCTCCGCGTTGCGGCTCGCCGGACGGCTCGATCGACTCCTGGACCCTGATGGCGAACGTCCTTTACGACTTCGCTCCGGACGCCTGGATCAACCCCTTCATCGGCGCGGGCGTCGGCCTGAACCGTCTGGACATCAAGACGCTCGGCCAGTTCAGCGGCGTCGGCACTGTCACGCCCGCCAATGTCGCCATTCAAAACCTGACCGTTGACGACGACGATCTGGCTGTCTCGTGGCAGCTGATCGCCGGCGCCTCGATCAAGGCGACCGATAAGCTGAAGGTCGACCTGACCTATCGCTATCTCGGCGCCGCCAGCGATCACACCTGGGTGTCGCAAGGTTCGGGCGCTCTGCAGCCCGGCGCGTTCGCTGGCGAGTACAAGGACCAATCGGTGACCGTGGGTCTCCGTTACTCCTTCGCCGCTCCGCCTCCGCCCCCGCCCCCGCCTCCGCCCCCGCCCCCGCCGCCCCCGCCGCCTCCGCCCCCGCCGCCTCCCCCGCCGCCTCCGCCGGCGTATGAGGCCCGCGAATTCATCGTCTACTTCCCGTTCGATCAGTACGTGCTGACGCCGGAAGCCCAGTCGGTGGTTTCGGAAGCCGCGAACTACGCCAACGCTGGCAAGGCGACAAAGCTGGTCATCGTCGGTCACACCGACACGTCCGGTTCGCCCAAGTACAACGCCCGCCTGTCGGAGCGTCGTGCAAAGGCTGTTGCTGACGCACTCGTCGGTCTGGGCGTCGCTTCGACGGCTGTGGCCGTCGACTGGAAGGGCGAAAGCGCTCCTGCCGTCGCCACTGGCGATGGTGTCAAGGAACCGCTGAACCGCCGTTCCACGATCTCGATCAACTTCTAAGATCTGGATCAACTCGATCTGGGAAGGGCCTGGCGGCGACGCCGGGCCCTTTTCTTTTGCGCCTTGGTGATCTGCGCAAGGCGCGGAACCCGGCCGCTCCCGGCCTGAAGCCTGCCCGCGAGGCCATGGCTGGAGAAAAGCTTCAGAGGCCTGCCAGATGGTCGCCTGAGGGCGCCTATGGCCAGACTGTGGGCGGATGTCGAAGTCCGGGGGCGGATCGCTTGGCGCGCCTTGTGACGGTCTGTCGCAGCTGAAAAAAGTTCGCTTGGGCAACCCCTTGATCCTGCCCGGTAAGTTCGCGCCGTTCACAGCTTGTTAACGAAAAACTCGCCTGCGGGGCGTTGACGAGTCATTAGCCACTGTGGCCCCATATGTGGGCTGAGGGGGCTCCTCGGCCACAAGATGTAGCGGCTGGGCGGGGCGTTCCCTTCTCCGGAACACGCTGATTGATTATGGATTTTGATCATGAACGGCAGTGAAGCGGCGAAGATTCAGCCAGTTTCCAAGGCGCGCACCGCGGGCATGAAGGTGGCCGAGCGCCCCAGGCTGGCCCTGGTGCGTAAGGTCGAGGTCGATCGCTCGCGCGACGCCCTGCTGACCGACTTCGGCAAGACCACTCTGGAAGATCGCTATCTGCTGCCGGGCGAGTCCTACCAGGACATGTTCGCGCGCGTGTCGACGGCCTTCGCCGACGACGCCGACCACGCCCAGCGGGTCTACGACTATATGAGCCAGCTGTGGTTCATGCCTTCGACCCCTGTGCTCAGCAATGGCGGCGCCGAGCGCGGCCTGCCGATCTCCTGTTTCCTGAACTCGGTCTCAGACAGCCTGGATGGCATCCTCAGCGTCTGGAACGAGAACGTCTGGCTGGCGGCCAATGGCGGCGGCATCGGCACCTACTGGGGCGGCGTTCGTTCGATCGGCGAGAAGGTCAAGGGTCAGGGCCAGACCAGTGGCATCATCCCCTTCATCCGCGTCATGGACAGCCTGACCCTGGCGATCAGCCAGGGCAGCCTGCGTCGCGGCTCGGCGGCCGTCTATCTCGACATCCACCACCCTGAAATCGAAGAGTTCCTGGAAATCCGCAAGGCGTCGGGCGACTTCAACCGCAAGTCCCTGAACCTGCACCACGGCATTTCGATCAGCGACGAGTTCATGCATGCGGTGCGCGACGGCCTGAAATTTGGCCTGCGCTCGCCCAAGACCAATGAAGTGCTGCGTGAGGTCGACGCCCGCTCGCTTTGGCAGAAGGTCCTGGAGCTGCGCCTGCAGACCGGCGAGCCCTATCTGATCTTCTCCGACACCGTGAACCGCGCCATGGCGCCGCACCAGCGCGAGCTGGGCCTGAGCGTGCGCCAGTCCAACCTGTGCAGCGAGATCATGCTGCACACCGGCGTCGACCACCTGGGCAACGACCGCACGGCGGTTTGCTGCCTGTCGAGCGTGAACGCCGAGACGTTCCTGGAATGGCGCGACCATCCGATGTTCATCGAGGACATCATGCGCTTCCTTGACAACGTCCTGCAGGACTTCATCGATCGGGCGCCCGACGCCGCTGCGACCGCCGCCTATGCCGCCATGCGCGAGCGTTCGGTGGGTCTGGGCCTGATGGGCTTCCACAGCTTCCTGCAAAGCCAGAACGTGCCGTTCGAGAGCGCCCTGGCCAAGAGTTGGAACATGCGGATGTTCAAGCACCTGCGCCGCGAGGCCGACAAGGCCAGCATCGCCATTGGCGAGGAAAAGGGCCCGTGCCCCGACGCCGCCGACCGTGGCTCGATGGAGCGCTTCTCGCACAAGCTGGCCATCGCCCCGACCGCCTCGATCTCGATCATCTGCGGTGGCACCTCGGCCGGCATCGAGCCGATCCCGGCCAATATCTACACGCACAAGACCCTGTCGGGCTCATTCGCCGTCAAGAACCCCTATCTCGAGAAGCTTCTCGACGAAAAGGGCCACAATACCGACGCCGTCTGGGGCACGATCTTGGAGAACGAGGGCTCGGTCCAGCACCTGGACTTCCTCAGCCAGGACGACAAGGACGTCTACAAGACCGCCTTCGAGCTGGATCAGCGCTGGGTGGTCGAACTGGCCGCCGACCGCACCCCGGAAATCTGCCAGAGCCAGTCGGTCAACATCTTCCTGCCGGGCGATGTCGATAAGTGGGACCTGCACATGCTGCACTGGCAGGCCTGGGAGCGCGGCGTCAAATCGCTGTACTATCTGCGCTCCAAGTCGGTGCAAAGGGCCTCCTATGCCGGCGCCGAGTTCGCGGTCGAGCCGACCGGTGGCTTCGATGTCGTCGAGAAGACTGACTACGAGGAATGCCTCGCCTGCCAGTAGGCGGATGAAAATCGAAATGGTTAAGCGGCGGCGAAGCGAAAAGCTTCGCCGCCGTTTGCGTTTCAGGAACTCTTTGGGGTCCACGCTGTTCACCCTGTGAGCATACGTCGCGGTAGACAGTCGCGATTTACGGGGTAGGCTCAGGTCTATTGGGATTGGGGAATCCGCGTGCGGTTCAGAGGAATGGATCTTTCCGCGCTCTGCTTGACGGTCGTGACCGTGGTCATGACCGGCGCGCCGATCTGCGCGTTCGCGGCGCCCAAGGCACAGGCCTCTAAGCCCGCCGCTCCCGCTCCTGTCAGTTTCAAGCTGGCCCCCGCCGTCGCCGCCCAGCCGATGAAGCTTGGCCTGCGTGATCCAAGGCCGGTCGATGCGGCCGGCTTCGCGCCGCGCGAGATCGGTTCACCGGAAGCCAGGGTCGAAGGCGCGTTCGCCCTCTCGCCGGCAGCCACCTTCGGCGATGTGCGCCTGCTGGACGCCGACCGCTACTATGACGGCCGCGGGCCGGTAAGCTGGCGCTCCAACGCCTTCGTGGTCGGTCAGACCAATGGCGGCGCGGTCGACTCGGTCCGCGTCTCGGTCGCCGCCGTGGCCCGTAACGCCGCCGTGGCGCCCCTGAGTCTGGTGCGGCCCGACGGCCAGGCCTTCGACGCCGAGAATATCGACGTCACCCTGACGCGTGGCTGGCCCTCGGCGGTCAAGCTGGAAGCCGGCAAGTACGCCCTGGATTTCTCACCCCATGCGGGCTTTGGCTTCGGCGACGCTGGCGGTTCGGCCGAGGCCGGCGCCACGGTCCGCCTGGGCAAGAACGTCGAAGATCGGGTCAGCGACTCGCTTGGCCTGCGCGATGGCGACGAGGCCTTTGGCCAGCGCGGACGCTGGTACGTGTTCGCGGCCGCCAGCGGCCGGGCTGTGGGCCTGAACATGCTGCGCGGCCAGAACGGCGACTGGAGCCGGGCCGGCATGAGCACGGACGTCAACAGCAAGTTGATCGGCGACGCCCAGGCGGGCGTGGCTTGGCGCAAAGGCCCGATGCAGGCCTCGGTCGGCTATATCCATCGCGAGATGAAGGCCAAGGACGTCATCATGGGCATGGCGACCCAGAAAGACTCGATGGTCGCCCTGTCGTTCAGCCTGAAGCCGAATTGGTAAGCAGACATATCGTGCGAGCGCTTGAGTTTCGCGCCGCGATCATGCAGCTAGCGCCGGTCCTATCCACGAGCCGACCGACGTCATGACCGACAGCGAGCCTCCTCGCCGCAAGATCCTGAGCCTGAAGAGCGGTATCGCCGCTCCTGGGGGTCCGAAACCGCTGGAGCGCATCGCGCGCCCGGCGCGCTTCTCCGCGCCCGAGCCGCTACCCCCACCGCCTCAAGCCGTGGGCGACTGGAAGTGCAAACCGTGCGGCACGCGCTTCGATCCCTCGCCGGATCTGACCGACGAGGACCATGTCCGCTGCCCGTCGTGCAATGCGCGTCTGGGCCTGGCGTCCGACTTCCGCAGCGACCCACCCAACGTCGAGAAGCTGCGCGCCCGTCACCTCAAGAAGGCCTAAATTCTGCCCGCCTGACGGTGGTGTCCTTACAAAGTAGACAGTCGTCGTGCGCTCAAGCAGAGTCAGGCCGTCGGGCCGCGCATTCGGCCGCTTGGGTTCGCTTGCGAGATCAGGATGGATGAGCAAGCGACGGCTATCGAGCGGTTGACCAGAAACGAGCGCGATTGCCTTCGCCGACGTCTCCAGCCGCAGACGGCGAAGGAGATAGCCATGGACTTGGGCATCTCGCCGCATGCTGTGGAAAAGCGCCTCAAGATGGCGCGTGCTAAGCTTGGCGTGACATCGTCCCTCGTGGCGGCGAGGCTGCTGGTCGCGCATGAGCGAAGGTACCAGAACATGGTACCCCATATTTGGGACCTATCTCCGCAAGGGGATTCGGGCGAGGCGGATGGCGACCTCCGCACAATGCGGCGGCAACGCAGTCATCTGATCCTCGGAGGTATCGCCGCCATGAGCATTCTGATCATCGCCGCCGCGACTCTATTCGCCGCGCAAACCGAACCCCAGGGTGCGACCCGCGTCCAGGCTTTGTCGTTCCTTGAAAGAAGCTTCAGTCAGCTCGACCGAGACCGGTCGGGCTTCGTTGAATTGAGTGAGGCGCCCGCAGCGATGGAGCGGATGCCTCGCAGCGACGGCAAGGAAGGCTTTCTGCTCAAGCCGATGGCTGACGGCGTGCAAAGGTGGATCACCCATCACGACGCAAACAGCGATGGGAAAGTCGATCAAGGCGAGTTTGTCGCGCGCTCGCTTTCCGCAGTTGAGAAACAGGGCATACCCACGCTCCCGGGAGCGGCCCCCTGAGCAGGCCCCGAATGGGAGGGCCGGCTATTCCAGGGTGTCGGCAGGTCCTGGGGTAATGTCGGCCCGAGCGGTCTGGCGCTTGAACAGGCCGCGCCAGCCGGTCGGTTCGGCTGACGGGCTGGACCAGATGGCGTTGACCCCAGCCAGACGCTCGGCCTCGTCGAAGATGGCGCGCATTGTCGCGGTGTCGAATTTCAGCATGTTCAGGTGGTCGAAGCTCGACGGGATCGAGGCGACACTGAGCGGCAGGTTGTGGCGCGCGCAGAAGCCCGAGGCCAGGCTCAGCGCCTGCCTGTAAGAGAACCGCAGCATGGTCTCGAAGCTGCGGCCCATGATCGAGGCCACGCCCGGCGGGGTCGAGCGGGGCGAGGGTTCCAGCACGGTATTGACGATCACATAGACCCGTCCGCGACGCAGGCGCTCGCCCAGATTGCGCCAGTGCAGCAGGGCGTCCGGCATCAGGAACAGCGGTGCGGCCACGCCGCCGTCCACATGCATCTCCTGGTGCCGGACGCCGGCGGCCTCGACGTCGAACAGTTTGGGCGGGAACAGGCCGGGCACCGTGGCCGAGGCGATCAGCACATCGCGGAACAGGCGCACCGAAGCCTCGCCGCCCTTGGCTGCGATGGCGCCCATGTCCCAGATGGTGGCCTTCTGGCTGTCGAGATTGGTGGTGGCGATCAGCAGGCGGCGACCCCGGGCGTGCTCGCGGGCCACGGCATTGATCACCACCTCGTCGATGAACGGCGAGACCAGGGCGTCCAGGCCCTCGCCCTTGAACAGGCTGGGACCGAGACCGGCGAAACCCTTGATGCTGAACAGCTCGGCCGCGTGGCCGCCGACATAGGCGTCGGTCAGCCGCTCGTCCCAGGCCGAGCCCAGGAAGGCCAGGGGCGCGATCAGGGCGCCGGTGCTGACCCCCGTGACAATAGCGAATTCGGGCCGCGTGCCGGCCTTGGACAGGCCCGTCAGCACGCCCGCGCCGAAGGCTCCGCCGGACGCGCCGCCCGACAGGGCCAGGATGTTGAAGTCGTCGCGGCCCAGCAGCGAGCGGGTCGGGGCCAGGCGGTTGGCGACGGCGTTCAGGGCCTGGTCGGCCTGATCCACGGTCAGGCGCACGCCCGGGAAGCCGACGATGTCGGCCAGGGTGTCGGCCGGTGGCGCGGTCAGGCGCTTGCCCTTCAGCGGGTCAGGCAGTTTGCGGTCGCGAAAAAAGCCCTGGATCGTGATCCGGGTGTTGTCGACGGGGTCGTTCAAGCCGGTCTCACCCGTGGGCGCCGCCGGCCAGGACAACCCCGACCAGCACGGCGGCGTAGTGCAGGCCCGCGCCGCCCACCACATGGCCATGCCAGATGGCGCGGCGGAACTTCAGGCGACGCATCAGGTAGAAGATGGTGCCGGTTGAATAGACCACGCCGCCGATGGCCAGCAGCAGCAGGGCCGGCCAGGACAGACCCTCGATCATCGGCTTGATGGCGACCAAAACGAGCCAGCCCAGCGCCAGGTAGAGGCCGACCCAGAACCGCTTGTCGAGCCCGGGCAGGAACAGCTTGGCCAGCACGCCGATCCCCGCGACGGTCCAGACCGCCGTGGTCATGCCGATGGCCCACCAGCCGGACAGGTTCTGGGTGGTGAAGGGCGTGTAGGAGGCGGCGATCATGATGAAGATGCCGGCATGGTCGAAGCGGCGCAGCAGCGGCCGCCAGCGGGCCTTGGCGAAATTGTAGGCCGTCGAAAGCGACAGCATCAGGATCAGGCCGACCGTATAGACCGACACCGCCGCCACCTGCTGCAGGTCGCCCATGCCGAAGGCCAGGCCCAGCAGGATGCCGCCGCCCAGCAGGGCGCAGGCCAGGCCGGCCAGATGGACGATCAGGTCAGCGCACTTGGCGGCCGGGGTCGGGTAGTGGGTCGTAATGTCGGTCATGGCGCTCAGTCTAAACGCATGGAGTGACGTAAGAACGACGAACATCATGGCGCCGAAAGGGCGAGCGGTCCTCAGGAAAGCAGGTCGATGGCCCCGTCGAAGACCAGCTTTCCGCCGACCGCGACCAAAAGGACATAGATCACACGATAGAAGCCTTCGGCGGGAACCCGTCGCACCAGCCAGACCCCGGCCCAGGTCGAAGCGACGGCCAGGGGCAGCAGCACGCCTGCGGTAGCCAGCACCTTGGGGGTGAACTGGCCTAGGGTGATATAGGCCGGGACCTTCATCCAGTTCACCACGGCGAAGAAGATCGCGCTGGTGCCAATAAAGGTGTCGCGGGGCAGGCGGCGCGGCAGCACATAGATCTGGAACGGCGGCCCGCCGGCGTGAGCGATCTGGCTGGTGAAGCCGGCCGCCACGCCGCACAGGACGCCCAGCCAGGGCCGACCCGCCCCCCCTTTGGAAGATTGGGTTCCGGCCTGGGTCGCGACCTGGACCGCCCACTCGGCCCACAGGCGCTGCAGGGCGAAGACGATGGAGATCAGGCCCACGGCCAGCTCGACGGCCGCAGGCGACACGAAGGCCGCCAGCGCCCAGCCCAGGAAAATGCCGACCGCGGCGGCTGGCAGCATCAGTTTCAGCAGGCCCTTGTCCCAGGTCCTGCGGAACGCCCAGACGCTGACGACGTCCTGGACGATCAGGATCGGCAGGACGATCGAGGCGGCCAGCACCGGCGACACCGCCAGGGCCATCATCGGAACCGCCACCACCCCGATCCCCGCGAACCCGCCCTTGGCCAGGCCCAGCAGGATCACCGCAGGGATGGCGACGGCGTAGAAGAAGGGGTCGGTCAGCATGGATTTTGCCATAGCAGCTAGGGGCTAGCCCGACCACCGGCCCCCTCCAGGCCTCGCGCCGCCTCGCCCGATCACGCCACCGGGAATTTCGGCGGCGGCAGGCTCAGCCGGGTGTCGGACACAGCCTCGCCGCGGAAGAACCGCACCAGCAGGGTCTGCACGTCGGGATGGGCCTCGAACACGTTGTGGCCGGCGTTCTCGACGATCACCCGCGACCTGCGCTGGAACTGGGCGGCCACCTCGTCCTGCTCGGGCAGCAGCGTACGGCCGTCCAGTGTTCCGGCGACCAGCAGGGCGGGATGGTCGATGCGGATCGAGGCCCGGAAGCCTTCGCCCAGGTCGACGCCCGGGACCGCACCCAGCAGTTGCGGCATCGGGAAGTTCAGCGCCTCGCCCAGCACGGCGGTCTGCGCCTCGCGCCGCACCAGGGCCAGCCGGCCCGGCGAGATCCCGGACGCCAGATCCGTGGCCTCGGGCATGCCGGTCACGCTCAGCCAGTCGGCGACATCGCCCAGGAACGGCGCCAGCATGTCCGTCTTCCCCGCGTCGAGAGCCAGGTACAGGCCGGGCAACATGGACAGGGTGTTGGGATTGGCGATCAGCCCGCCGGCCAGCAACTGGATCAGGAAGCCGCCCGCCTTGATCTCGCCGGGCGCGCCGTTCAGCTTGACCTTGGTCGCGATCGGCTGCGCCTCCAGCCTGATGTGTACGCGGCGCATCAGGGCCGGCAGGTCCGGCACGGCCGCGCGGGCGACAGGGTCGGCGCCCAGCAGGGTGTCTACGTGGCGCAGGAGCGCGTCGGTCTGGGCCGGCCGCTTCACGGTCTGATCCTGGCCCTCCAGGCTGGCCAGGGCCACGCGATTGATCCGGTCGCCGTGCCGCTTCAGCGCGCTGAGCGCCAGGTGCGTGCCGTAGCTGATGCCCCAGAGGTCGACCTTCTCGGCGCCCAGGTGACGTCTAAGGTCGTCGATGTCGTCGGCGTTCTGTTCGGTGTTGTAGCCGGTCATGGCCACGCCGGCCTTGGTCCAGTCGACCCAGGCGCTCTGGAATTCCGAGCGAAAATAGGACGTCAGGCCGGCCTGCGTGAACTCTGGCGGTGGACCCGTGAAGGCGGGCCGTTTCGGGATGGCGTTGGACAGGCCCGTGCCCCGCTGGTCGAAGGCGATGACGTCGGCCACCTCGCGCAGGGCCATGAAGATCGGAAAGCGCGGTCCCGCCGCCGCCCTCGTCCCCATGCCGCCGGGGCCGCCGGCCAGGTAGATGATCGGGGGACCGGGCTTGGCCGCCGTCGAGGCGAACCGGACATAGCTCAGCCGGATCTTCCGCGAGCCGGGATCGCGGCGATCCTCGGGGACCTCGAAGAAACCCCACTCGGCGTCGGTCTCCTGGCCCTGCCAGCCCTTGAAGCGGAAGGGGCCGGCCTGCGGCGGCGAAGTCGCCAGTGCGGGGGCCGGACCGGAGGTCGAGGTGGGGGCCTGGGCAAACGCCATGGCCGGAAGGGCGAGGCCGGCGGCGGCGAACAGGGCGCGGCGATTGAGCGAGGTATGGGTCATGCCGACAGCTGAGCCATTCCCGGCGCCGTCAGCCACGCCGCTCCGGTCAATGGCGCCCGGGCGTAGGCGAATGGCGGCGCATCTCGGCGAGCGGCGCCTTAGAGTGTGGCCATGTGGCGAATCCTGCTTCTCGGCCTGCTCCTGTCGGGCCTCACGACCGTGGCCCGAGCCGCGGATACGCCGTGGCAGGCCTGTCATGGCGTGGCTGGCCCGGCCGGCCCGGTGCTGAGCAACTGCCGGCCGATCCAGGATTTCGTCGATCCCCAAGGCCGCGAGCTCTGGATCCAGTCCGTTGTCAGCGCCCCTACCGACACTCGGCCGCGCGCCCTCTATATGGCGGGCGTCGCTTCGTCCGAGGTCTGGTTCAACGGCCAGCGCCTTGGCGTCAATGGCCGTCCCGGCGCCACCGCGCTGGACGAGGTCCCCGGGCGCTACCAGGCGGTGTTTCCGATCCGTGAGACGGCGTGGCGACCCGGCGCGAACAGGCTTGTGCTGCGCCTGTCGTCATTCCACGGCGGCCTGCGTTTCGCCCGCCCGATGAGCGCGATCGGCGTCTTCCCCTATCCCTATCCGCAGCGCCCCGCGCTGCTGGCCGTCACCTTCGTGGCGGCCGGCGCCCTGTTGGCCGCAGCGTTCGGCTTTGGCGTCATTCACGCCCTGCGCCGCACGGGGTCCAGCCTGGTCCTGGCCGCCCTGGCCGGGGTCGCGGCCGTGCAGGCCATCGTTGAGAGCCTGCGCACCCTCTTCGACTACGCCTATCCCCTGCACGCGTGGCGGATGAGCGCCATCTGGATGCTGGCGGCCGCCTTCGGGATTTTGTTGGTCAGCTATGTCGCCGGCCGGTTCTTGCCCAAGGCCTGCGGCCTGATGATCGGCCTGGCCCTCGGCGTGGTCGGCGCCACGGCCCTGCTTCCGGGCTTCGACGTCAAAACGGTCTGGGCGCTGATCCTGGGGGTGGCGCTCGCCGCCCTGCCGGCCGCAGCGGGCGTGCGTCGGCGCGTCCCCGGGGCGCGGCCAACCCTGGCCTATCTGGCGCTGTTCCTGGCCGTGGCCCTGGGGTTTCCCGAATGGCTGGCGGACCTCTCATTCTTCCTGCTGGCCGCCGGTCTGGTGCTGCCGTTGCTGACGGTCGAAGTGGTGCGGCTGGGTCGCGAAGACCGCAGCCGCGAGGCCGCCCTGACCCGCGCAGCCAGCCGCCCCGACCGCCTGACCGTGGCCTCGGCGCGCGGTGTCGAGCTGGCGCCCATCGCCGAGATCCTGGCCGTGTTGGGGGCCGACGACTATGTCGAGCTCCGAATGGTGGGCGGCCGCAGCTTGCTGCACGCCGCGCGTTTGGACGGTCTGACGACCCAATTGCCGGCGAACTTCCTGCGCATCCACCGGTCGGTGATCGCCAATCTGGACCACGTACAGCGCCTGGAGCGTGACGGTGACCGCTGGCGACTGCACCTGAGCGAGGGCGCGCCCTTGCCCGTCAGCCGCTCCCGCCAGCCTGCCCTGCGCGAAGCCCTGGACGCGCCTTCCCCCCGCGGCGCTGTCGGCTTAGCGGCTCGCCGCGCGCGAGAAGGGCAGACATACAAGTTTCAATTGTAATATTCGGATAACGGCGAAATATTAACCCGCTAGGTGTTTGGTCCCGGGCTTTGATGGTGCAATCTTTTCCGCCGAGTGGAAGGAAGCACTATGGACCAGATACTGCACGGAAGCGCCCGCACGACTGAGGCGGTCCGTCGAGCGATACAGCATAGTCAAGAGAGCCTGAGGGCTCTGGCCGGGCGGCACGGGATCAACCAGAAGACGGTCGCGA
>NZ_JAFCSZ010000008.1:0-157407 GCF_049895765.1 Caulobacter sp. DWR1-3-2b1
CGGTCTTGGGGTTGATCCCATGACGCTTCGCCAGGCCCCTCAGGCTCTCTTGACTATGCTGTATCGCTCGACGGACCGCCGCTGTCGTTGTGGCGCTCCCGTGGTGTACCTGCCCCATAACGCATCCTTCCAACCATCGGAAAATAGTGCACCATCAAAGTCCGGGACCAAACATCTAGGGTTTGCGCCGCGCTCGCCTTAACCATGCAACTGAAATTAGTCAAAGCTTGACCGATCGCCTCGCCTTGTAGCGGAATCCGGCCGTGCTAGTGGTGAGATTCAGTCGCTTGGAACCCGCCTAAATCCTTCTCGGGAAAGGGATCGAGCGATTTCCAGAGGGACTCAAGCGTCGCGTTCTATCCACTAGGTTCGCCTTCCGAGTGAGTACCGGCGAAGCCTTGATGATGTTGGATCTGGCGACCAGCGACGCTCCCAGAGGGCCAACAGATACGGCTCTGCTGACCCTGGTCGAGACCATCGAGGCTCTCGCGGGCGCCCGCACAATCGATGACGTCGCTTCGGTGGCGCGGTCCTCGGCCCGCCAGATCTCGGGCGCCGACGGCGTCGCCTTCGTGCCGCGACGAGGGCGACTGCTGGTACCTGGATGAGGACGCCATCGGCCCGTTGTGGAAGGGCCGGCGCTTTCCGCTGACCGCCTGCATCTCCGGCTGGGCCATGCTCAATCGGCAGACCGTGGTCATCCCCGACATCTATCTGGACGACCGTATCCCGCACGACGCCTATCGCCCGACCTTCGTCAAAAGTCTGGTGATGACGCCGGTACGGCCCGAAGATCCTATCGCCGCCATCGGCGCCTATTGGGCCGACCGCCACACCCCGTCGCCGGACGTGGTGGCCAAGTTGCAGGTCATGGCCCGCGCCAAGGCGGCGGCGCTGGAGAGCGGCCGGCTTTACGCCTCGCTGAACGAGTCGCTGGAGCGTCGCTCTTTCCTGCTGCGCGAACTGGATCACCGGGTGAAGAACACCCTGGCCTCGGTGCAGTCGATCGCCAGCCAGAACCTGCGCACGGCGCTGTTGCCCGCAGCCTTCGCAGAGTCGTTCGAGGCGCGGCTGATGGCTCTGTCGCGGGCTCACGAACTGCTGACCCGCCAGGCCTGGGGACGGGCCGACCTGCGCGATATACTGGCCACCGCCGTGGAGCCGTTCGGGGACTGGAAGGCCGGCGCTTCACCGCGCGCGGCCCCGCCATCGACATCAGCCCCGAGACGGCCGTGGCCATGCACATGACCCTGCACGAGCTGGTGGTGAACGCCGCCAAGTACGGCGCTTTGTCGGCTTCCAATGGCCATGTGGTTGTCGACTGGGAGATCGAGAATGCGCCCGGCGGGCGGGAGCTGGTCCTGCGCTGGATCGAGCGCGGCGGGCCCAGAATCGCGGCCCAGCCCACCCGGGAAGGGTTCGGCTCACGACTGATCAAGCGGGGCCTGGCGCGGGATCTCAATGGCTCGGCGGTAATGGCTTTCGAGCCTGACGGTCTGTGCTTCACCCTGCGGATCCCCTTGTCGACGCGAGTAAGTCCGGCATGACCAAGCGCATCATGATCGTCGAGGACGAGGCCCTGGTGGCCATGATGGTCGAGGACCTGCTGGGCGATCTGGGCTGCGAGGTGGCCGGCTCGTTTGGTGCGGTCGGCGAAGCTCTGATCTGGCTGGACGGCAGCCAGGCCGACCTCGATGGGGCTGTGCTGGATGTGAACATCGGCGGCGAAATGGTGTTCCCGGTCGCCGACGCCCTGCGCCTGCTCGGTGTGCCCTTCGTGTTCGCCACCGGCTATGGTGACCTGCCGCGCCGAGGATTTGAAGACATTCGTGTACTGAGTAAGCCTCTCATTATCGGCCAACTGCGTCAGGCGGTCGAGGAATTCGGCGAAGCGGCCTGACTCCTCTTCAGGAGTCGCGGCCGCCAGCCGGCGCGATACGCGCTCTCCGTTCACAGCTTCGCAACCTCACGCGGGAAACCGCCGAGTTGGTGGGAAGGGTCGCGGAGCGCCCGGGCCTCGCCCGGATGAGGGGTATTTCAAGTACCGTTTCGACGAAGACAGACGCTCCGCGTGATCGTTATCCCTCTGGCCGGGGCGCGCAGGTCTCGTTCAACCTTTCACCCCCATCCGGGCTTGCCCTGCCTCGCGACGGACCCAGCCCTGAAGCTGCAAGCCACGCCGATTCCGGAGGACCCGGAACGAACCTTCGGGCGGGCGGGGATCCTGGCAGATCCCCGATGGACAGGTTTACGTCCCCTGTCCTCACTTTAAGCACGCCGACACGGACATTCGTCCGACCGGTGGCCCCGCTCGATCACGCCTGACAGCCGTCGCTGGTCGCCGGCCGGACGCCCTTCCCGTGCTGTCAGGTGGAAACAGTATGCGGGCGGTTTCAGCGCGTCTGATCGGCGCGCTCCAACTATTTTTAGTACGTTGATATCGTTGCGCTTCCTATCGGAAAGCTCAGGGATGGAGGGCAGCCAATCCCCGTTCTCAAGTTCAGGCGTCCCCGACCAGTGCGCCGAAGGGCTGTTAAAGAGCCGTGCGGGCGTGGTGGCCGCGGGGCGTTCGGCGGCCTCAGGCCCCGGCGATCCGCGCTCGGAACGTCGTCGCCACCCGCTGGGCTCCGCCGCCGTCGCAGACCTGGGCGCTGGCTGTCGATAGCGCTGCGCGCAACTCCGCGTCATCTATCAGCCGGTCGATCTGGGTCCTGAATGCCGTCTCGAACGTCCCGGTCGAGACGTCGAGGCTTGGGCTCGCGCCCACCGCTTCTAGCGCCATGGCGGCGGCGATCTGGTTGTCGGCCAGGATCAGGGTCAGGGTCGGCAAGGCCAGGACGCAGCGCTCCCAGCTGGTCGAGCCGCCGGCCCCGATGGCGAGGTCGGCGTTCAGGGTCAGGCGAGGCATGTCCTGGGTGTCGATGTGTAGAACCAGGCGCGGATCTTCAAGGGCGCGCAGGCGTGGCAGGCTGGGCGCGCCGCTTCCCACTGCCACGTCCAGGACGATGTCGCCCAATCGGGGCAGAAGCAGATCGACCACGCGGCCGGTGATCCCTCCCACATCGGTCAGGCCCAGCGAGATCAGGATGCGCCGCACGGGGCCGCCGGCCACGCGGCGGGCCAGGGCTGCCTCGCGCAGGGCCGGGAAGGCCGGACGCACTGGCGCGTGGTTGGGACCCAGCAGCAGCACCGCCCCCGGCGGGGTCAGGCCGGCATAGTCCTCCGCCCGCCGCGCCGGGCCGGCGTCGAGCACCAGATCGGCCTCCAGCGGGCGGTTGGCCAGGTCGTCGATGACCAGGGTGGGGCGGCCCCTGGCCAGGGCGCGGTGGTCGGGGGCGGAGAGGCCGTAGTGGTCAAACACCACGGCGTCGAAAGGCTCGGCGGCCACGGTGCTAAGGGTCTCAGGCGCGAAGGTGGCCAGCACCGAATCGACTGCCGGACGCGCCAGAAAAGCGCAGGTCGCGCCAGCGTCCGTCAGGGCCTGGGCCAGGGTCAGGGACCGCATCACATGACCGCCGCCGACATCGGGTCCGGCGTCGCAGACGAAGAGGATGGCGGGGTGCCCAAGGGGAGAAAGGAGAGTCATCCGCGCCGGTCGCCGCCGTAATTGGCCAGGTCCGGCCGCTTGGCGACGAAGGCCTTGATGTCGGCCGAACTGAAGTTCCTGCTCGTGGGATAGAGGTGGTCGTAGACCGTGGCGACGAAGGCGTAGTCGTCCGGCCGGTCGACCGTCCAGCGGATGGCGTCCTCGCCCGGGGTGGCTGGCAGCCAGGCGATCTTCCATTGCAGAGGGTTGTTCCAGACATCCCAGGTGACGTGCTCGCGAGCCTCAGGGCTGTCGGCCTGCCGCGCCGCGCGGCGCAGACCGTCGGCGGTGATCACCTCGACGTCCAGCCCCTTGGGCCAGGCCGCGCCGTCGGGGCTGTTGCTGGCATAGTCGGCGCCGGTCGACAGGTGCAGGTCGATGGTCGCGTCGATCAGTTCGGGATCGGCCAGCGGGCAGTCGGCGGTCAGGCGCACCACGTGGTCGGCGGGGTGGGCGTCCAGGGCGCCGATGAAGCGCTCCAGCACATTGTCCAGCGGCCCGCGGTGCACGGCGATCCCTTCCTTGCGGACGGCGTCGGCCAGCACATCGTCGCCGGGCTGGTCGCTGGTGGCCACCACCAGCTTGTCGATGCGGCGCGAGCGGGCCACTCGCTCGATCTGCCGCACGATCATCGGCTCGCGCAGGATGGGCATCAGCACCTTGCCCGGCAGCCGGGTGGAGCTCATGCGGGCCTGGAGGACAGCAAGGATCAAGGGCGCGCGATCAAGTAGACGAGGGGTTCATGGTGAGTCCTCCACCTTTCGTAGACCATAGTGAGCCGCGCCTCGCGGGACAATGAACGCGGCCAAGACGGCGCGAGGCCGGCGAGGCCTCAGCGCGGCGTCGCCGTGTCCGGCGCGGGCGCGGGCAGGGGGAACAGGGTCAGGAAGCGCTGGACGACGGCCGGGTCGCCCTCGATCCGGACCGCGCCCGAGGCAGTCAGGGTCGCCACGTCGCCAGCGTCATAGAGCAGAGCGGCCAGCGGGTCGGTCCCGGCCTCGATCACCGCGTCGGGAGCGGTGGTCGTCCCGGGGCGCACGTCCAGCGTCTGGTCCTCGATACGGGCGACGAAGCTCTGGTCGCCCAGCCGCAGCACGAGGACCGCGTCGAAACCCCAGGCCGCCTCGGCGTTGAACATCATCCGCAGCGACAGGACCAGCGAGGCCGCGCTCATCGGCAGCTCCCCGGGCAGGGTCGGCGAGCGCGCCGCCCAACGACCCAGGTCCTTGATCACCCCCTCCAGCTGGGCGCCCCACTCGGTGAGTTCATAGACCCACGAGGCGGCCGGTGGCGGCAGCTTGCGGCGGCGCACCACCGAGCCCTGCTCCAGTTCCTCAAGGCGCTGGGTCAGGACATTGGGGCTGATGCCAGGCAGGCCAGCGCGCAGGTCGGTGAACCGCCGCGGACCCAGCACCAGTTCACGCACCACCAGCAGCGCCCAGCGCTCGCCCACCAGGTCGAGGGCGTGGGCGGCGGCGCACCCGTCGTCATAGCTGCGCTTGCCGGCCATTAGGACAGAGCTTCCAGAATTGATATTGCCCCTAAACCAGATAGGTTTTTTTAGGAGTATAAGATCTTTGTATAATACCATACCGCGCCCCGACGCCGCAAACCGTCATTGAAGTCGAAGATGCAGGAGCCGAGCATGGGCCTTCATCCATCGTATCGCGAGTCGAATGGACGCAGGCCCGCAAGGCGCTGCTGGCGCGCGCGAAGGCCTATAAGCGGCTGCGCGACGAGCTGTCCGCCGAGCGCCGCGCCCTGCTGTGGGTTCGGATCGACAAGGACTATATGTTCGACGGTCCGCAGGGAAAGCTGGCCTTCGCCGACCTGTTCCGGGGCCGCAGCCAGCTTATCCTCAAGCACTTCATGTTGGGTCCCGGCTGGGACGGCTGCGTGGGCTGCTCGTTCGAGGTCGACAACCTCTTGGGAGCCTTGACGCATATCGAGCATCACGACGCAGTCTTCGTCAGCGTCGCGCGCGCCCATCGCCGAGATCGAGGCCTACAGGGCGCGGATGGGCTGTGGCATCCACTGGGTGTCGTCGTTCGACAGCGATTTCAACTTCGATTTCGAAGTCTCGTACCGGCCCGAGGCGATGGTGTCGGGCGACACCACCTACAATTACGAGACTAAGCTGGTTCCGATCGAGGAACTGTCGGGCCTCAGCGTGTTCTTCAAGTCCGAAGCAGGCGAGATCTTCCATACCTATTCGACCTTCGGGCGCGGCCGGCGCGCTGATCCTGGCGCCGCTGGCGATATGGAGCAGGGCGCGGGCCTGGTTCTCCGGCGGGGCGGCCGGGCTGGTCGGCATGGGCCTGATCGTGGCCGGGGCCCTGTTGACGGCCAACGCGATCCGACACCTGGGACATCACACGGCCCGGGCGCGGGCCAACCAGACGTCGCTTCTGGCCCAGATCGCGGCCCAGCCAATCTGCTCGGGACCCTCGGCCGCCAGACCGCCACCTGTCGGGTGACTGGCGGAACGCCGAGGCGGAGCTATTGGGCTTTGGGCTTGCGCCTGGCTCCGGGTTTTGGCTGAGCGGGTTTAGCGGCGCCTGGCGTGGCGGCCTTCGTTCTGGGCTTCCGAGTCGCCTTGGGCGCAGCTGCCGATTGCGGCGCGCTCGCGGCGACAGGTTCGGGCGTGGCGGCGACTTCGGTCTCGACTGCAACCTCCTTGACCACTGTCTCCCCCCGCATCCGCGCCAGCACTTCGCGGGCGGCCCGACCCGTCTCGTCCACCGGCTCATAGCTCCAGCCATGATAGGCCCCGCCATAGGGCCGGGCGGCGCCCTGGCGTTCCAGTTCCTCGTGGAAGATGCGGAACTTCAGGCTGGAGCCCTCCATCTTCAGGATGAAGACCGGCTTGCCCGTCGAGGCGGCCTCGGTGGCCATGTTGGTCGAGTCCTCGGTGACGAGGATGTAGTCGGCGGCCGCCAGGAAGGCGAAATAGGGATTTGGACCTTCACCGTCCCAGATCATGCCGGGCAGATGACGCAGGCGGGCGGTCAGCAGGGCGCGGGCCGGCTCCGGCGTGCGGCGCGAGAAGGTCATCAGCAGGGATCCGCCATCCTGCTCGAGCGGGATCTGGATCTGGTGGGCCATCTGGGCGGCGCGTTCCACCGGCAGGTCGAAGGCTTTTGACTTGCCGCCCAGCAGCACGGCGACGCGCGGGCGGGGCAGGTCGTCGAGCTGGGCCTTGAAAACCTCATACTCGCTGGCGAGCCGCGTGGCCGTGACCCGATGCGGCGAGCCGGTGATCGGCAGGATGTTGTCGCCGCTCAGCCGGTCGTGCTTGGGCGGGATCACCAGGTCGAACATCTGGGGCGGGACACGCGGGTCCTGGATCTGGACCACGAAGGTTTTGCCGCCCGACCAGCGCTTGGCGCGGATCGACAGGGGCAGGGTGGCGCGGCCGGCGGCGATCCACAGGTTGGGCCAAGGACCGTTGATCTGGCTTTCGGGCGTCAGCCAGCGGCGCGGGAGCAAGTTCAGCCACCAGGGCAGACGACCGATGCGGCCGGTCCAGCTGACGCGCTTGACCTCGATGGTCGCCTCGCCGCCCTGGGCTCGCGCCTCGCGAGCGACCGCTTCGGCCAAGCCTATGGCCTGGGCCTCGATGCCGGCGCGACCGTCGGAGATGGCCCAGATAATCACGGGAAGTTTCGCGGGTGTCTTCAAGGGGTCTTCCCGGCGAGCACGGTCATGCAGACAAGGCCGCTCCCGAGGGAGGCGGCCCTGCTCCATGGTCTCGCTTTATGGCGCGGGTTTGGCAGCCGAGCCACTCTGAAAGAGTGGCTCTAACTAAGGTTGGAGCGTGACGGTCGCCGAAACCGGCTTCCACTTTCGGCTGTCACGCTCTCGCCTAGAGGCCTACAGCCACTCCACCTTGAGGATCTCGTAGGCCTTCACGCCGCCTGGCGTGTTGACCTCGACGACCTCGCCCACTTCCTTGCCGATCATGGCGCGCGATAGCGGGGAGGACAGCGAGATGCGGCCCTCCTTCACGTCGGCTTCGTGATCGCCAACGATCTGGTAGCGAGCCTCTTCCTCGGTGTCTTCGTCGACGACGCTGACCGTCGCCCCGAACTTCACCTGCTTGCCTGAAAGCTTGGAGACATCGATCACCTGCGCGCGGGCGATCTTGTCCTCGATCTCGGCGATACGGCCTTCGATCCAGCCCTGACGTTCCTTGGCCGCGTGATACTCGGCATTTTCCGAGAGGTCGCCGTGTTCGCGCGCCTCGGAGATCGCCGCGATCACGGCGGGACGCTCGATCGTCTTCAAACGCTTCAGTTCTTCGTCGAGGGTTTGATAGCCCCCGGCGGTCATCGGCACTTTTTCCATTGCGGATTTTAGCTCGGTTCGCCTTGGGAGGAGAGACGTCCCGTCGCTGGCGCTCGCGACCGGGGGCTGAAAGGATAAGAGGCGCGTTCACGATAAGCAAGGGGGCGGGCGCCCCCGTTCCGTTCACGAGCGGAAATTGGCTCTGGTCTTCAGACCTTTTCCGGGGGCGGGCGGATCAGAATTCCTGCCAGTCTTCCTTGACCGCGACGGCGGCCGAACCGCGTCCGGGGCGAACGGCGGTGTTGGGCCGCGCGCGCGGCGGCGGCGCGCTGACGGCGATGTCAGCCCCTTCCGAGACCTTGAACCGGCCCACCAGCGCGGCCAGTTCACCCGCCTCGCCCTTCAGCGAATGGGTGGCGGCGGTGGCCTGCTCGACCATGGCGGCGTTCTGCTGCACCACATGGTCCATCTGGTTCACGGCGGCGTTCACCTCGTGCAGGCCGGTGGACTGTTCGTTGGCCGAAGCGGCGATCTCATTGACCAGGGTGTCGATCGAGGCGACCTGACCGACGATGCGCTGCAAGGCTTCGCCGGTCTGGCCCACCAGCGCGACCCCGGCGCCGACCTGCTGGGTCGAGGTCGAGATCAGGGTCTTGATTTCCTTGGCGGCGTCGGCCGAGCGCTGGGCGAGCGCCCGCACTTCCTGGGCGACGACGGCGAAGCCTCGGCCGGCTTCACCGGCCCGCGCGGCCTCAACACCGGCGTTCAGGGCCAGCAGGTTGGTCTGGAAGGCGATCTCGTCGATGACGCCGATGATGTTGCCGACCTTCTGCGAAGAGCCTTCGATCTGGGTCATGGCGGCGACCGCCTGCTCGACGATCTCGCCCGAGCGCTGGGCATCGGTGCGGGTGTTGGCGACCACTTGCGAGGCCTCCTTGGCGCCCGAAGCGGTCTTGCGGACCGTGGCGGTGATCTCGTCGAGGGCGGCGGCGGTTTCTTCCAGGCTGGCGGCCTGCTGCTCGGTGCGGCGCGACAGGTCGTCGGAGGCCTCGGCGATTTCGTCGGCCCCGGCGCTGACGGCCCGAGTGGTCCGCGAGATGGCCTGCATAGCCGCCTGCACACGCTCGGCGGCGGCGTTGAAGTCGGTTCGCAGCGCCTCATAGGCCTGGGCGAAGCGAGTCGTCAGGCGGACGGTCAGGTCGCCCTTGGCCAGGTCGGCCAGGCCTGCGGCGATGGAGGCGACGGCCTCGGCGCGCTGGCGCTCGGCGATCGCTTCGGCCTGGGCGGTCTGGGCGCGATTGGTCTCTTCGGAGCGTCGGGCGCCTTCGGCGACATCATTGGCCGCGCGGACGGCTTCAACGGCTTGTTCGGCCTCGGCGCGGGCCTTGTTGGCGGTGGCGAACATGTTGTTGACGCTGAAGGTGGTGGCGACCAGGGCGCCGGCCTCGACGATCAGGATCACGGCGTGGACCAACACCCGTCCAAGGCTGGCCGAGCCGGGGAAGACGGCCTGGGGCAGCAGGAAGCTCAGGCCAAGATGGTGCACGGCCACGGTGGCGGCGGCGGCGGCGATGACCTTCCAGTCGCAATAGACCACAAGCAGGGCCAGGGCGGCGAAATAGGCCATGTGCATGTCGACCTGCCAGGCGTGACCGCCCATGGCCGCGACCAGCAGCGAGACTTGGGCCATCAGGGCCACGCCCGTCAGGGACCGGCCCAGCGAGCCGGCGACTTGGATCGCCAGAGTGGCGGCGCCGGCGGTGATGATCGAGGCGATGGCGACGCCGAGCATGGGTTCATGCACCGCGGCGCGGGCGCCCAGAACGACGCCGACCATAACCCAGGTCAGCAGGACGACCAGCTTGCCGCCGGCCTGGCGTTGAGTGTCGAGGCTGGGAAGGGCGAAGGTCATGGGCGAGCTTCCTTGGGCGCGCAGACGCCCGCGAGGTCAGGGTCGAGAAGGATCAGGGCGCCGGCTGACCGGGCGCGTTGCGCCAGGTCCGTCGGGTCGCCCCGGAGAATGAGGATGAACGGCGCCGAGCCTGTCGCGGCGATGTCGCCGGCCGAACCGGCGGCCGCGACGGCTTGGGCGGGGCTCCACCAAGGCGGAAAGATCGCGGCGACGCGCGACGGGTCTCGCGGAGCGGCATTGACGGTCGCCGCCGCGAACAGACCCGAAAAAATCGCCAAGGTTGTGGCAAGGATCGGCCCAAGGGAAGCGGCCGCCTTTGCAAACATTGTCGTGGTCTTCGCCAAGATTCAGTCGTGCCTGAATGGCCCGAGAAGAATTTCCCGCAGCCGATCTCTCACCAGTGCTGAACTTTGGTTTCCCAAATCTTAAATCACCGCATTGCGCGACATTTTAGCGCTTCGAAAAAGTGCAAGTCCTGCTCAACTCGCGTAATCGTAAGGGCCGCCGCGTTCCAGGGCTGCGCGATAGGCAGGGCGCGCATGGATCGCCTTCAGGAACGCCTTGATGTTTGGCCGCGACGTCGCTCCGGCCCGCGCGGCGGCGGCCTCGAGCGGGAAGCTCATCATGATATCGACGGCCGTGAAGTCCTGGCCGGCGAACCAGGCTGTCCTGGCCAGTTCGGCCTCCCAGTAATCGACATGGACCTTGATCTGCGGATCGACGAAGCCGGTCTGGGCCTTGCTGGCGATGACCTTGACCAGCCCCTTCAGCAGGCCGGGCGCGCGGGTGGGCAGGGCGGTGAAGACCAGCTTCAGGAGCAGCGGCGTCATGGCCGAGCCCTCGGCATAGTGCAGCCAGTAGGTGTAGCGCAGGCGCTCGGCGGTTCCCGCCGCCGGGATCAGGCGGCCCTGGGCATAGGTCTCAATCACGTAATCGACGATGGCCCCGGTTTCGGCGACGGTCTTATCGCCATCGACGATCACCGGCGA
This sequence comes from Caulobacter sp. DWR1-3-2b1, assembly GCF_049895765.1. Classification (NCBI taxonomy): domain Bacteria; kingdom Pseudomonadati; phylum Pseudomonadota; class Alphaproteobacteria; order Caulobacterales; family Caulobacteraceae; genus Caulobacter; species Caulobacter sp. DWR1-3-2b1. The sequence continues at coordinate 10,775 of NZ_JAFCSZ010000008.1, forward strand.
CTTGCCCAGCGGATGGATGGCCAGCAGCTCAGGAGGAGCCAGCATGGTGGTCGCATCGCGCTCGTAGCGTTTGACCTCATAGGCGACGCCAAGCTCCTCCAGCAGCCACAGGACCCGCTGGCTGCGGGAATTATTCAGGTGATGGACGATGATCATGGCGGGCTCTCCGGTCTAAAGGGCAGGGTCGCGCGGGGGCGTCCGCGTTAGTCAAGCAGGATCGGGCCAAGTCGCCGCTAACTGAGCAAGCTGTCGTCCCCCGCGACGTGCTTGTGATCCCCCAAACGACAAACGCCCCCCGCCGCGAGGGCGAGGGGCGTCGTGTCTTCAGCCGTGAAGTCCGCCTTAGGCGGCTGCGGCGGTCGCCTTGACCAGCGACTTGGTCAGGATGCCGATAGCGGCTTCGCGGTCGATGCGCTCGATTGCGGCGACTTCGCGGGCCATGCGGTCCAGGGCCGATTCATAGAGCTGACGCTCCGAATAGGACTGTTCCGGCTGGTTCTCGGCGCGGTGCAGGTCGCGGACGACCTCGGCGATCGAAATCAGGTCGCCCGAATTGATCTTGGCTTCGTATTCCTGGGCGCGGCGCGACCACATGGTGCGCTTGACGCGGGCGCGGCCCTTAAGAGTGGTCAGGGCTTGCGACACGACATTGCCCTCGGCCAGAGGGCGCAGACCGGCGGTCTTGGCCTTCTTGGTCGGGACGCGGAGGGTCATCTTCTCGTGATCGAAGGTGATGATGTAGACTTCGAGCGACATCCCGGCCACTTCCTGGATCTCGACGCCCTGAATGCTGCCCACACCGTGCGCGGGATAAACGACGTGATCGCCAACCGAGAATTCCAGACCGCTCTTGCTCATGTTCGTCCTCATCAATGCGAGCCCAGGGGCCCGGAACACCGTCATTCGTTCCGTCCATTAGAGACAGCCCGGCGACCGCGAACTGGGCGCGGGAGCCAAGCCAGGACAGGATGTGGAATTAACCTCTAAGACACCCTTCGCCTTCGATCGGGCGCGCCGGTTGAACGGCTCTTCGACAAAAAAACGGACAGCCGCAAATCGCCGCAACCGTCACGTTGGCTGCGACAATATCATAAAATTCAGCCTCATGAAAGGCTTGCGGCTGGTTCGGGTCCCGTAAGGGGGCGGATCAGGAGCCTTTGCCGGGCTTTTCGCTGAAGTATTTCTCGAACTTGCCGGTCTCGCGCTCGAAGTCGTCGCGGTCAGCGGGCGGTTCGCCCTTAACCGTGATGTTAGGCCAGACCTTGGCGTAGTCGGAGTTGATGCGCAGCCACTTGCCGTCGGCCTCATCTTCGGTGTCGGGCTTGATGGCGTCGACCGGGCATTCGGGTTCGCAAACGCCGCAGTCGATGCACTCGTCGGGATTGATGGCCAGGAAGTTCTCGCCCTCATAGAAGCAGTCGACCGGGCACACCTCGACGCAGTCCATGTATTTGCAACGGATGCAGGCGTCGGTGACGATGTAGGTCATCGAGAACTCGATTGGTGCTGACGGCGTTCGGCGCGGGCGTTTTCGAAGGCGCGGGCTCGCTTGTCAATGCGGCTTGCTCGCGCGGAGTCGCAGGAATTCTCGCGCCGTCGTCAGAGATGGCCGTGGGAGGCCCCCGGTGCGGACGAGGCCGCGACGACAGGTCATCTGGTCGCTCACGATTTCTTAGCCAAAATAACGCCAGTCTTCGAGCGAGGAAACGCTTAAAGAAAAAACGTCGAGAACCCGACACAATGAACAAGTCGACCGTGGAGGTCCGGCGGTCGCCCGAGTCCGAGTCCGGACCGGGGCGACTGGCCGACGCACGCGCCGCCGCCTTTTCGCAGTTCGTGCTCCAGTTGCCGTTCGCCGCGGCGCTGCTGGATCGCGATCTGCGCCTGCTCGCCACAAGCCGCGAGTGGGCCGCCCATGGCCTGGCGCCCGACCTGCGCCCGGGCGTCGACGCGCGTCGCGCCCTGGTGGCGGCCGAGGACGTCCTGCCCTTGATGAAATGCGCCGAGGAAGGCGAAGCCTTTTCGCGCTATCTGCCGGCCCTCGATCCCGACGGCGTCCAGCAAATCTGGCGCACCGAATTTTCCGCCTGTCGCGACGATGGCGACGAGCCCTATGCGGTGATGGTCACCGCCCGCGATGTCACCGGCTATGCCGAGGCCACTCTGCGCGCCGAGCGCGACCAGCAACGCCTGCGCATGGCGCTGGAGCTGGATGGCCTGCTGGTGCGCGAATACGATCTCCACACCCGCGAGCTGCTGTTCTCGGGCGCGACCCCCGATCTGGAAAAGTGGTGCCGGTTCAAGACCGACCCTCTGGAGATCATCCATCGCGACGACCGCGACCGGGTGGCCGCCCTGGTCGCCGCGCGCAAGCCGGGCGAGACGGGCGTCTACGAGTTTCGCCTCAATCGCGACGACGGGGTGGAGACCTGGGTGCGCTCGGCCAGCAAGGTGCTGATCGGCGCCAACGGCCGGCCCGAGCGCCTGGTCAATCTGTTCAAGGACATCACCGACCGTCGCCGCCAGAGCGAGGCGGTCGAGACCCTGGCCTTCAAGGATAACCTGACCGACCTGCCCAACCGGGCGCTCTTCCAGCTCCGGTTCCAAGAGGCGGTGAACGCCTCGGAGCTGCTGGGTGAGATGTTCGGCCTGATCATGATCGATGTCGATCACTTCAAGGATATCAACGACACGTTGGGCCATGACGCCGGCGACGCCCTGCTCAAGCGCCTGGCCGAGATGCTGCGCTACGCCTTCCGCGCCGACGACACGGTGGCCCGGCTGGGCGGCGACGAGTTCGCGGTGATCCTGCGCGGCCTGCACAGCGAGGCCGACATGCTGCGGCCGATCCAGACCCTGCAGGAGCTTTTGCGTCGTCCAATCGAGCATGGCGGCCGCAGCTTCACCTGCAGCGCCAGCATCGGAGCGGCCCTGCACGGCGACATGGACGCCGACCCTTCGCACATGGTCAAGAACGCCGACATCGCCCTCTACCGGGCCAAGGACGCGGGTCGCAATCGCAGCGTCATGTTCCAGCCCTCCATGCGCTCGGAGCTGGAGCAGCGGATCGAGCTGCTGCGCGACGTGCGGGCCGGCATCGCGGCGGGTGAGTTCTTGCTGTTCTATCAGCCTGTGGTTGATATCCGGGTCGGCGGCGTCACGGGCTTCGAGGCTCTGATGCGCTGGGCTCACCCCGAGCAGGGCGTGCTGGCGCCGGCCCGGTTCATGGCCGCCTTCGAGGATCAGGACCTGTCGCTGAAGCTGGGCGATGTGGCGTTCGAGGCCGCCCTCAAGCAGATGCGGGCCTGGCTGGACGCCGGCGTCGAATTTGGCCGGGTGGCCGTCAACATTTCGGCCGCCCAATTCCGCAGCGGCCGACTGGCCGAGGAGATCCAGGATCGCCTGGCTCGCTGGAACGTGCCGTGCGATCGCCTGACCATCGAAGTGACCGAGAATGTCTATATGGGCTGGGGCTCGGACATGGTCAGCGAGACCGTGTGCCGGCTGCACGACGCCGGGGTGATGATCGCCCTGGACGATTTCGGCACCGGCTATGCGAGCCTCGCCAATCTGCGCCAGTTCCCCATTGACCGCCTGAAGATCGACAAGTCGTTCGTCCAGAACGCCGAGGACGAGGCCATCGTCAAGGCCGTCATCACCCTGGGCTCGTCCATGGGCATGAAGGTGGTGGCCGAGGGCGTCGAGGATCAGGCCCAGCTGGACGCCCTCGTCGGCTACGGCTGCGATCAGGTTCAGGGCTATCACTTCGGCCGGCCGATGCCGGCGGCGGATGTGCCGGGGTTCCTGGCGGGATTTGTGCAGTAGTCTCAAATCCTCCCCCTGGCGGGGGAGGTGTCGCATATGGAGTTGCAGCGAAAAACGCTGTCATCCCGGACAACCCCGGCAAAAGCCGGGGGCAGATCCGGGACCGCTGGAAGTGCTGAGATCAGGCGTCGGTCCCGGATCGGCGCGCTGCGCGCTTGTCCGGGATGACAACCGTTTTTGGTCATGGGCGATAGCCCTGCCTTCAGGGGAGGATCTACCCCACCGCCTCGTACAGCTCGCGCGACTCGCTGGCTGACCCACGCCGTTCACCGGACGCCAGCACTCGCACGGCGATCACCCGGCCGCCGAGCCCAAACACCAGTAAATCCCCGCTCTTCAGCGCCCGCGACGGCTTGTCCACCCGACCCTCGACGCCACCGCGCGTCAGCCGGATCCGGCCTTCCTCGACGAAGCGCGAGGCCAGCGAGCGCGTCTTGAAGAACCGCGCGCGCCACAGCCAGACGTCGGCGCGGCAGGCGTCGTCGGTCTCGCTCATGACGCGGCGGCTTTTGGCGCGGGCTTGCGGCGGCGAGGGCGTTTGCGACGTGGCGGCGGCTCGGTGAGCTTGGCCAGGGCGGCGAACGGCGAGTCCGGGCGGGCTGCGACGGGTTTGGGATCGAGGCGCTGGGCGCCGCGCCGCTTCCAGATGATCGGGGCGTCCGACTTGGGGCGAATAGCCGGTGTGTAGTCCAGCGCCCGCAGCACTGCCGAAGCCTGGGCGGGGGTCCAGCTGAGGGTCTCCAGCGCCGCCTCGGTCAACACCACGCCGCCGGGCCGCTGCTCTGCCCGCAGCAGGTCGTCGAGCTTCTCCAGCGTCTCGACAGGAACCGTGAAGCCCGCCACTGCGCGCAGACCGCTGGCCGCCAGTTCGCGCGCCGAAGGGGCGGGCGAGGGCAGGGCGGCCAGCCTGGCCACATCGCCGCGCCAGCCGCCGGGGCTCAGGGCGCGGGCGCAGGCGACGGCCTCGGGCCGCAGCATGGCCGGCAGATAGAGGGTGAAGGCTCCGATCCGGACACCCAGTGATTTCAAGGTGCGGCGCTCGGCCTGGCTGAGGGCCTTCAGTTCCGGATCCAGCGGGCGCTTGTCCAGTATCCCGGCGGCTTCCAGCAGGCGGTGGGCCAGGCCGCGCGGCAGGCCGCGAAGCTCGCCGCCGGCCAGGGCTCGTTCCAGCTTGCGCAGCGGGGCCAGATGCCGGTCTGCTTCCGTCGCCAGGAAGGCGTCCAGCCGCCGCTCGGCCCGCTCGCGCACGGTCGCTGGACCCAGTTCGCCCAACAGTCGGGCGCGGGGCGACAGCAGGGGCAGGCCTTGCCGCGCGACGCCCGCGATCTCGCCGCGCCAGAGGATCGCGCTTTCGGGATTGAGGGCGAAGGCATCGTCGGGCTCGGCGGTCAGGGCGCCCAGGCGGCGGGCGATCTCGGGGCCGACCGCGCGAACCGCAGCGTTGCGCAAAGCCTTTTCCTCCAGCGCGCTGGCGCCCTTCTCCGGCGTGAAGGTGACGCCGGCCAGATGGCCCACGACATGGCCCTCGACCGTCACGGCGCCGTCTTGGCCGACCCCGGCCAGCATGGTCTCGCGCTCGCCCAGTTGCCGCATCAGCACGCTGGTGCGCCGGTCGATGAACCGGGCCATCAGCTTCTCGTGCAGGGTGTCGCTGATGCGGTCTTCGAGCTGACGGGTGACGCCTTGCCAATGGGCCGGGTTGGCCAGCCAGTCGCCGCGATTGGCGATATAGGACAGGGTCCGCACGCCCGACAGCCGCCCGGCCAAGCTGTCGATCTCGCCGTCGGTGCGATCCAGCGCCTTGAACTGGGCGTTGATCCAGTCTTCCGGCAGCCGCTTCTTGCCCGTCGTCAGGTCGTCGAACAGTGTCTTGACCATGCGCTGATGATCATCGTCGGTGGTCTTGCGAAAGTCCGGCGTCTGGCAGACGTCCCACAGGCGCAGGAGGGCCGAGCGGTCGGCCTTGCAACGGGCGATGACGTCGTCCTGCTGGGACAGCTTGCGCAGCGTACGCTCGTCCAGCACCTCGTTCGACAAGGTCAGGCCGGCGCGACCCGGGCCTTGGCCCAGCGACTTTAAGAGCAGAGGCAGGGAGCCGAAGTCGAGGCGGGTGTTGCGCCACTCGGCGGCGATGATCGGCTCGAACTGATGGTTGACCACGCTCTCCACGAGGTCCTCGTCCATCTCCTCGCAGTCGCCGGTCACCCCGAATGTGCCGTCACGGGTATAGCGCCCGGCGCGGCCGGCGATCTGGCCAACCTCCTGCGCATGCAGCCACCGTGTGCGCACGCCGTCGAACTTGCGCAGGCCCGCGAAGGCCACATGGTCGACATCCATGTTCAGTCCCATGCCGATGGCGTCGGTGGCCACCAGGAAGTCGACCTCGCCGGACTGGTAGAGAGCGACCTGGGCGTTGCGGGTGCGAGGGCTGAGCGAGCCCATGACCACGGCCGCCCCGCCGCGCTGGCGCCGGATCAGTTCGGCGATGCCGTAGACGGCGTCGGTCGAGAAGGCCACCACAGCGCTGCGCCGGGGCAGGCGGGTCAGCTTCTTTGAGCCAGCATAGGACAGGTTGGAGAACCGCTCGCGCGACACGATCTCGGCGTCGGGCAGCAGGCGGCGCACCAGCGGGGCCATGGTCCCGGCGCCCAGAAGCATGGTCTCGTACTTGCCCCGGGCGTGCAGCAGACGGTGAGTGAAGATATGGCCGCGCTCGGGGTCGGCGCACAGCTGGATCTCGTCGATGGCCAGGAACTCGACCTCGCGGGCCAGCGGCATGGCCTCGACCGTGCAGACGAAATAGACGGCGCGCGGCGGGGTGATCTTCTCTTCGCCGGTGATCAGCGCCACCGACGCCTTGCCGCGCAGCTTGACGACCCGGTCATAGATCTCGCGCGCCAGCAGGCGCAACGGCAAGCCGATCATGCCCGAGGCGTGGCCCAGCATCCGCTCGACGGCCAGGTGGGTCTTGCCGGTATTGGTCGGGCCCAGGACCGCGGTGAGCTTGGAAGGCGCCAGGCCGGTCGATCGGTCGCTCATGGAGTAGACATGGTGCGGGAATCGGAGGGAGGCAAGCGGGAGCGTGGGCGGTTGAACGACAAGCCCTCTCCCTGAAGGGGGAGGGGCGCGAAGCGCCGGAGGGGAAGGAAGCGGGCGTTCATTGCACTGCCCTCTCCGTCGGCTGCGCCGACACCTCTCCCTTCAGGGAGAGGATTTTAACAGCGGCACCCCCAGCCCCACCTTCACCCGGTCCATCACCACCAGGGTCCGGAAGCGCTTCACATTGCCGCCGTCGAAGAACAGTCGCCGGGTCAAGGCTTCGTAGTCGGCCATGGTCGGGACAGTGATAACCAGCATGAAGTCTGCGTCGCCGGTGACGTAGTAGCACTGCTGCACCTGCTGCTCGGCGATGAGCCGGGCCTTGGCGGCGTCCAGCAGGTCAAGGCGCTCGTTCTCCAGATGCACCTCGACGAGCAGGGTGACGGCCTGACCGACGCTGGGCGGATCGATGACCGCGACATTGGCGGTGATGACCCCCGCCGCCTCCAGCTTCCTGATGCGGCGCTGCACGGCCGGGGCCGAGAGGTTGACCGCCTCGCCGATGGTCCGCTGCGGCGTGCTGTTGTCGCGCTGAAGGATGTCGAGGATCGCCAAATCAAAAGCGTCGAGGTTTTGAGCGGGCAAGGCAGGTCCAGACGAAACAAACTTGCGTTAAAGCGAGCGAAACTAAGCCCATCTTTCGCGCTCCAAACAATAGTGTCTCGCTCGCCCACTCCCCCCGGCGAGGTCCCATTTCAATGCAGTTACTCTACCAGACCCACTCTCCCTATGCCCGCAAGGTGCTGGTCATGGCCCACGAAACCGGCCTCGCTGGTCTCCTTCACGTGATCCACCAGGAGACCAGCCCCACCCTGCGCAACGATCTGGTGTTCGCGGCCAATACGCTGGGCAAGGTGCCGGTGCCGGTGCCGGTGCTGATGTTGGAGGGCGGACTGACGCTCTTCGACTCATCGGTGATCTGCGAGTTCCTCGATGGTCTGCACGAGGGACCGCTCCTGATCCCCGTGAAGGGGCCGGAACGCTGGCGGGCGCTGCGGCTGCATGCCCTGGCCCAGGGCATGATCGACGCCGGCATCGCCCTGCGTTGGGAAACCGAGCGCCGTCCGGCTGAAGTGCGCTGGTCGCCCATGGCGGACGGGCAGACCGAGAAACTGATCGCCGCCTACGACTTCGCCGAGCGCGAGGCGCCGACCGGGCCGCTCGACCTTGGCCAGATCGCCCTGGCCGCGGCGCTGGACTGGCTGGAGTTCCGGGCTCTGCCGGACTTCCGCGCGGGACGGCCGCGGCTAACCGCGCGGTTCGAGGCGTTCACGCGGCGGCCGTCGATGACCGCGACAACTTATCGGGGCCAGACGCGGGACGCGGCTTGATCTAGATGTTTAGCCTCGCACGAAGATGTTTCTCAGCCACAGCGAACTGGCCTTGGATGCCTGACCCCAATCCTCGTCGTCAGCGGCCTCCGGGGCGTAGTCCCAGGGATTGAGCAGCTTCAGTCGCGCCGACTTGAACGCGGCGATGTCGCGGGTCACCAGGGTCAGGCCGTGTTCCAGCGCCGTGGCGGCCAGCAGGGCGTCGCGCGTCGTGGCGAGGGTCAGGTGCGCGCGGCGGCGCACGACTGCGGCGTCCACGGGCAGGATGCGGCCCTCGAAGGCCGGTCCGACCTGGGCGTCCAGCCAGTTCCGCAGCGCCGCGCCCGCCGCCTTGTCCGAGCGCTCGACCCGGGTGGCGCCGGACTCCAGTTCCAGCAGGGTCAGGGCCGAGATGAACAGGCTGGCGCGCTGGACGCCCGACCCCCAGGCGGCCAGGGCCGGCGAGGAGCCCCCGGATTTGGCGTTGCGCAGTTCGAAGATGATGTCGGTGTCGAGCAGGTACATCAGTCGCCGCTCCGGCCATCCCACGCGCCTGATCGGGCGGCGGCCAGATCCATGGGCTCCAGGCCCGGCATGGCCAGCAGGTCGACGATGGTCTCGGTCTGGCCGATCAGCTTGCGATAGGCCTCGACGCTCATCAGCACATGGGTGGCCTTGCCCCGGTCGGTGACGAACACCGGCGCGACTCGCGCGGCGCGCTTGGCCTGGCTGACATCCTGATTGAATGCCCGGCTCGTAATGACCTTCATGTGCCTATGTACCTACAATGACAAGGCTGTCTTGTAGGTACGTTACTACCTTGTTGCGTCGAGGCAACAGAAAATTCACGAGCAAATACAATCTTCTGCGCGACGCCGAAAATTACCGGCGCCGGGCTTGCACCATTTTCGAAAGCCTGCCCCCTTTTCGGCAAGACGCAGGCCGAAAGGGCCGCGCTTGGGGGAAACAAACTTGTCCGATCTCATCGCCAGCACCATCGCCGTCGTGGGGAAAGTCCTCGCGCCCAACGGGCCCGCCACTCTGGCGGCAGCCCACAGCTACACGCCGACAGACTTCAGCGTGCACTTCTTCCTCCAGCTGGCGGTGATCGTCCTGGCCTGCCGCGTGGTCGGCTGGCTGGGGCAGAAGTTCCTGGGCCAGCCCCAGGTCGTGGGCGAGATGGTTGCCGGCGTGATCCTCGGCCCGTCCTTGCTGGGCCTGCTGTTCCCGGCCTTCCAGGGCATGCTGTTCCCCAAGGAAACCAAGAACATCCTCTATGTCGGCGCCCAGCTTGGCGTCGGCCTCTACATGTTCATGGTCGGCACCAGCTTCCAGACCGGCCATTTCAAGGCCAAGGCCAAGAGCGCGATGAGCGTCTCGTTCGCCGGCATCGCCGCGCCGTTCCTGATCGCGGTCCTGATCACGCCGTTCCTGTTGAAGGTGCCGGGCCTGTTCGCGCCGGGCATCTCGCAGTTCAACGCCACCCTGTTCCTGGGCGCCTGTATCGCCCTGACCGCCTTCCCGATGCTGGCCCGGATCATCAACGAGCGCGGCCTGGCCAATACGACCCTGGGCACGCTGACCCTGACGGCAGGCGCCTTCGACGATGCGGTCTCGTGGTGCGTTCTGGCCGTGGTGCTGGCGACGTTCGGCGGCGGACCCGGCGTGGCCGTGCTGGCCATCGCCGGCGGCCTGGCGTGGGTGCTGTTCGTCACGCTGCTCGGTCCCAAGATCCTGGCCCCGCTGGGCCGCATCGTCGAGCGTGAAGGCCAGATGAGCACCTCGGTGCTGGCCATGGTCATCCTAGCCTTCTGCGTTTCGGCCTTCCTGATGGACGCCGTCGGCATCCACGCCATCTTCGGCGGCTTCATCCTCGGCGTCGTCATGCCGCGCGGCCTGCTGGTCGAGGAACTGAAGAAGAAGGTCGAGCCGATCGCAGTCGTGCTGCTGCTGCCGATGTTCTTCACCTATTCGGGCCTCAACACCCGCATGGACATGGTCAATTCGCCGAGCCTGCTGCTGATCGCGCTGGGCATCCTTGCCTGCTCGATCCTGGCCAAGTGGGGCGCCTGCTACCTCGCCGCCCGCGCGACCGGCGAGAACCACAGCACGGCCATGGGCATTGGCGCCTTGATGAACTCGCGCGGCCTGATGGAGCTGATCATCATCAATATCGGCCTGCAGAAGGGCATCATCGGCCCGACCCTGTTCTCGATGCTGGTGCTGATGGCCATCGTCACCACCGTGATGGCCAGCCCGCTGTTCGAGGTCGTCTACGGCAAGAAGGCCCGCGAATCCGGCGAGCTTGACGACCTGGAAAGCGCCGCCAAGGCCGCCGCCTAACCGCCTTTTTCGAAGTCGCCTCCCCTGTCCTCGCTCCCCCCGGAGCGAGGACTTTTTTGTCTGGAACTCAGACAGGCTCGAGGGAGCGGTCGAAGCCGAACTGGTTGATCTGCGCGATCAGGTCGCGGTGGCTGGGCAGGTCGTGGGTGGCGCGCTCGCCAAAGCCGCGGATCTTGGCGAACAGCTTTTCGGCCCCCGCCACATCGGGAAACTCGCTGCGCCCCGGCGACAGGTCGGTTTTGAAGCCCATGCCGTACAGAATGTATTGGTAGTTGAAGAAGGCAAACGTCTCGAGATCCAAGGTGAAGTCGTAGCGGGTCGGCGGCCGGTAGCGCCACTGCTCCAGCAGATCGGCCAGGCGTTCAGGGATCGAAGACTCATCGGCATTGTCGCGCCAGAACGGCTCGGTCCGCTGGCTCAGGCAATAGTGCAGCTTCAGGAAGGTGATGATGTTCTCGTAGCGGGCGCTCATCAGCTCGTTGAAGCGCCGGGCGGGCGCGCCGATCGGGCCGTTGTGCGGGAAGAGCTCGGCGATGATCGCCACCGCCGCCTCGATCAGCACCACACCGGTCGATTCCAGCGGCTCCAGGAAACCGGCTGACAGGCCGACGGCGACGCAGTTTCTGATCCACTGCTTTTGGCGATAGCCGGCGTCGAAAGACAGGGATCGCGGAGTGATCTCGACGCCCTCGCCGACATAGCCGCGCAGGATCGCCTCGGCCTGATCGTCGCCCATATGGTCGCTGGAATAGACGCAGCCGACGCCCCGCGCGCCGTTCAGGCCGATGTCCCAGGTCCAGCCGGCCTCGTGGGCGGTGGCGACGGTAAAGCTCTGGATCGGCGTCTCGGGTCCGTCCTGGACGATCTTGCAAGCCAGGGCCCGGTCGGCGAACAGGGTGGAGCGCACCGACTTGAACGGCGACTTCAGCGCCTGGCCGATCAGCTCGGCGCGAAAGCCGCTGCAGTCGATATAGAGGTCGGCTTCCAGTGTCCCATGCTGCTGGCAGGCGACCGAGGCGATGGCGCCGGTCTCGTCCAGGGCCACGCCGGTCAGCAGGCCCTGCAGATGACGCACGCCCAGTTCCCGGGCGCGCTCGGCCAGCACATTGGCCAGCTTGGCGGCATCGAAATGGTAGGCGTAGTTCAGTGGCCCCGAGAAGTTGCCCTCGTGCGGCCGCTTGGGCGCGCGCTGGGCCTCGGCGACGCGGGCCTGGATCGTCATGGCCTCGGCAAACGGCGCGCGCGTCGCCTCGTCCTGCAGCAGCCAATAGGGGGTCAGGCTGGTTCCGTCGGTCGAGAACGGGGCCTCGAACGGATGGAAGTACCGGTGGCGCTGGCCGTTGGCCTTCGGCGCCCATGCCCAGTCGTTGAAGCGGATGCCCTGCTTGAAGGTGGCCGAGGTCTCGCGGATAAACCGGCCCTCGTCGATGCCCAGGAACTGCAGGGTCGCGCGGATGGTCGGAAAGGTCGCCTCGCCCACCCCGATAATGCCGACATCAGGGGATTCCAGCAGGGTGATCTCGAGATGGGTCTGCTCGGCGATCCGCAGCGACTTGGCCAGATAGGCGGCCGTGAGCCACCCGGCCGCGCCACCCCCCACGATCAGGATTCTGCGTCTACGATCCATGCAGCCTGAATAGCGCTTTATGGCCAGCCGGGCAGGCTAAAATGCGCTCACTTGCCCCGCTCGAACGCCACCACCCCATCGACCACCGTCAGCACCGTTTCGGCGGTGAGGATCTCGGCCGGCGCGACCGACATCAGGTCCTTGGAGAACACAGTCACGTCGGCCTTCTTGCCGGCCTCCAGCGTGCCGCGATCCTTGTCGGCGAAGGCGGCGTAGGCTGGGGCCCAGGTCAGCATCTTCAGAGCCTGAGCACGGCTGACGGCCTCTTCCAGATGCCAGTCCTCGTTGGCAAAGCCCGTCAGGCTGTGGCGATGGACGGCGGCGTAGAACTCGATGCGCGGATCGCCCACCTCGACCGGAGCGTCCGAACCGGCGGCGACGACCGCGCCGCTCTTGAGCATGTCGTTCCAGCGATAGCCTTCGTGCAGCCGGGCCTTGCCCAGGCGGGCCGGGGCGAAATAGAGGTCGCCGATGGCGTGGCTGGGCTGCATCGAGGCGATGACGCCCAGCTTCGAGAAGCGCGGCAGGTCGGGGTCGGCGACGACCTGGGCGTGCTCGATCCGCCAGCGGGCGGTGGTGTCGCTTCCCAGCGTCTCCCCGAACCAGTCCAGCACCATGCGATTGCCGCGATCCCCGATGGCGTGCATGGCGACCTGGGCCTTAACGGCCTTGGCGGACTTCATCAGCGCAAGGCCCTTGTCGCGAGGGGTGAGCTGCAGGCCCGTGCCTTCGGCGTCGCTATAGGGCTCCAGCAAGGCCGCGCCGCGCGAGCCCAGGGCGCCGTCCATATAGAGTTTGACCCCGCGCGTGCGGATCAGGCCGGTGGCGTCCTCGAACGGACCCTTGGCCAGCACCTGCGCGGCGCCGCTGGGGTCCATGTAGTTGTCGACGCGGATGTGGAACTTGTTCTCGGCTGCCAGCGAAGTCATCAGGGCCAGGTCCGACGCCTCGACGCTCATGTTTCCCAGGCCAGTCCAGCCTCGCGAGGCGTAGAGCGCGCCGGCCTTCTCCAACGCCTGACGCTTGAGGGCTTCCGACGGCGGCGGGATCACCCCGGCGACCAGCGACTGGGCGTGGTCGATCAGCATACCGGTCGGCTGGCCGTCCGAACCTTTCAGGATCTGGCCGCCGGCCGGGGCGGCGGTGCCCTTCGTCACGCCGGCCTTGGCGAGGGCCGCGCTGCTGGCGACCGAGGCGTGGCCGTCGGAGCGTTCCAGCACGATCACGCGGCCCGGCGCGGCGCGATCGAGGTCGGCGCTGCTCGGAAAGCGCTTCTCGGGCCAGTGGGTCTCGATCCAGCCCCGGCCATAGATCGGACCGTCCGGATGGGCGCCGGCATGGGCGCTCACCGCCTTGACCAGCGCCTCGACCGAACCAACTTGGTCAAGGTTTAGGGTCAGCTCGCGCAGGCCGATGCCGGTCAGGTGGGCGTGGGCGTCGACGAAACCGGGGAAGGCGGCGGCGCCCTTCAGGTCGAAGTCGCGGACATCCTTGGCGGCCTTGGCGCGGGCGGCGGCCAAGTCGCCGACGAACAGGATGCGGCTGTCGCGGATCAGCACGGCCTGGGCGCTCGGCGCGGCCTCGACGCCGGTGTGGATCGGCCCGCCATGGATCAGCAGGTCGGCGGCAGAGGCGGTCGAGAGGCTGGTCGTGGCCAGCAAGGCGGCGAGGACAAGGTGGCGCACGGCGATCTCCAGACAGCAAGAAACGGAAATCGTAGGGCGCCGCTCGAAAGCCGCAACCGCGATGCTATAAATGAGGGATGAAGGGGACAGCTTTCGCGCTTTTCGACACCGTGATCGGCCGTTGCGGCGTCGCCTGGGGCGAGTCCGGGCTGATCGGCATGCAATTGCCCGAGGTTACGCCCGGCGCGGCCTGGGCCCGCCTGCGTAAGCGATTCCCCGACGCGGCCGAGCCGCCGCCGCCGCCGGAGATCGAGCGCGTCATCGACCGGGTGCTGGACCTGCTGGCCGGCGGTCGCGACGACCTGACCGACATCGCCATCGACCAGAGCCAGGCCCAGAGCTTCAACTGGCGGGTCTATGAGATCGCCCGGGCCATCGCGCCCGGCGAGACCTCGACCTATGGAGAGGTCGCCCGCGCCATGGGCGAACCCGGCGCGGCGCGAGCCGTGGGCAAGGCACTGGGCGAGAACCCTTGGCCCATCGTGGTGCCCTGCCACCGGGTGCTGGCGGCCTCCGGCGGAATGGGCGGCTTCACGGCCGACGGCGGGACCAATACCAAGGCGCAACTGCTGACTATAGAGCGGGCGCGAACCAGTGCGGCGCCCACCCTGTTCGACCTGGAATTCTCGGTGGCCCCGCCGCGGGGCGGATAGGCTTCAATACAATCCGCTTTTGATCGTCATCCCGGGACTTGTTCCCGGGACCCATCTGTCGGCCGCATGATCAATGTTCAATGATCGCTCGCCGTGAAGCTGCGCCATGGACCCCGGGAACAAGTCCCTGGATGACGGAGGTGTGTTTGCGATGGTCGGGCCGAACGCCGGTTAACGTCGCGAGCGGAACTCGCGAACAGGGGCGAAACGAATCGTGACCGAATCGGCGACGTCGGCCGATTCAGTCTTTGTTCCCTACAACCCATTGTATCTTAATTCGGATTAACCACAAACGGTCCGCGAGGAGCCGCTATTTGGTGTCGGCGGGGCAGGTGGGCCCCACGCGCTTGGCGTCCATCACGCCCGCGAGCGGGATTCCGTTGATGGTCTTCATCTTGACGTCCAGCTGGAAGCTCTCGGCCGTGTAGCCGCCATTGGCGGTCACCGGGGCGACGCGACCCTTCTTGTCGGTCCATGTGCCCTTCAGGCTGATCTTGCCATTCTGGACCACGCGGGTGGTGTAGTCGCAGGTGTATTTTCGGGTGCAGATGCCCTTGGCGAACTGCTCGACATCGGTCTGCTTGAGGCAGCGCGACTCGTCGCCGGCCGGGATGGGGCCGATTCGGTAGCTGTACTCCCAGTGACCGGGGAGAATTGTGCTCGGCGTGGGCTGGGCGGCCAAGCTCATGCCGGCGGTCGTGGCGAGACCTGCAGCGGTCAGGGCGATGGCGATCAGGCGCATGGGCGAGTGTTCCTTCATGGGCTCTCTATATCGGGGCGGCACATGAACCCGGCTTGAAGGCGGTCTTGAGGCGCCCTTCATACAGCCCGCTTCCGGGCCGGCTCCTGGCCCGACGTCCGGAGGCGGGCATCTCGCCTTGACTCGGCAAGCCCCCTTCGCCTATATCGCCCGCTCTCGCGGAGTGGCTAGCCCTTCGCGTCCCGAATTCAATGCATGCGGAGCCTTTGGGTTTCGCTCAGCCAAGGTAGTCCCATGTCGCGCCGCTGCGAACTCACCGGTATCGGTCCCATGGTTGGCCACAATGTGAGCCACTCCAACATCAAGACCAAGCGCCGCTTCCTGCCGGCCCTGTCGCCGGCGACGCTGGCCTCGGATTCGCTCGGCCAGACCTTCCGTCTGCGCATCAGCAACGCGGCCCTGCGCACCCTGGACTTCAAGGGTGGCCTGGACGTGTTCCTGCTGGGCGCCAAGGACGAGCAGCTGTCGCCGCGCGCCCTGAAGATCAAGTCGCAGGTCAAGGCGAAGGCCAAGGCCGCCGCCGTGGCCCTCGCCGCCTAAAGCGCGTCAGCCGAAAGTGGATGCCGGTTTCGGCGTCCGACGCGCGGCAACTAGAGCGACGTTCGACTCACTATCGAAAAGCCCGCGAGGAGCGATCCTCGCGGGCTTTTTCGCGTCTGGAGTCCTGGGTCTGAAGTCCGGACCAGACAAAGCAAAGCCCGACGCGGAGGACCGCGCCGGGCTTTGTATGCTTTACTGAGATCAGGCCTGACTAGAGCCCTTTCCGACCTGATGGCTTCATCAGGGTCGGGCGAAAAGGGCTCTAAATCATAAGTTTAGAGCATTTTTCGATCCGATAACCGTTTCACACTTATCGGAAAATGCTCTAGCGGGCCGAGACCATCGAGCTCGAGGCGACCTTGGCCGGAGCGTTGATCTTGGCGTAGGCGTCGCTGACCGAGGCGCGGATGCAGGACGGATACAGATAGCCAGCCATGGCCTGGCCGCGCAGGTCTTCCCAGCACACGGTGCTGGCGGCCTTCACGACGTCGGCGCGGACTTGCTCGGCCGACTTGCCGGCAACCTTGACGCGGAGTTCGGCGGCCGAAACGGGAGCGGCGATGGTCAGGGCGATGGCCGAAACGGCCAGGGCGATGGTGCGGATCATGGTCTTTAGTCCCGGAAAGGGGGTTGGGTTCAACCTCCTCCCGACGCGTTCCTCTGACGATCCCTACGGTTCTAGCCGCTTGGCCGTCGATAAATGCTAAGCTCTCCTTCTTATATTATCAACGGTTATGTTGCGGCGCACGCGCGATTTTTCCAGCCATTTCCGCAACAAAAACGACCCGCGAAGCGGGGGCTTCACGGGTCGCTCCTGTGCGAGGGGTACGCTATGAAACAGGCAGCTAGAGCATTTTCCGATAAGTGTGAAACGGTTATCGGATCGAAAAATGCTCTAAACTTTTGATTTAGAGCCCTTTTCGCCCGACCCTGATGAAGCCATCAGGTCGGAAAGGGCTCTAGCGGCTGATTTTCACCAGATAGGCCGACCGGCCATAGGCCTTGTCATAGGCGATCAGTTCGGGGCGACGGACCTTGGCGATGGCGGTGCGGGTCACTTCGCGAACGCAGTAGGGCATCAGGTCGGCGGCGAAGGTGACGCCGTCGAGATCTTCGCGACATATGGTTTTCGCGGCGTCCACCAGGTCGGCATGGACCTGGGGCGTGGGCTTGCCGGCGACCTTTACGGTCAGTTCGGCGGCGCCGGCGGCGCCGGCGGAGAGGGTCATCAGGGCCGAGATGGACAGAACAAGCAGACGGATCATGGTTTGTAGTCCCGGAAAGGGGGTTGGGTTCAACCTCCTCCCGACGCGTTCCTCTGACGGCCTGTGGGTCTCGCCTCGTGAGCCGTCGACGAAAGCATAAATGACAACGTTGTCAGTGCAAGTGAAATACTGCATCGCAACACGAAATGTTAGCGGTAACTTCAGGGCCTTCAGCCTAACGCTTGCGGACCGGCTTCCTCGGTTTGCCGGGAGGCGCGGGTGGGGGCGGCGGAGGCGGGGTCCAGTCGAAGGCCATCAGCAGGGTGCGCTGGCCCGGCAGGCTGCCGTCGTCGGAGATCAGATAGATCCGCGTGGCGCCTGACGGCGTGCTGCTCAGGGCCACGCCTTCGTAGTTGTCGCGGGTGATCGAGCCATCCAGATGCAGGCTGGCGGCGTGCACCTGCTTGCCGGCCGGCGCCATCGGATTGGCCACGAACCGCAGTATGCCGCGCCAGCCCCGGATGGGGTCGAAGCCGCGATGGAAGGTGGCGATGGCGGGGCCGTTGAAAGTCGCCATGGCGGTTAGGCCCCAGGTGAAGTCGGGCCCCTGCTGCGGGGCCAGCGCCTGGCAGGCGGCCGACAGCTTGCAGAGCCAGACCTCGCCCTCCTCGCCGCCGACCAGATAGGCGTCGGGACCGGCGGCCGGATAGGCGGCCAGGGCCTCCATGCCTTCATTATAGGGGAAGATGGTGGCGGGTTTCGAGGCCGGGCGGGGCGGGCCGCCGGCCGCCGGATAGAGCCAGATGCGGTGGTCGCGTTCGAAGCTGATCAGCCTGTCGCCATTGGCCAGGATGGCCACCCCCTCGGCGTCGGCCTTGTCCTTGCCTTGCAGCGGTTGACCGTCGGGACCTTTGAGGCCTTCCAGCTTGCCGTCCGTCAGGCCGATCAGTCGGCCAGTGGGGTCGAGCACCAGACGGGCCTGGAACAGATCGCCGTCGTCAGTGACGGCGACCAGACCGCCATCCGGCGCGATGGTCAGGTCCGACAGGCCGTGCAGGCGCGAGGTCTGGGGGCTGGTGATGGCGACACCGCCGGCGAAGACGAAGCCTTCCAGTGTGGTCCTGGCCCGATTGGACGCGTCCAGCGGCACGGGCGTCGTCTGCAGGGCGATCTCGGGACCGACCTTGACCGGCGCCATGGGCAGGGGCGGCGGGGCCGGCTTGCGGCTACAGTGGCCCAGCATGCCGGCGGCCAGCGCCAGGACCAGAGCGGCGCGCAGTCCAATCACGCGGGAACCTTGCGCGCCGCCTTGGGCGCTGAGGGCTGGACGGTCTGCAACGGGGCCAGCAGGCCGCGCGCACGTTTGACGGCGCGGGGCTCCTCGTCGAACAGCGCGGCCAGCTGCTCGACCAGCACGCCGCCCAGTTGCTCGACATCGACGATGGTGACGGCGCGGCGGTAGTAGCGCGTCACGTCGTGGCCGATGCCGATGGCGATCAGTTCGACGGGGCTCTTGCCCTCGATCTCGGAAATGACCTGGCGCAAATGGCGCTCCAGATAGTGGCCCGAATTGACGCTCAGGGTGCTGTCGTCCACCGGCGCGCCGTCGGAGATCACCATCAGAATGCGGCGGGCTTCGGGCCGGCCGACCAGGCGCTGGTGAGCCCACATCAGGGCCTCGCCGTCGATGTTCTCCTTCAGCAGCCCCTCGCGCATCATCAAACCCAGGTTCTTGCGAGCCCGGCGCCATGGCGAATCGGCGGCCTTGTAGATGATGTGGCGCAGGTCGTTCAGGCGACCCGGCGCAGGAGGCTTGCCGGCCTTGACCCACTCGTCGCGGCTGGTCCCACCCTTCCAAGCGCGGGTGGTGAAGCCCAGCACCTCGGTCTTGACCCCGCAGCGCTCCAGGGTGCGGGCCAGAATGTCAGCGCAGACGGCGGCCACCATGATCGGCCGGCCGCGCATAGAGCCGGAATTGTCGATCAACAGGGTGACGACGGTGTCGCGGAACTCCTGGTCCTCTTCCTGCTTGAACGACAGAGGGGCGGTGGGATCGATGATCACCCGGGTCAGGCGGGCGACGTCCAGCATCCCTTCCTCGAGATCGAAGGTCCAGGCGCGGTTCTGCTGGGCCAGCAGGCGGCGCTGAAGCTTGTTGGCCAGGCGCGAGACGACGCTGGAGAGGGCGCTGAGTTGCTGGTCGAGATAGGCCCGCAGCCGGGTCAGTTCCTCGGCGTCGCAGAGGTCCTCGGCCGGCACGACCTCGTCATAGCTGTTGGTGAAGATCTTGTAGGCCGGCTCGCCGGGCTGGGCCGGACGGCTGTCGGGACGAGCAGGCTTGGCGCCGTCGCCCATTTCCGGGCTCTCGTCACTTTCCTCGGGCTCGCCGTCCTGTTCGGACTGCACCATCTCCTCGTCGCCGGCCTCGCTCTCGCGGTCGGAGGCTTCGGTTTCCTGGGGGGAAGAGCCTTCGGGCTGCTCGCCCTCGCCTTCGCCTTGGTCCTCGTCGGAGCTCTGCTCCTGCTGGTCCTGTTCGCCGTCATCCTCGTCAGAGCTTTCGGTGGCGTCGGACATCTCCTCGCCGAGATCCAGATCGCGCAGGATCTCGCGAGAGACGCGCGAGAAGGCGACCTGGTCGTCGATGGCGGCGGCCAGACGGTCCAGGTCCTTGCCGGCCTTGGCCTCGATATCGGCGCGCAGGATATCGACCAGGGCCTTGGCGCCCTCGGGCGGGGCGTCGCCGGTCAGGCGCTCGCGGACGAGCAGGCCCAAGATCTCGGCCATCGGCGCCGACTGGCGATCCATCGCCACGTTGCGGGTAAGGCCCTGCTTTTCGAGGCGGGCTTCCAGGGCGGCGGTCAGATTGCCGCGCACGCCGCCCAGGGCGTTGGCCCCGATGGCTTCCAGCCGGGCCTGCTCGATCGACTCGAAGGCCGCCTGGCCGTCGGGCGAGGAGGGCCGGGCGCGGGCGTGGGCAATCTGGTCGTGGTGGGCCAGGCGCAGGGCCATCTGGTCGGCCAGACCCCGGATGCGCGCCGCTTCCTTGCTGCTCAGGTCGCGCGGCGGGTGCGGCAGCACCGCCCGCTTGCCCAGCAGCTGCGGTCCATCGCCCGAGAACACCACCTCGAGATCCGGCATTTCGGCGAGCGAACGGGCGGCGTGCGCCAGGGCGCGCTTGAAGGGTTCGGTCGGGCTTTCGGGCTTGGAGGCCATGACTATCGGTTACCGGCCCCGGGCGGCGAAAACAAGGAACGGTGTGCGCTCTGGCGGGTTGTTTTGCCAGAAGCGACACTGGCTTCCCAACCAAGGAAACGCACCATGCTGAAGTGGGCCATCATCCTCGCCGTCGTCGCCCTGATCGCCGGGGCCCTGGGCTTTACCGGGCTCGCGGGCGCCGCTGCGGGCGTCGCCAAGATCCTCTTTGTAGTTTTCCTGATCGGCTTCGTGATCATGCTGGTTCTGGGCGCGACGATTTTCAAGACCGTCGCCAAATAGTTCAGGCCGGCGACCGTTCCTAGAGAGCGGTCGCCGGCCCTTGTTCTAGAGCCCTTTCCGACCTGATGGATTCATCAGGGTCGGGCGAAAAGGGCTCTAAATCAGAAGTTTAGAGCATTTTTCGATCCGATAACCGTTTCACACTTATCGGAAAATGCTCTAGTGCCTGGCCGCGTAGGCCTTCGTTTGCTCGCCGACCAGAGCCACCAGGTCGCCCATCGCCAGGTTCACATCGATCAGATGCAGGCCCCAGTCCTTCAGCGGCTGGCCCGTGATCAGGATGTCGCCGGTGATGTCGTCGACGCGCGGATCGGCCGGATCGCCATTCACCGCCACCGATAGATAGGTGAACTCGCCCTCGCTGACGCAGCGGCCCGACACTAGGCCCGGCGCCGAAACGAACGGCGTCGTCACGGCTACGTCCTTGGCCCAGGGCTTGGGTGTCGCTGCGGTCGAGCCCATCGCCTTCGCATTGAAATAGGCGTGCAGCGGCATGGCTTCGGTCGAGGCCTTGTCGGCCAACAGAGCGGCCGGGTTCACGCAGCCTGAGCGCAGGCCGTTGTCGGTCTTGCCAAAGCGGCTGGTCGCGGGGGGCGGGCTGGAGGCCCGGAACGAGACATAGGTCACCATGCAGCCGGTCTGACTGGCGCTTGTGCAAAGCGGCATCGCCCCATATTTGCCGGCCGCATCGACCGGCGCGTTCATGCCCAGGACCAGAGCCGAGACCACCTGCTTCTGAGCTGGCTTGCTGTCAATCTCGTCCTTGATCAGTTGCAACAGCATGCGCGAGCCTTGGCTGTGTCCGATCAGAACCACGCCGCGTCCCTTGTTTTCGTGGGCCAGATAGTGCTTCCAGGCGTCGCGCACGTCGCCATAGGCCAGGGCGCCGTCGCCGGCCTGGCCGCCCATCATCACCTTGCGCAGGGCCGCCAGGGTTATCTGGCGATACATCGGCGCATAGATCCGGCATTGGCTGCCAAAGCGGGACAGCTGCTGTTCGACCACCGAACGCTCGGCGGCGTCAATGGCCATGTCGCTGTTGTTCCCCGGATCGGTGGAAACCGTCGGGTAGACGTAGAAGCAGTCGACCGGCGCATTCGCGACGGGCTTGAAGGCTTCGGTGCTGGTCTTGCCGTTCGCGGCGACGATGGTGGTGGTCTGGTCAGTGGAGCAGGCGTCGGACCGGCCCGGCAGGCACAGCCAGTTGTCGGTCTCGGCATAGTCGTTTGGCGTGGCGGCGGCTGGCGTCTGAGCGCAAGCGGCGCTTCCCAGCAGCAGGCCGGCGGTCAGGCCGATAGCGGCCAGCATGGTCTTGGACATCGTTTCCCCACTTTGCGCTCAAACGCTTGTTTGGGAGAGCATGGCGAAAAGCGGCCGCCGAGCCAAGGCCTTCTGGCTTCGTAGTTGCGGCGCGGCGGAACGCCGTCTCGAAACGGCACGCGTTTTTAGTGCGAGACCGATGATGACGCCGTTCAGGACCCTTCTGCTCGTTAGTGCGCTGGCGGCCGCCAGCGTGGCCGCGCCGGCCCTGGCCGATGGCTACCCCGCCGAGCTTCGCAAGAAGCCAGCGTCTCGACCTGCCCCGGTCAAGCGGGCCAAGCCGGTGACCGAGGTGGTCTATGTCGACCGCGTGATCGAGAAGATCGTCTACGTGGAGCGTGACTGCGATTGCGGCCCGCGTCACGACCGCCGGCGAGACGACTCTCGCGGAGCCAGCGGCGCCGTCATCAGCGACGAAACCTACGAGTCTGAAAGCTCGCGCTACGAGGAAAGCAGCGAGAGCCGTTCCTCGAGCGGCGCGACCCATTATGGCGGCAACCAGAGCTACTCCACCCGCTATGGACCGGGCGGCGGCTGGCTGCCTCGACCGGTCGAGACGGCGCCAATCGACTATTACGACCCGCCCTATATCGGCGGCGGCTATGTGGGACGTCCGTCCGGCGGGCGAGGCGGCGGCTATTATGGCGGCGTGGTCGGCGGATCGGGCGGCGGCTGGGCGGGCGGCTTTGCCGGCGCCTCGGCCAGAAGCTCGGCTGCGGCTTCGGCCTCAAGCTCGGTCAATATCAGGGTCGGAGGCGGCGGACACTCAGGCTGCGGCGGCGGTTGCGGCGGCGGCGGCGGCAAGCGCTACTAGGACTCGGTCTGAACCGGCAACCAGCGGCGCGGGAACTTGTCACCCAAGGCGCGGATCTCGCCAGACTTGAGGCCCAGTTCGCGCATCCGATAGGCGACGATCTCGCGAATGGCCTCGACCGGCTCGGTTCCCCGGAACGGGCTTGAGGCTACCGCGCCCACCTCGAGAGCCAGATCGACGGCCGCCCACTCGGCCTGGGCCCGCTCGGCCTTGCCGACGCCGAAATAGTGGCGGACGGGCAGACGCTCGCCGGCCACTTCGACCATCACGCCAACGACCCAGCCCTGGGGGATCAGATCGGCGTCGGGGCGTTGTCGGAACATGCCTGCCATGTAGCGGTCGCCACGGCCGGGCGGAAGATCATTCCGCCAGCGGCGTGAGAATGGGTCTTAGCCGACTAGCTGGAACGCTGCCTGGCTGATCAGGCCCAAAGCGAGCCACAGGGTTACGGCAAACACGACGAGATTAAGGCGCGGAATGCGTCGGTGGAGATGATGTACGCGGCGCATAGGCATGACGACCTCCCGTCGGCTTTTTTTGCTTCTTGAAAGAAACGAAAGCAGGGGCGGTTTGGATGCGTACGGATGGTTGTTTTTCTTAGATGCTACTTACGGCAAGAAAGGGCGGGACCTTTCGGCCCCGCCCTCGACTGTCGTTCAAACAGCGTAGTTCGGGCCTCTAGTAGCCCGGACGCGCATAGGTCTGTTCTTGCGGGGGCGCCGCCCCAAACACAGAGTCCATGGTGCGCGGCAGCCAGCCGCCGCCGGTGTTGTAGCGGGTGTCTTGCTGGGCATTGGCGCTCCAGCCGCCTTGCTGGGTTGAGCTCTGGCCATAGACGCCGGCCGAGCCGTAGCCATAGGGCTGAACCTGGCCGCCGCCTTGGTGATAGGGCTGGCCTGGGCCGCCGTGGACGG
Source organism: Caulobacter sp. DWR1-3-2b1 (assembly GCF_049895765.1). Classification (NCBI taxonomy): domain Bacteria; kingdom Pseudomonadati; phylum Pseudomonadota; class Alphaproteobacteria; order Caulobacterales; family Caulobacteraceae; genus Caulobacter; species Caulobacter sp. DWR1-3-2b1. The sequence continues at coordinate 34,365 of NZ_JAFCSZ010000008.1, forward strand.
GGCGCTGCGGCGCATAGGCCGGCTGGCCCGAATAGTTGGGGCCGTAGTTGGAACCATAAGCGGGCTGGCTCGCATAACCGTTGCTGTAGCCGGAGCCGTAGGCGGGCTGGCCGGGAGCCTGGTTTGGGGCCTGAACAGGATAGCCAGTCCCGCGGTCCACATAGACCGGACGGTCGATATAGACGGGGCGCTCGATGATCCGCTCGACCACCGGCTCGTCCTGGTCGCGGCGCGAGCTGCGCTTGCGGTTGTCGCGCGTGTCACGGGCGCTATAGCCGCCATTGGCGTCGCGGCTGCGCGCGTAGAAACGCTCCAGCAAGACGGCGCGCTCGGCGAGCACCTCACGGCTCGACGCGGACTGCGCGGCGGCGGGAGCGGGGTAGCTGCTACAGCTGTAATAGCCGCAGGACTGGGCTTGGGCCGAGGTCGGCGACGCGACCATGGCGCCGAGCAGCACCGGACCGGCGACCGCAGCGGCTAGTGAGCGAATAGACATATGAAGAGGCTCCCCAAAAAGGACATGCAAAGGTTGTGTCCTTTTGGAACAACCCACGGCGAAGGTTGCAAAGACCTTGCCGCGTATGGCGAGCCCGTCACGGAATGGTTGTGTGCGAAATGAAAAAGGGCGGGACCTTTCGGTCCCGCCCTCGATTTTTTCAACCCGAGCGGTGACGCAGACTTCTTAGAAGTCTGCATCACCGCTCGGGATCGACATGTCGATCCCGAGCTCTTCCGGGGGATAGGCAACTTTATGGATTTCTTAGAAATCCATGTCGCCCATGCCGCCCATGCCGCCGCCGGGAGGGCCGCCAGCGCTGCCCTTCTTGGGGGCTTCGACGATCGCAGCTTCCGTGGTGATCAGCAGGCCGGCCACCGAGGCGGCGTCCTGCAGGGCGGTGCGAACCACCTTGGCGGGGTCGATGACGCCGTCGACGATCAGATCGACATACATTTCAGTCTGGGCGTTGAAGCCGAAGGTCGGCGAGTCGCTTTCCAGAACCTTGCCAACCACGATCGAGCCTTCAACGCCGGCGTTTTCGGCGATCTGACGGATCGGGGCCTGCAGGGCGCGGCGGATGATCGCGATGCCGGCGGTCTGGTCGGCGTTTTCGCCGGTCAGGCCAGCCAGGGCCTTGGAGGCCTTCAGCAGGGCGACGCCGCCGCCGGGGACGATACCTTCTTCAACGGCCGCGCGGGTGGCGTTGAGGGCGTCGTCGACGCGGTCCTTCTTTTCCTTCACTTCGACTTCGGTCGAGCCGCCGACGCGGATCACGGCAACACCGCCGGCCAGCTTGGCCAGACGTTCTTGCAGCTTTTCCTTGTCGTAGTCCGACGTGGTGTCTTCGATCTGGCGCTTGATCTGGGCGATACGGGCTTCGATCGCTTCCTTGTCACCGATACCGTCGACGATGGTGGTGTCGTCCTTGGTGATCGTGACCTTCTTGGCCTTGCCGAGCATCTCGAGTGAGACGTTCTCGAGCTTGATGCCCAGGTCTTCCGACACGACTTGAGCGCCGGTCAGGATGGCCAGGTCTTCCAGCATCGCCTTGCGACGATCGCCGAAGCCCGGAGCCTTGACGGCGGCGACGCGGAGACCGCCACGCAGCTTGTTGACCACCAGGGTAGCGAGGGCTTCGCCCTCAACGTCCTCGGCGATGATCAGCAGGGGACGGCCTGACTGAACGACGGCTTCCAGCACCGGCAGCAGGGGCTGCAGCGACGAGAGCTTCTTTTCGAACAGCAGGATGAGCGGCTCTTCGAGCTGAACTTCCATCTTGTCGGCGTTGGTGATGAAGTAGGGCGACAGGTAGCCGCGGTCGAACTGCATGCCTTCCACGACGTCGAGTTCAGTCTCGGCGGTCTTGGCTTCTTCGACGGTGATGACGCCTTCGTTGCCGACCTTGTCCATGGCCTTGGCGATCATCTCGCCAACGTCCTTGTCGCCGTTGGCCGAGATGGTGCCGACTTGGGCGATCTCGGTGTTGGTCGTGACCTTCTTCGACGACGCCTTGATGTCGGCGACGACGATGTGGACGGCCTTGTCGATGCCGCGCTTCAGGTCCATCGGGTTCATGCCGGCGGCAACCGACTTGAGGCCTTCTTGAACGATGGCTTGAGCCAGGACGGTGGCGGTGGTGGTGCCGTCGCCGGCCTTGTCATTGGTCTTCGAAGCGACTTCGCGGATCATCTGCGCGCCGAGGTTCTCGAAGCGGTCAGCCAGTTCGATTTCCTTGGCGACCGAGACGCCGTCCTTGGTCGAGCGCGGAGCGCCGAAGGACTTTTCGATCACGACGTTGCGGCCCTTGGGGCCTAGGGTCACCTTCACCGCATTGGCGAGGATGTTGACGCCGCGCAGCATCTTGTCGCGCGCGTCCGAGGAGAAATAAACGTCTTTAGCGGCCATGTGTATGAGCCCTTCTAAAAGAGAAACTGGAATTGAAGGCGGGTCGAACGGTATGAGAAGCGGTTAGGCCTCGATCACGCCCAGGACGTCGCTTTCCTTCATGATCAGCAGGTCTTCACCGTCGACCTTCACTTCGCTGCCCGACCACTTGCCGAACAGGATCTTGTCTCCGGCCTTCAGGTCCAGAGCGACGACGTCGCCCTTGTCGTTACGCGCGCCGGGGCCGACGGCGACGACTTCGCCTTCTTGCGGCTTTTCCTTGGCGGTGTCGGGGATGATGATCCCGCCCTTGGTTTTGGTTTCTTCTTCGACGCGCTTCACGAGGACGCGGTCGCCAAGGGGACGAAATTTCATGGTTGTTCTCCGTCGGGACGGTTATCGATAAAGGGGTCGTTGGCGGTGGAAACGCTGCTGTTAGCAGTCGCGGCCTATGAGTGCCAACGCAGGCCTGAGTTAGGTCCGGGGCTCCCGGGAGTCAAGGACGCGCTGGGCGAACTTTTTGCGATGACGGTTAAGGGAGAAGCCGAAATGTTCGACCATCTGGGCTTTGGCGTGACCGATTTCGAACGGTCCACGCGCTTCTACGACCAGGCTCTCGCCCCTTTGGGAATCAACCGCCTCTTCACTGTGCCGCTGGAGCGCAGCGGCGGCGTCGATGTCACCGGCTATGGGGTCGAGCGGCCGCAGTTCCGGATCTCGGGCCGAGGCGACACCTCGGGACGGCTGCACGGCTGCTTTCTGGCCGGGACGCGGGACCTGATCGATGCCTTCTACGCGGCGGCGATGGCGGCCGGCGGACGCGACAACGGCGCGCCCGGACTTCGCCCACATTACCATGAACACTGCTATGGCGGGTTCGCGCTCGACCCGGACGGCTTCAATGTCGAAGCCGTCTGCCACGCGCCCGCCTGATCCGACCTGCCCGCTTAATCCGACCTGAAGGAGCGCCCCGCGCATGTCGAGCTACGCCCTGTCCCTGCTGCTGGCCGTGATCGCCTGCACGATCGGCGGCGCGCTGGGCGGTATCGCCCTGGCGCGGCCGGCCCAGGTGCTGGGTCTGGCGGGCCTGGCCGAGGGCGAGGCTGCGCCGACCCCGCTGTTGGCGGAAGGCCGAGCCTTCGGGGGCCTGCTGGTTCTGTCCCACGCCGGGGCGGCGTTATATTTGGGCTATCAGCCGGGGATCGGCGCGGCGATGGCCTTCGTCCTGGCTCTGGCCTGGTTCGGCGCGGCGCTCGGCCGGGCCGCTTCGCTGCTGATCGACCGGGCCGGCGGCAGGTTCAATCTGGGCAATCTGGCGTTTGAGGTCCTTATCGGCATCACCCTCAGCCTGCCCTTCCTCAATCCCGGCCGGCTGGTCTTGCGCGGCGGGATAATCGCTTAGGCCCGCGCGCCCTCGTGTCCTAGAGCCCTTTCCGACCTGATGGCTTCATCAGGGTCGGGCGAAAAAGTCTCTAAATCAGAGGGTTAGAGCATTTTTCGATCCGATAACCGTTTCACACTTATCGGAAAATGCTCTAGCAGCCAGGCCCTGCGCTCAAGCCCTCCGCCATAGCCGGTGAGCGCGCCGCTCGCCCCGATCAGGCGATGGCAGGGTACAAGGATAGCTATGGGATTGGCGCCATTCGCCGCTCCGACGGCGCGCACGGCGGCCGGCTTGCCGATGCGGGCGGCGAGGGCGGCATAGGTCGAAGTGGTTCCGACGGGCACGTCCATCAGGGCGGCCCAGACTGCGCGCTGAAAGTCCGTCCCGCCCGTGGCCCATGAGATGGCGGAGAGGGCGTCCAACTGGCCTTCGAAATAGTCGGTTACCGCCTTGCGCGGGGCCATCGGCGCCGGGCCGTTCTCCAGCGTCAGTGCGCCGTAGTGCAGGCGCAGCAGCCGCATCATGCGCGGCGCGTAGTCATGAAAATCGAGCGCCCGCACCGTTCCCGCCTCATCCGTGACCAGCAGAATCTCGCCGATCGGGGAGGCAATTCGGCTGAAGCGTAGGCTGACGGGGCGCAGGCGGGCGGGGCGAGTCATGAGCGGACTATCGGGCGCGCGAGGCCGGCTGTCCGCCCGATTGTTGCGCTGAGCAAGGGACGCATCGACCGGGGCCAGCGCGCCCTTGGGTCACCAGACGATGAAGTCCTTGTCCCTGTAACCGCGAACCCGCTCCACCGCTTCGAAGCCGTTGGACGAGCCTTCGTCATTGGTATTGCCCTCGTAGGTGGCGAAGGCGTCGGGGCCGGCGGATTTGACCACGCCGACATGTATCCAGTCGTTGGAACTGGCCCGCACCAGGAAGAAGCTGCCAGGAGCGATGGCCGACTTGGAAACCTGGCCGCTGGCGATCCTGGAGCCCGGGATGAACTTGCCGATGGCCTTGGCGCGATCGGCCAGGGTGTCGCAACTGGCCGAAGACTGGATGGGCGGCTTCTGGCCCACGGCGGCGGCGGCCTGTTCCAGCGCGAAACAGGCAAAGCCGGCGCACCAGCGGGCCGCGCTGCCCTCCCAGCCCAGATAGGCTCGCACCCAGGGGCCCAGATTGTCCCCGCCCGCCTCACGAGGATGCTGGGCCACGTGCAGGGCGGCGTACTGGGCGATTAGCGGGGAGAGGGCCTGGCCGGCCGCCGGCGCGTACTGGATGGCCTTGGTCATGGGAGCTGTCAGGGCGGCGAAGGTGGCCGCGTCGACGATTCCGGTCTTTGGCAGGCCGGCCTTGGCCTGAAAGGCCTGCACCTGGGTGAAGGTAGCTCCGCCGAAGTCGGAATCAATCGACAGGGCCAAGCCCTGTAGCGTCAGCCATTCCTGCACCCGTTTAACGCGGGCGTTCTTTAGGCCGCGGGCCAGAGGGGTGGAAAAGGCGAGTTCAGCGGATACGCGTGACGGTGAGTACTGTGGCATGACGAGTCCCCCGCGGTTATGCCCGGAAAGGTTGACCCGTTTAGCCGATGCTCGCAAGCTGTAATGGTGGAGCTACGAGAGCTCCACCATATTGGATCAGCGAATCCCCGCCACCTGCAGGGCCGCTTCCTTCTCGGTCTTCTGCTTGAAGACCAGATCGCCGTACTTGCCGTATTCCATGCGGGCGATGGTGCGCTGGTGGACCTCGTCCGGGCCGTCGGCCAGGCGCAGGGTCCGGATGCCGGCATAGGCCTTGGCGAGGCCGAAATCGGTGGTCACGCCGCCGCCGCCGTGGGCCTGGATGGCGTCGTCGATGATCTTCAGGGCCAGGCGGGGGGCCGCGACCTTGATCATGGCGATCTCCAGTCGGGCCGACTTGTTGCCGGCCTTGTCCATCATGTCGGCGGCCTTCAGGCACAGCAGCCGGCACATCTCGATGTCGATGCGGGCGTCGGCGACGCGTTCTTCCCACACCGACTGGTCGGAGATGTACTTGCCAAACGCCTTGCGGCTCATCAGGCGCTTGCACATCTTTTCCAGCGCGACTTCCGCCGTGCCGATGGTGCGCATGCAGTGGTGGATGCGGCCAGGGCCAAGGCGGCCCTGGGCAATCTCGAAGCCGCGACCTTCGCCTAGCAACAGAGCCTCTTCCACCGGAACGCGGACGTTCTTGAGGATCACCTCGGCGTGGCCGTGCGGCGCGTCGTCATAGCCGAACACCGGCAGCATGCGGACGATCTCGATGCCGGGCGCATCCAGCGGCACCAGAACCTGGCTTTGCTGGGCGTGGCGGCTGGCGTTTTCCGGATCGGTCTTGCCCATGACGATGGCGACCTTGCAGCGCGGATCGCCCACGCCCGAGGACCACCACTTGCGGCCGTTGATCACATAGTGGTCGCCGTCGCGCTCGATGCGGGTCTCGATATTGGTGGCGTCCGAGGAGGCGACATCAGGCTCGGTCATCAGGAAGGCGCTACGGATCTCGCCGTTCATCAGGGGGCGCAGCCAGCGCTCCTTCTGCTCCAGCGTGCCGTAGCGCATCAGCACTTCCATATTGCCGGTGTCGGGCGCCGAGCAATTGAACACCTCGGACGCGAAGCCTACCTTGCCCAGCTGTTCGGCGATCAGGCTGTATTCGAGGTTGGTCAGCTGCACGCCCTCGAAGACGAACGTATCGTCAACGTGGGTCTGGCCGCTGTGCGGCGGCATGAAGAAGTTCCACAGACCCGCGGCCTTGGCCTTGGCCTTCAGCTCCTCGACGACCTGCACCACCTTCCAGCGCTCGGCCCCCAGCACGTTCATCTCGGCCTCATAGCGGGGGATGGCGGGGACGATGTGCTCGTGCATGAACGCGGTGACGCGATCGAGGAACTGCCGCTGCGTGGGGGAGATGTCGAAATCCATGGCGCTTCCCAATCCCGTTCTTGTGCTGTCAAACGCTTGTTTGAACGATTTCTAACACCGAATTGACGCGGACGGCAAGCGGGTCGGATCGGGAAGCGCTGGTCTAAAGCACGTAGTTCACCGCAATCACCGGCGTGAACGAGGCGGTGGTGTTGCGACCCGCCGGGATGATGCATGCGCCCACGATCACGCCCACAGCGCTGGTCATGTTGTACTCGATCGCCTGGGCCCGGATCAGCGCCTTGCCGACCGGCGAACGGCGTTCGAAGGCGGTCCCATCGACCCCGGTGCGGAACACATGGGTGCTGGCGTCGCGCTGATAGGCGATGTCCATCGCCGCAACCCATTGGCGGGTGATGCTGTATTCGAAGGCCAGGTCGAGATTGAACGAGTCGCCCGGCCTGGCCTGGCCCGAAAAGCCCGATGGCGTGCCATCGACACTGGCGCCGCGCACATCGGCCTGGGCCGAGCGGGTATAGGCTAGGTTCAGGCGGGTGCGCAGGATCCGGCCATTGGGCGTCCAGAAATAGGTCTGGGAATTGACCCCCAGCGTAGTGGCGTAGGCGCCGCTTCCAAAGCCGTCGTTAGGACGGTTGTCGAGCTTGTCCTGGCGACCAACCGGCAGGGTATCCTGCAGGACCAGGGAGATCGTCGGCGTTCGCCGGCCCTCGCGGTACTGGGTCAGGCGGTACTGGCCCTGGAGGGTCAGGTCGCCCAGTCCGAAGCCAGAGCTCGAGCGCCCGCCGGCCCGGCGATAGCCGAAGCGGGGGATCAGGCCGGCCGTGAAGGTGTCGGTCACGCCATAGAGCAGATAGGTCTGCGAGCCCCAGTTATCCTCGTCCGGCGTGTCGTGACGACGGCCCTTGGCGTCGATCCGGCCATAGGGCTTGGCGTTGCATAGATAGGGCTCGATCAGGGCCCGGCCCTTGGGCAGGGTCGAGGCGCCCGAGGCCAGCAGCGGACCTGTCCACCAGGCTTCGTCCAGGGCTTGCCGGTAAGGCGCGCCCTCGGCGGCGACCGCCGGTCTGGCCAGGCCGACGCCCGCCGTTCCCAGGAGCAGGATGAACCACAGGCCATAGCCTGCCCATCGCGGTTTCGACGTCATCCATCCCCCCAAGCTGCAGCGTGGTCGTCATCGACCGTCGGCTGCCAATAGGCCGCGCTCTGCGTGGCGGCAGCCCGGAACTTGCGGCGTCGGTGTGTCAGGCTGTGTCAGCATGCTGACGGCCGCACCGACCGCCTTGCGCGGAACCGCTCGGCCGAGCCATTCTGCGCTTCATGGACATCCAGATTCTCCCCCTCGAAGGCCGCTACGTCCGGCTGGAACCGATCACCCCCAATCTTCCTGGCGCTCTGCGCGACGAACTGCGCGGCGCCATCGATTGCGATCCCGCCAGCTGGGAGATCATGTCGATCAATGGCTGCGGGGAGGGTTTCGAGGACTGGTGGGGCGCGCTGCAGGGCGAGACCCAGCGCGGCGAACGGATCGGCTTCGCCATTCGCCGGCTGTCGGACGGCAAGGTGGTGGGCACCTCCAGCTATTTGAACATCCGCCGCCTGCATAAAGGGCTCGAAGTCGGCTCGACCTTTCTGCACCCCGACGCGCGTTCAGGTCCGATCAACCCGGAGTCAAAGCGCCTGCTGCTGACCCACGCCTTCAATGCTGGCGCGATCCGGGTCGAGTTCATGGTCGATGTCCGCAACGCTCGTAGCCAGGCAGCGGTCGAAAAGCTGGGCGCCGACAAGGACGGCGTGCTGCGCAATCACAAGATCACCTGGACCGGCCACGTGCGCGACACCGCGGTGTTCTCGATCACCGACGCCGACTGGCCCGGGGTCAAGCAGCGACTGGATTTCAGGCTGACCGAGAGCTTCGTCTGACGGGGCCGGGCGGCGCCGGACTGCGCGAAACGGTCGCAGCCCATTCAACAAGGATAACGGCGTTCCACCATTACGTGTAACGAATTATCGAGCATTCGACCTTAGCTTTGCGGCCATGACCGCGATCGCCTGTCTTCGACTGCTTATTGATGACGACGCCTTCCCCGCGGCGCGAGCCCAGACGGCGGCCGATATCTATCTGAAAGCGCGATGGAGGGCGCCGCGCCGTTACGGCGCCGTGGCTCCGCTGGCCTTTGTCCTCGCCGACAATCGCGCCGAGCAGCTGGACCCAGTGGAAATGCAGGCTCTGGCCGCCGAGATGGAGGCCCAGCTGTTCCCGGGCCGCAAGAGCGGTCAGGTCTGCCTGATGACCTTCGAGGGCGACGAGAGCGCCGTGCTCAAGTTCGCCAGTCTGAGCCAGGGCGAACTGGCCGGCCTTGTGGCCGGCAAGGGCTATGGTGGCGCCGCCGGACGGGTTCAGGTGATCACGGCCGACGAGATCCGGGCCGTGCCCAGCACTCACGAGGAAGCCCGGCAGGCCGCCGAAGCCGAAGCCGCCGCTTCGCCTCCGCCAACTCCTGCGCAGCTCGCGCCCGCGCCCCAGGCAGCCGCTCCGGCTCCGGCTCCGGAGCCAGCGCCGGTTCAGGTCGCGAAGCGTACGACTCCGACTCCGACCCCCGCGCCGGTCGCGCGGGCCAAGCCTGCGCCGCCTCCGCCGCCCCCGCCGGCGAAGACCGGTTGGTGGGGTCTCTATGACCTGCCGACCGAGGCCTTTGTCGGCTCGATGATCGGCCTGCGCGCCGATCTCACCGAGCCGCCGCCCGAGGCCGACTCGGCGCTGCTGACCCGCGACCTCAGCTGCCTCAACGACGCCCAGACCGCGTTCAAGACCGCGCCGTTCGGCGACTTCTACGTGCCGTTCGGCTTCTGGAACCTGACGACACCGCATGCTCAGGACGCCTACAAGGGCCGGCTGTCGCGCTATCCGCTCGACCTCCAGCCGCGTCTGGGCGCCAGCGTCTATGGCACCCCGCGCGAGGCCTCGCTGGGGCTGGTCAGCCAGATCCGCGCCTTCCTGAAGGGCAGCTTCGCCTTCCTCGATCTCAACGTCTTCGATCCGACCTTCCCGGTTCACAACCTGCCACCGGAACTGATCGACAGCGTCACCCTGACCCTCACGGGCGAGGACGAGCGCGAGCGCCTGACCCAGATCCTGAAATTCGTCGAGCGCCAGGGCGTCTATCGTGGCAAGGGCGTGGCCCAGATAGTGGCCGGCGTCGCCAGCGCCAACGAGCTGGAAGCCTGCCGCCAGGGCGGCGTCGCCCGCGTCCGCGGACCGGCGGTCACCGCCTTCCTCGACAAGCCGGTCGCCCAGGCGGAAGGCACCCCCATCGCCCAGGCTCGAAGCGCGGCCTGATCGGACGGCGCTTCGCGGGGTCGCCGGCCGACCTGTTGAAGCGGCTGGTGAGCGGCGAACAAGACGACGCCTTCGCTGGTCGGGTCTGCAGGATCACCCCAACCGAGGTCCTTTCGGTGGCTCCGCCTGGCGGACCTGTGGCGGGCGAGCCTCCCATGGAGGTCCTGCGCGCCCAAGCGTCTGTGGTTGCTCCGGCTCGCACCGCCTATCGCGGCGTCTTTCACACCCAGCGCGAAGTCTTCGTGGGCAATTTCGCTGTCCTGCGCGAAGTTGGTTCGATGTCTGCCTTCGGTATGAAACTGCCGCCAGCCTCTGACACGAACGAGGCGGCGCATGATCTGCCCAACCTGCAAGGCGCCAAGCTGGCGTTGGAGAGCATGGAATCGGGGGTCATGTTCTTCCCGATCAGCTTCTCGAGTCTCGTCAAACCCAGCGTCCGGGCCGAATTGAAGCCGTATCTCGAAGCCTTGCCGCAAGCGCACCGGGGCCGGCTGGCGGCCGCAGTCTACGGTACGCCCCGCGCACCGTCTTTTTCGGCCTTGTCGCAGATGAAGCGTTTCCTTTACCCCTTTTTCTCGCGGATCGACCTGCGCGTCGCCGATCCGGCGTTTCAGATCGACGATCTGGCGCCAGAACTGGCAGCCAGTGTGACCCTGACCTTGCCGACAGGCGCGGAGTTCGTGCGGCTGGCAGCCATCTCGCGCTTCATGCGCGCCGCCGCCACCTATCGGCGCAAGCGAATGTGGCAGGGCGTGACTGACGTAAGCCGCCGCCGCGAGGTGAACGCCTGTATCGAGTTGGGTGTGCAGTTCATCACGGGGCCAGGCGTGACCGACCTGTTGGAGAACCCGGCTCCGGTTTCACCCTGCTCGGCGCTCCAGCTGCCCCTGCACGATTGGTCGGTTCGGCCAGACCCGGACATGGTCTCAAGCGTGGCCTGATCAGTAGGCCCGATGGCCTATCGACGCCCAAACAGGCGCTCGATGTCGGCCAGCTTCAGTTCCACATAGGTCGGACGGCCGTGGTTGCACTGGCCAGAATGGGGCGTGGCCTCCATCTCGCGGAGCAGAGCGTTCATCTCGGCCCCGTTGAGGCGGCGACCGGCGCGGACGCTGCCGTGGCAGGCCATGGTCGAGCAGACCTCTTCCAGTCGCTCCTTCAGGGCCAGGGCCTGACCGTTCTCGGCCAGATCGTCGGCGATGTCGCGGATCAGGCCGCCGGCGTCGGTCTGGCCCAGCAGGGCCGGGGTCTCGCGCACCAGAACCGCGCCCGGACCAAAGCTCTCGACGATCAGGCCCAGGGTCGCCAGCTCCTCGGCGCGGGCGATGACGCGCTCGGCCTCTGCTGGATCCAGGTCCACCACCTCGGGCAGCAGCAGGGTCTGGCGGGCGACGCCGCCGCTCTCCATCTCGCCTTTCATGCGCTCGTAGACGAGGCGCTCGTGGGCGGCGTGCTGGTCGACGATGACCATGCCGTCGCGCGTCTGGGCGACGATATAGGTCTCGTGCACCTGGGCCCGGGCCGCGCCCAGCGGGAAGTCGACGGGATCGAATGGCGGCGCGGCGCAGTTGCCAGCCCGGGGATAACTCTGCGAAGGGTCGGTGTTCTGGACCGCGTCATAGGCCTGGCTCAGCACGTCGCCGAACCCGGGCTCGACCCGCGCCGAGACGTCAGACAGACCGGGCAACACCTGCGGGCGCGGCGGCGCCCAGCCGCCCTCGCGCCAGGCCGAGAAGCCGGCAGGCGAGGGATCGGCCCGGAACTGAAACGGTGAGCCACCGAATGACGCCCCTTGCGCGCGGATACTGTCCAGCGCCTGGGTCGCCACCGTGGTCGAGGCCCGGTGCCCGGCTCCGGCCAGCGCATGGCGCAGCGCCCCGACGATCAAACCCCGCACCAGGGCCGGATCGCGGAACCGCACCTCGGCCTTGGCCGGGTGGACGTTGACGTCGACCTCGGCGGTGTCCAGCGACACATAGAGCGCCGCAGTCGGGTGGCGGTCTCGGGCCAGAAAGTCGGCATAGGCAGCGCGCAGGGCGCCCTGCAGCAGCCGGTCGCGCACCGGACGGCCGTTGACGAACAGGTACTGATGGGCCGCGTTGCCGCGATTATAGGTCGGCAGGCCAGCGAAACCTGTCAGCCGCACGCCGTCGCGGGTCTGGTCGATCTCGATGGCGTTGTCCTGGAAATCGCGCCCCAGCACGGCGGCCAGGCGCGCCAGACGGCCTTGCGGACCCGGATGCTCGGGCAGGAGGCGCAGCACCCGGCGGCCATCGATGTCCAACGAGAAGCCGACCGCCTCGTGGGCCATGGCCTGGCGCTTGATTTCCTCGGTGATCGCCAGGGCCTCGGCGCGCTCGGATTTCATGAACTTGAGCCGCGCGGGAGTAGCGTAGAACAGGTCGCGCACCTCGATCCGCGCGCCGTGCGGGCCGGGGAAGGCGGCAGGAGCCACCTCGCCGACCTGACCGCCCTCGACCAGGATCGAGAAGGCGTCCTTTTGACCCTTGGCGCGGGAAGAAATCTGCAAGCGCGCCACCGAACCGATCGAGGGCAGGGCTTCGCCCCGAAAGCCCATGGTGTGGATGCGCAGCAGGTCCCACAGGCCGTCTGCGTCGGGGGCCAGTTTCGAGGTGGCGTGGCGCTCGATGGCCACCGGCAGTTCCTCGGCCGACAGGCCCATGCCGTTGTCGGCCACCAGGATGCGGGTCAGGCCGCCGCCATGGGCTTCCACCTCGATCCGCGTCGCGCCGGCGTCCACTGCGTTATCAACCAGCTCCTTGATGGCGCTGGCCGGCCGCTCGACCACCTCGCCGGCGGCGATGCGGTTGACGGTTTCGGGCGGCAGGCGGCGGATCGGCATGGTCGGACTTTCGGAGGGAGCGTTATTCTAGATCGATTCCGCCGGGGCTGTAGAAACAGAGAGCTTGATGGTTATGGCTCTGTCATCCCGGACGAAGCGCGTCGCGCGAAGATCCGGGACCAACGCCTGAACTCAGCGCTTCTTGCGGTCCCGGCTTTCGCCGGGATGACAAGGTTTTGAGTGCCCAGGCCAAGCTTTAGCCGCAAGGATCGCGCCATCGTCGCGCCGCTGTTGAAACTCACGGAACGTGCATGAAACGCTCAGGTCTGATCGCGGTCTCCGCCCTTGTTGCGCTGGCGGTTCAAGCCCCGTCTGCCCACGCCCAGATCCCCGAAGATCCCGAGGCCAATCTGGTCGAGGAGTTGGTGGTCAACGCCAAGCTGCCTGGCCCCGCCTGGTGGCGGATCTCCGACGGTGACACCACGATCCATATGCTGGGCACGCTGGCCTCCCTGCCCAAGGGCGCGGCCTGGGACACATCGGTACTGGAGCGCCGGTTGGAGGGCGCCTTCGCTCTGATCTTGCCGCCGGTTGGGCGCGCGGGCGTGACCGACATCCCCGCCATGCTGAAGCTGCGGGGCAAGCTGAAATCCGACCAGTCGCTCGACGCCGCTGCGCCGGAGCTCGCGCCGCGCCTGGCAAAGGTTCGCGCCCAACTGGGCAAGAAGCCCGACGCCTATCGCGAATGGAGCCCGCTCGGCGCGGGGATCATGATCGCCATGGACTATCAGAAAACCACGAAGCTGGACCCCGGCGAGCCCGAACGCACGGTCGGCAAGCTGGCGCGCAAGAAACGCGTCAAGGCCAGGCCAGCCGGAACCTACAAGGCCATGCCCGTGATGAAGGCGGCGGTGCGCGATCATTCCGCCGAGGCGGGGCAGCTATGTCTGGAGGGCGTGCTCAGCGAAGTCGAGGCGGGCTCCGCCGCGGCCCGCTCGGCCGCTCAGGCCTGGGCGCGAGGCGATGTGCGCGCGGCTATCGCCGGGCCGCGCAACTTCCAGCGCTGCATCCGCAGCCTGCCGGGCATGGTCGAGCTGGAGAAGCGGGCAATGGACGACGAGATCGCCGCCCTGACCGAGGCGATGAAGACTCCCGGCCACGCGGTGGCCCTGTTCTCGATCCGCGGGCTGGTGGCCCAGAACGGCTTGCTGGACCGCATGCGCGCCAAGGGTTTCACGGTGCGGACGCCGGGGGATTGATCTCAACGAAAACGGCCCGGAAGCTTGCGCGTCCGGGCCGTCAAATTCGCGGATGGCTCAGAGGCTAGAGGCCCGGCAGCTTGATCCGGGTTTGCTTGTCGCGGCTGATCACCACCTTGCCTGGGCCCATCAGGGCCTTCAGGCGGGCTTCTTCGGCGGCGGCGTCGACGACGATCGGGGCGTTGGCGCCGGTTTCGGTCGCCGTAGCGGCCACTTCAACCGACTTGTCCTTCTTCCAGAACATCACCTTGCTGGCAAAGCTCTCGTCCTTGTGGGCCAGGTCGCCGGTTTCGTCATCGACGACGAAGCGGATCAGCGGGTCGGCCTTGTCGACGCCGGCGCGGGCGACCAAGAGCTTTTCGCCATCCGAGCGGCTGGAGGCCATGCTCTGGCCGATCAGGGCCTGTCGGGCGGCGCTTTCGGGCTGCAGTTCCTGCGGGCGGGGCTCGCCGGGGGCCGGCGGGCGCAGGGCGTAGTCGGGCGGAACCACCAGCGGCGCCTTGGTGACGACGCGGAATTCGTCGGGGACCACCTTGCTCATGCCGAGCGCCTTGGAGGCCGATTGGCAACCGGCGAGGCCCGTGGCGGCCACGGCGGCCAGAACGCTCAGGGTCGCGACCCGATTGAAACTCATGAACAGATGCTCCACGTGGCCCGCCCAGGGCCAAAATTTCGAGCGCTCTCGATACGACATCACGGCGCGGGCGCCAATGTCTCTCGCGATTGCGGCCTTATTCGGTCGGATGGGCCAGCTTGTCCTCGCCCGTCAGGAAGCTGTCGAGCAGCAGGAAGGCCACGCCCACCGATATCGCCGAGTCGGCGATGTTGAAGATCCACGGGAAATAGAGGTCGCGCACGTCGATGAAGTCGGCCACAGCGCCATAGATGACCCGGTCGATCAGGTTGTTGCCGATGGCCCCGCCAATGATCATGCCCAGGCCGACGGCCATGAACGGCTTGGTCGCCTTGCGCGCCCAGATAGCCAGGCCCACCACCACGACGGTCGAAAACCCGGTCAGCAACCAGCGGCTCCACCCGGCGTCGCCGTTGAGCAGGCCAAAGCTCATTCCCCGATTCCAGACCATGGTCAGGTCCATCGGGCCGGGCAGGGGGACCGTGCCCTTGGACGGCAGGTCGAGGCCATGGAGAATCCACAGCTTGCTGAGCTGGTCGAGCACGACCGTGGCCACGGCGATGGCGTAGGCGATCCAGCCGTGGCGGGTGATGTTCAGTGCGGTCACTCTGGAACCCTCTTCCTTCTCCCCCTGCGGGAGAAGGTGGCCTGCCCCCGGGTCGCGCGAAGCGCGCGCCCGAGGATAAACTCCGCAGGTCGGATGAGGGGTTTCTCGGTCGCGCCGTGCAACCCCTCATCCGTCGCTGCGCGACACCTTCTCCCGCAAGGGGAGAAGGAAGCAAAGCCTAAGCGTGTTGGCTATCCCACCACGCTACAGCTTCCGCGTCGCGAAGGCTAAGCTCCGGATAGCGCGGATCGGTTCCGACCTCGGGCAGGATACGCCATGAGCGGGCGCATTTGGCGCCCTCGGCCAACTTGGGATTCACCCACACCGCAATGTCCGTGCTTGCCATTGAGAAGGTGTTCTCCGGCGTGCCCTCGGTAGCCGCATTTCGGATGCTAGCTTGGCTGGTCCGGAAAACCTCTGCTGCGTCCAGGCCTTTGAAAGCGGCAAGCAGGCCATCATCGTTGATGTAGACGACAGGCGCGGCTTCAAGCGCTGAACCGATCCGCTTTTCACGGCGCTCGACTTCGAGAGCGCTTGTGACGGCCGACATAACTACACCGACCTTGGCCCAGCGCGCGGCCTCGGCGTCGTTGCGCCACGCGGCCGGCGTCTCGGGAATCACCCGCAGGCTGTTGGACCCCGCCTCGGGGAAGCGCGTCTGCCACGCCTCTTCCATGGTGAAGCTGGTCAGGGGCGACAGCCAGATCGTAAGGCGCTCGAAGACGTAGTCCAACACCGTGCGATAGGCCCGGCGGCGCATCGCATCGGGACGGTCGCAATAGAGGCTGTCCTTGCGGATATCGAAGAACAGGGTCGACAGGTCGCCCTGGCAGAACTCGATCAGCGGCCGGGTGACGTCGGCAAAGCGATAGGTCTCGTAGGCGGCGCGGACCTGGCCATCCAGTTCCCACAGGCGGTGCAGGATGAACTTTTCCAGCGGCGGGAAGTCGCCGTAGTTCGTGACCCGCTCGGCCTCGTCGAAGCCGGCCAGGGCGCCCAGCAGGTAGCGGGTAGTGTTGCGCAGCTTGCGATAGGCGTCGGTGGTGGTGGCCAGGATCGTCTTGCCGATCCTCTGGTCCTCCGAATAGTCGACCATCGCCGCCCACAGACGCAGGATTTCGGCGCCGCTTTCCTTGGTGATGGTCTGCGGCTCGACGGTGTTGCCCTTGGACTTGGACATCTTCTCGCCGTTCTCGTCCTGGGTGAACCCATGGGTGAGAACCGCCTTGTACGGCGCGCGGCCGCGCGTGCCGCAGCCTTCGAGCAGGGACGACTGGAACCAGCCGCGATGCTGATCGGAGCCTTCGAGATACAGGTCGGCCGGCCAATGGCTGTCGTCGCGGCCCTCGATGGTGAAGGCGTGGGTGCAGCCGCTATCGAACCAGACGTCGAGGATGTCGCCGATCTTCTCGTAGGCGTCCGGATCGTGAACGCCCAGGAAGTCGGCGTCGGGACGCTTGAACCAGGCGTCGGCGCCGCCTTCGCGGATGGCGGCAAGGATACGGGCGTTGACCTCCGGGTCCATCAGCGGATGGCCGGTGTGCTTGTCGACGAACATCGCCAGGGGCGTGCCCCAGGCGCGCTGGCGGCTGACCAGCCAGTCGGGACGGCCTTCGACCATCGAGCCGATGCGGTTGCGGCCGGCGTCGGGGTGGAAGGCGGTGTCCTTGATCGATTGCAGGGCGCGTTCGCGCAGGGTCGAGCCGCTTCCATCGGCATGGTCCATGCGGATGAACCACTGCGGGGTGTTGCGGAAGATCACCGGGGCCTTGGAGCGCCAGCTGTGCGGATAGCTGTGCTCGACCCGGCCGCGCGCCAGCAGGCCGCCGGCCTCGATCAGCTTGTCCATCACCGCGCCATTGGCGGCCCCGAACTTGCCGACCTTCTTGCCCTCGGTCTCGATGACCTTCAGGCCGCCGAACATCGGCACGTGCGGATAATAGGCGCCGTCGGGATCCACGGTGTCGGGGATCTCGCGATGACCGTGGGCCAGCCAGACATTGTAGTCGTCTGCGCCGTGCCCGGGGGCGGTGTGGACGAAGCCCGTGCCCGCGTCGTCAGTGACGTGGTCGCCGGCCAGCATCGGCACGGCGTAGGCGTAGTGTGTGTCCAGCGCCGACAGCGGATGGGCCAGGACCATGCCTTCGCAGTCGACGCTTTCGACCTTGGTGAAGGCCGCGACCTTGGCCGCCTTCATCACGTCATCAACCAGCTTTTCGGCCACGATCAGGCGGTCGCCCGCCGCCGACCAGGGGGCGAACTCGAGGTTCTCCTCCAGGGCCGTGACCTCATAGACGGCGTAGGCGACGTCGGGATTGTAAGAGACCGCACGGTTGGCCGGGATGGTCCAGGGGGTGGTGGTCCAGATCACTACGCTGGCGCCGCTGGCGTCGTCCGAGCCCTCGACTACCGGGAACTTCACCCAGATCGTGGGCGAGACGTGGTTGTGATACTCGATCTCGGCCTCGGCGAGGGCCGTGCGTTCAACAGGGCTCCACATCACCGGCTTTGAGCCGCGATAGAGCTGTCCGCTGGCGGCGAACTTGTGGAACTCGGCGACGATGGTGGCCTCGGACGAGAAGTCCATCGTGGCGTAGCGGTTCCACCAGTCACCCAGTATGCCCAGGCGCTGGAATTCCACCTTCTGGGCCTCGATCCAGCCGCCGGCATATTCGCGGCAGCGGGTGCGGAATTCCTCGGCGGGGACCTCGTCCTTGCGACGACCCTTGGCGCGGAACTCTTCCTCGATCTTCCACTCGATGGGCAGGCCGTGGCAGTCCCAGCCCGGCACGTAGTCGACGTCGTAGCCGAGGGCGAAACGCGAACGGACCACGAAGTCCTTCAGCGTCTTGTTCAGGGCGTGGCCGATGTGAATGGCCCCGTTGGCGTAGGGCGGGCCGTCATGCAGCACGAACAGCGGGGCGCCGTCGGCCTGGCGACGGCTGCGGATCGCGCCGTACAGGCCCTTGTCGGACAGGGCGGCCCAGCCCTCCAGGATCTCGGGTTCCTTCTTGGGCAGGCCGCCGCGCATCGGGAACGGGGTGTCGGGAAGGAAGACGGTTTCGCGATAGTCGCGGGCGGTCGTGGCGTCGTCGGCCATGGGAGAGCTATCCAGCTGGGAAGTTCGGAAAAGAGTGCGGGGTGGTCTTCCCGGCGCGCGCGGCAACCTGTCCGGCGTCACGCCGGGCGGATAATTCGCGGGGTTTTCCGAACGAAAGTCATGGGCTGGGGATAGCAGAGGGTTGCGGGAGGGGCAAACCCGCAAGCTGAAAACATCCTGTCATCCCGGACGAACCCGGCGAAGCCGGGTGAAGATCCGGGACCGATCTGGAACGCTGCGCTCAGGCGTCGGTCCCGGGTCGGCGCGCTTCGCGCCTGTCCGGGATGACAGTATTTGGGGTCAGGCCTCTCGTTGGTTCAGCTCCGCCTGCGAATCTTCGGCGTGATCGACACCGTCATGAGTCGCCCCTCGCGGATCAGGGTGAACAGCGTGGCCTTGTCGATGCTGTGGTGGTCCAGCGCCCGCAGCAGGTCGTCGAGACCGGTCAGCGGCTGGTCGCCGGCCTGGATCAGCAGGTCGCCTTCCTTGACGCCGGCCCTGGCCGCCGGTCCGCCGGTGTCCACATGGGCCACGAACACCGCATAGGGCTGGGTGACGCCGGTGGCGCGCGCCAGGCCGGCGGGGATCGGGGCCTGCTGGGCTATCATGCCGATGGAGCCTCGCCGCACGAAGCCGTGGTCCAGCAGCTCCTGGATCACATAGGTGGCGGTGTTCACGGCGACGGCGAAGCACAGGCCCTGATAGCCGGCGATCACGGCGGTGGCGATGCCGACCACCTCGCCGCTGGAATTGACCAGCGGTCCGCCGCTGTTGCCGGGATTGAGGGCGGCGTCCGTCTGGATCAGGTCCTCGATCAGCCGGCCGCGCTCGCCGCGCAGGGAGCGTCCCAGCGCCGAGACGACGCCGGTGGTCACCGTGGCCTCGAAGCCCAGCGGCGCGCCGATGGCGATGACCAGCTGGCCGCGCCGCAGCTTCTTGGAATCGCCCAGGCGGGCGATCGGAATGTCGATGTTCTGTTCGATCTTCAGGATGGCGAGATCGGTATCGGGGTCGTCGCCCACGCAGCGCGCCGTCAGGCTGCGGCCCTCGGCGGTGATGACCACGAAGCGATTGGCTCCCTGCACCACGTGGCTGTTGGTCAGGATAAGCCCGCCGGCCGCGAAGGCAAAGCCCGAGCCGATGCCCTGCATGCGGGGGTCTTCCAGCATCGGGTGGACGCGGACCACGGCGGGACCCACCACCTCGACGGCGCGAACCACGGCGTTGGAATAGGCGTCCAGCAGGTCGCCATTGGGCAGGGCGCAATAGCCGCCCTCGACCTCTACCGCCTTGCCGGTGTCGAACACGAACTGGGCGTCGGCCGGATAGGACAGGATTTCGTGATGCCGCTTGGGCGCAGGACGGCGCGCCCTGGCGAAGAGTTCGTACTTGCGCGCCTTCAACATTCCCCGCCCCCGCACTGGTTAAGAGAGGTTAACAGCAGGCCGCAGCGCTTGAACATCCCTTCTCCCCCTGCGGGAGAAGGTGGCCCGCGCCAGCGGGTCGGATGAGGGGTTGAAAGGCCTGGATAGGTTCGCGCGACCCCTCATCCATCGCTTCGCGCCACCTTCTCTCGCAAGGGGAGAAGGGTTCTAAAACCCTGGGGCCACGATGGCCCGCGCCGCCGTCTCATCGCGTCGGATCTGCTGAATCATCAGTTCGATGCTGTCGAACTTTTGCTCCGGTCGCAGGAAAGCGATCAGCTGGGTTTCTATAACCTGGCCGTAGAGGTCCTCGTCGAAGTCGAACAGCCAGGTTTCCAGCCGTGTCTCGACCTCGCCGGTGGTCGGGTTGTTGCCCAGATTGGCCACGCCGGGCACTTCGCGGCCATCGGGTAGGCGGGTGCGGGTGGCGTAGACGCCGAGCTTTGGCACCACATAGTCGATGATCTCGACATTAGCGGTCGGGAAGCCCAGCTGGCGGCCCAGCTGCTGGCCGCGCCGCACCACGCCCTCAATGGCGAAGGGGCGGCCCAGGATGCGGGCGGCGGTTTCCGGATGGCCATCACGCAGGGCGTCGCGGACGGCGGTCGAGGAGAACTTGTCGCCGGCCTTACCCGCCACGGGCTCGGCGATCGAGACGCCGAAGCCCTTCTGGTCGCCATAGGCCTTCATGCCGTCGGCGCTGCCGGTGCGGCCCTTGCCAAACGAGATGTCGAACCCTGCCGCCACATGTTTCACACCCAGACCCTCGACGAGAACCTGCTCCACGAATTCCTTGTCCGAGAAACTGGCCATCTGGAAGTCGAACGGCAGCAGATAGAGGACATCCACGCCCATTCCGCTTAAAACGCGGGCTTGCTGCTCGATCGTCATCAGGCGGAAGGCTGGTTCGCTGGGCCGGAACAGGCGGCGCGGGTGCGGATCGAAGGTAATCACCCCCAGCGGCGCCTTCAGAACCAGGGCGGCCTTGGCAGCCTCGCCGATCACCTGCTGGTGGCCGCGGTGCAGGCCGTCGAAATTGCCTAGCGCCACGGCCGCGCCGCGTTCTTCCGGCGAGAGGTCTTTCCAGGCGTGGACGATCTTCAGCTTCATCAGGCGGCCTTGCGCGGAACCATGATCAGGGCCTCGCCGTCGAGCACGGGCTTGCCATTGACCAGACAGACGGTGGCCAGGGTGACGCGGGCCTTGGCCTCGTCGATCTCGGTGATGGTGGCCCGCGCGGTGACGGTGTCGCCGATCCTGACCGCCCGCTTGAAGCGCAGGGCCTGGGACAGATAGATCGCGCCGGGGCCGGGCAGCTGGGTGCCGATCACTGCCGAGATATAGCCGGCCGACAGCATGCCGTGGGCGATGCGCTCGCCAAAGCTGGTGGTCGCCGCGAACGCAGCGTCCAGGTGGACGGGATTGTTGTCGCCGGTGACGGCGGCGAAGGCTTCGATGTCAGCCTCCAGAACGGTGCGGACCAGTTCGGCGCTCTGGCCGACGCTCAGATCTTCAAGAAACAAACCCTGCATCACACTTTCCCCTGCGGTTTTTTATTGTGCGTTGCAGCGCAATCTAACTGCACAAGCGCATTCCGCAAAAGCGCCTTCGATCTTGTGGTTGGAATGCGCGCCAAAAAGCGACCAATTCACCAGACCAGATCGCCCACGGCGTGTGTGGCCCCGGTCTTGTCGGCGGCGAGGAGGGCCAGGACGGCCTCGGGGTTCAGCAGGCCGTCGGGGCCGATGGCCTTCTCGCCATGGATGCCCTTGGCGATGAACAGGCAGGCCAGCTTCTGGTTTTCGGCGCCCAGCACGTCGGTGATCACGCCGTCGCCGATACACAGCACCCGGCTGCGGTCGACGGGCTTGCCGGTCAGCTCGGCGGCCTTGGCGATGGCCAGGTCGTAGATCGGCGCGAAGGGCTTGCCGGCCATGACCACCTCGCCGCCCAGGCTCTCATAGAGGTCGGCCAGGGCGCCGGCGCAGAAGATCAACTTGTCGCCGCGCTGCACGACGCGGTCGGGATTGGCGCAGATGAAGGTCAGGCCGCGCTTTGCGGCCACGGCCAGGCGCTCGCGATAGTCCTCTGGGATTTCGGTCTCATCGTCGAACAGGCCAGTGCATCCGATGAAGTCGGCGTCCTCGCCAGAGGCCGTGAGGTCCAGGTCGAGGCCGGCATAGAGCGTCGCGTCGCGGTCGGGGCCGATCCTCCAGACCTTGCCGGGCGCGCGGGCGCTGAGCAGGGCGCGCGTGGCGTCGCCGGAGGTGACGAAACCGCTCCAGGCGGCGCGCGGGACGGCCAGGCTGTCCAGTTGCGAGACCACGTCGGTCGATGGGCGCGGCGCGTTGGAGATCAGCACCACCGGCCCGACATTGGCGCCCCATTGGACCAGGGCGTCGCAGGCCTCCGGGAAGCTCTGCACGCCGTTATGGATCACGCCCCAGACGTCGCAGAGCACGATGTCGTAGCGGTCGCGGAGGGCCGAAAGGCGTTCTGGGAAATCCATCATGGGGCGGCGGTACCGGTCGGAAGCGGAGGCGTCAACGCCACGGACGTTTCGGGGGAAGGGCTTTAAGTGTCGTCGCCCGACCCGGTTTCCAAGGGGCCGGCTTCCGAAGAACGTGGTTCCGTGACTATCCTGCTCGCAACAATGGGGAGGGGCTGATGACGATTCTGATCCTGGGACTTGTGCTGTTCTTCGGCATCCACTCCGCGCGCATCGTGGCTGGACCGTTCCGCGACGCGCAGGTCGCGGCCAGTCCGGGGCGCTGGAAGGGGCTCTATTCGCTGATTTCGGCCGTCGGGCTGGGCCTGATCATTTGGGGATGGATGCAGTACCGGCTGATGGCCCCGCAACTCTACGACCCGCCAAGCTGGGGGCGTCACGCGGCCCTGGCCCTGGTGTTGCCGGCCTTCATTCTGTTGGCCGGCGCGAACGGCCCCGTCGGGCGGATCAAGGCCGCCGTGCGCCATCCGATGCTGATCGGGATCATCCTTTGGTCGGCGGGGCATTTACTGGCCAATGGCGACCAGGCCTCGGTGCTGCTGTTCGCGTCGTTCCTCGCCTATGCGGTGGTCGATCTGATCGCCGCCCTGGGGCGCAGGGAGCCCGCGCCGGTGGCGACCAGACCAATTGCGGACGTGATCATGGTGGTGGCCGGAACGGCGCTCTACGTGCTGTTCGTGCTGTTCCTGCACCGGGTGTTTTTCGGGGTTTCGCCGCTGGGGTGAAGCCCGCGCCGGGACGCCCTATCCGTAATGTCGCGTATTCGCGCCATGCCACCTCCCCCGTTTTACGGGTGAGGAGAGGTGATCTTCTCCTCCCTTGCGAATCGGGGGAGGTGGCGCGATGCGAATACGCATCGTGACGGAGGGGGCGTCCCGATGCGTCAATCTCACGTCGCGTCGTGAAAGATCACCCCCAGCGTTCGCCGCCGCCCGGACCTGATCTCGCTGACCCCGTGCCGCAGCATCCGCCGATGGACGCCCCGCGTTCCCTCGGCCGGCCGCTCGCGCACCGCGAAGATCACGCCTTGGCCCTGGGTCAGCGGCACGACCTGGGGCGCCGACTGCTGGCGAGGTCGTTGCTCGACCAGCACGAACTCGCCGCCCTCGAAATCGCGGCCCGGCGCGTCCAGCAGGAAGGCCGCCTGCAGCGGGAAGACGTGCTCGCCATAGAGGTCCTGGTGCAGGCAGTTGTAGTCTCCCGGACCATAGGTGAGCATCAGCGGCGTAGGCCGTGCCTGACCGCCCGCGTGGCAGCGCTCCAGCATTTCCGCCAGCGTCTCGGGAAAGCGTCGCTCATCGCCCAGCCGCGCGGCCCAGCGATTGGCGATGCAGGCCAGGGGCGGGTACAGGCTCTCGCGCAGAGTCTGGACCTGCTCCGGCAGAGGGTAGGCGAAGTATTGGTACTCGCCCTTGCCATAGCCATACCGGGCCATGACCACGCGGCTGCGAAACAGCTCCGGGCGGTCGTACAGCGCCGCCAGCTCCGCGCACTGCTGCTGCGTGAACATCGGACCGGTCAAGGCCCAGCCGCGCGCGTCCAGCTCGATGGCGATACGCTTCCAGTCCACCTTCGAAGGCTCGGGGATCAAGCGGTGGTCTCGCCAAGAGCCCCGAACCGGTCGGGCTTGCAGCGCTTGCACGCCCGGAAGCCGGCGGCGCGGGCCTCGGCGGTGGTGGCGTGGAACACCACATTCTTGCGCAACGGCCGGGCCGGGCAAACCGAGCGGCAGTAGATCTTGGTCGTGCGCACGGTGATGAAGAACGCACCGTCGGCGTTCGGGTCTCGGCCCTGGCAGGCGGCCCAACGAGCCTCGTCGTTGAGATGGGCGGATGGGGTCATGGCGGGCTCCGTATGATCGGAAGCATGGGCGATCACCGCGTGGGGGTCATTCCGAAGCTTGCGGCTGGAGCGTGACAGCCGAAAGTGGAAGTCGGTTTCGGCGTCTGTCACGCTCCCAAGATTTGGGTCCACAGAGCCTTCTACAGGCTCTGTGGACCCAAAAGTGTCACCAGCCTGAAGCGCGACGACGCAGGGCGCCGCGCATGAAGTCCTGGGGCGGCTCGGCCTCGGCCAGCACCGCGTCGCGGATGGCGCGGGGTTCGCCGAACAGGTGGCCCTGGCCGTAGCCGATGTCGAGATCGAGGATATCGACGATCTGCTTCTCGGCCTCGACCTTCTCAACGATCACCTCGATGCCGTAGCGACGGGTGAGAGCGGCGAAGTCGCTGGCGTTCAGGTCGGGCAGGGAAGCGATGACCAGCTTGCCGTCCTGCTCCTGAAGTTGGTCCAGCATCATCTGGGCGCCGACTTTGAGGAACTTCACGTCGGCGCGGGCCAGGTCCTGGAAGTCGAGATCCAGGTCGCTCACCTTGTCGAGGCTGAAGTGGAAGCCCAGGCTGGCCAGGCGCGACATGTGGCGGGCTTCCACCGGACCGCGACGCTCGAAAGCGGCCTGGCCCAGTTCGAAGATCAACGCGCCGGCCAGGTCCTTGTTGGCCTGCATGAATTCGAGGAACTGCGGGAAGAACGACTCGTCGGCGAGGCTGGCCAGCGAGATGTTGCAGAAGATTCCGACCTTCCGGTCCTGCTTGGCCAGCCGCCGTACGATCTGCACGCAGCGGAACAGCAGCAGGTTGTCGATGGCGGTCATCAAGCCTTCGGGCTCGGCCACGGCCAGATATTCGGCGGGCATCATCACCCGGCCCGTTTCATCGCGCAGGCGCGAGAAGCTTTCGTAAAAGACCGTCCGGCGCTGGGGCAGGCTGACGATAGGCTGCAGATAGAGGTCGACCCGGTTCTCGGCCAAGGCTTCCTGCACGACTTGCAGCATGACGTTGGATTGCGGCGTCCGACCGCGAACCTCGACACGGGCGGCGGCGACCTGATGCGTCAGCTGGTGCTCAAGCCGGTCGTTCATGCCGGCGATCAAGTCTTCCAGCTGGTGGACCTCGGTCGACAGCTCTTCGGAACGGCGCTGAGAGTCCACGGCGACGCTCTCGACCAGCTCGGTCATGCGGGCGTCGATCTTCTCGATCTGGTCCAGCAGGATGGCGTGGGCCTCGCGAACGGTGTCGATGTCGAGGCGCGTGCGGGCGGAATCGAAGGTGTTGGAGATCAAGCCGTGGAACGCGAAGCACAGGGCCAGCGTGCCGATGAAGGCCGACAGACCGACAGCAGGAGCAGCCCCCGTGCGCCACAGCACCAGGGAGATGATCAGAGCCAGACAAAGATAGGCGCCCGTAAGCAGCCCCAGCATCAGCCTTCGCATCAGTCCGTCCACGCGAATCGTTACAGGCAATCAGACCGGTCCGTGTCCCAAGAGTCGAACATATTAACGCGCCTGCGCCACTACGCCTCGCCCCTCCGGGGATCTCGGGCAGCATAACTCAACCTCGCAAGATCGCCTCATCGACAGCGAGGCTTTAGACTGATAATCACTCGCAAGTTTTCGCGGAGCGGCCATGTTCGACGCCCTTGCCCTTGATTCCAGCAATGATCTTGTCTCCCCCGGGCGTTCGCTCGGCGAGGCTTCGCGCGGCGATGCGGGCGTGATCGTCAGCGTCACCGGCCAGACCGGCGCGGCCGAGGCCATCGACGCCGAGGAACTGGAGCGACGCCTGCTTGAGATGGGCTTCGTCGAGGGCGCGCGCGTCGAGGTCCTGCACGAGGGTCTGTTCGGCCGCGATCCGATCGCCGTGCGGGTCGACGACACCCGCGTAGCCCTGCGTCGGCGCGAGGCCAGCGCCGTGACCGTGAAGTTCGACAGGACCCAGACTTGACCACAGCCACCGCTACGCTCAACCCGGTTTCCACGGAGACCGCTGCTGCGGGGCCAGCCCGCATCGCCCTGGTCGGCAATCCCAATTCGGGCAAGACAGCCCTGTTCAACGCCCTGACCGGGAGCCGTCAGAAGGTCGCCAACTATGCCGGCGTCACCGTCGAGCGGAAGGAAGGCATGCTGACCACGGCGGGCGGCCGGACTCTGCGCATCCTCGACCTGCCCGGCACCTATTCCCTGCGCGCTCGCAGCCCCGACGAGGTGGTGACCCGCGACGCGATCCTTGGCCGCCTGGTCGGCGAGGCGGCTCCCGACGTGCTGATCTGCGTGGCCGACGCCACCAATCTGCGGCTGGTCTTTCGGCTGGCTCTGGAGCTCAAGCAGGTCGGCCGGCCCTTCGTGCTGGCGCTCAACATGTTCGACATCGCCCAGCGCCAAGGCCTGCGGATCGATGTGGAAAAGCTGGCGGTCGAGATCGGCGCGCCCGTCGTCACCACCGTGGCGACTCGCAAGCGCGGTCTGGAAGACCTGATCGCCCAGGCCGAGGCTCTCACCCTCAGCCACGCCGGCGGGCACGCCAGCACATGGCGCGAGCCCGACGCCGCCGAGATCCGCGCTGCACATGCCGAGGCCCAACGCATCTTCAAAGCCTGCGTGAAGCCGCCCGAGCGGCCCGACACCGTCACCGGCAAGATCGACGACGTGCTGCTCAATCCGGCGGCCGGCCTGCTGATCCTGGGCCTGCTGCTGTTCGTGATGTTCCAGGCAGTGTTCACCTGGGCCGAGCCCTTGATGGGCCTGATCGAGGCGGGCTTTGCGGGGCTCAGCGCGCTGGTCGGCGGTGTTCTCCCGGACGGCCTGCTGCGCAGCCTGATCACCGACGGTTTGATCGCCGGCGTCGGCAGCGTGCTGGTCTTCCTGCCGCAGATCGTGATCCTGTTCTTCTTCATCCTGCTGCTGGAAGACAGCGGCTACATGGCCCGCGCGGCTTTCCTGATGGACAAGATCATGGGCGGGGCTGGCCTGCATGGCCGGGCCTTCATCCCCTTGCTGTCCAGCTTTGCCTGCGCCATTCCCGGGATCATGTCGACGCGGGTGATCGACAACAAGCACGACCGGCTGACCACCATCCTGGTCGCGCCGCTGATGACCTGCTCGGCCCGCATCCCGGTCTACACCCTGATCATTGCCGCCTTCATTCCGCACACCACCGTCTGGGGCTTTCTGAGCCTGCCCGGGCTGGTGATGTTCGGCCTCTATGCCAGCGGCATCGTCAGCGCGTTGGCGGTGTCGTTCGTGATCCGCCGGGTGTTCTGGCGCGGCACGGTCGAGCCCTTCATGATGGAGTTGCCGACCTATCGCTGGCCCGAACCGCGCAATTTGCTGATGAACCTGTGGACCCGCGCGCGCATCTTCATCGAGCGCGCCGGCCGCATCATCCTGCCGCTGATGGTGCTGGTCTGGGTGCTGTCGACCTTCCCCTATCCGCCCGAGGGCGCGACGGGTCCGGCCATCGACTACAGCTTCGCCGGCCGTATCGGTCACTTCATCGCGCCGGTCATGGCGCCGATCGGCTTCAACTGGCAGATGACCGTCGCCCTGATCCCGGGCTTCGCGGCCCGCGAAGTGGCCGTCGCGGCGCTGGGCACCGTCTATGCCGTGGGCGGCGACGACGAGGCCGGCACCGCTCTAGGCGGTTTGCTGGCCAAGCAGTGGTCGCTGGCCACGGCTCTGTCGTTCCTGGCCTGGTACATCTTCGCCCCGCAGTGTGCGGCGACGCTGGGCGTGGTCAAGCGCGAGACCAATGGCTGGACCTGGCCGACGGTGATGTTCCTGTACATGACCGGGCTGGCCTATCTGGCCTCGTTCGCGACCTACCACATCGCCGTGGCCATGGGGGCGGGGTAGGGGAGTCGTCGGCTGTCGGGCGCTGTGTTACGTTTGGCCATGACGATCCAGGTCGACGTTGCAAAGCAGAACGCCTTGGCTGAACTGGTTGCCCACATCCGTGCGGGCGAGGATGTCATTCTGACGTCCGAGGGCGAGACCATCGCCGTGGCCAAGCCGCCCGAGCGGCAGCCCACCCGCAAGCGCACGCCGGGCGCCTGGGCTCATCTTGGCAAGCTTCGCGACCCCGATCTGTTCCTGCGGCCGGATCCCGGGCTGGAAGCCGCCGCCGATGGTCCGATCTTCCCGCAGGCATGACGCTGCTGATCGATACGCATGTGTTGATCTGGTGGCTCACCGATCCTTCGCGATTGCCGCCCGCCTGCCTGGATCGTCTGGGCTCCAACGAGGCCACAATTCTCGTCAGCGCCGTCAGCGCTTACGAGATAGAATTCAAGCGTGACGCCGACCCGCTTCTGAAACGCCTGCCGGCCGATCTAGCGAGCGCGGTCTTCGCCGAAGGTTTCGATTGGCGGGCTATCGACCCCGAGGATGCGGTCATCGCTGGGCGGCTGCCGCGTCATCATCGCGACCCTTGGGATCGACTTCTGATCGCACAGGCCATCAGGAGTAAATGCCCGATCATGACAAAGGACGCAGCTTTCGCGAACTATGATGTCGAACGGGTTTGGTAGCCAGCTCTGTCCGTCCTGACTGCGCCAGCCCGGAGCTTGGCGTTTTGAACGCCTTCCGGCTGCCTAACCCGTCCGCGCCAGGCCCTTGCCGTAGGCTAGCCGCCGCCAGACCCACTCCAGCGGACCCATCGAGAACCGCGACAGCCACAGGCTGGACCAGATCAACTGCACGACCCAGATCGAGCCGACGATCATCCACAGCTCGACCCGCGTGGCCTCGCCATAGAGGCCAAGGCCGCGACCGCTCCAGAAGATCGTGGTCATGATCAGCGACTGGCTCAGATAGTTGGTGAACGCCATCCGCCCCAGATTGGCCAGCGGCGTCAGCAGCTTGCGGGCCAAGCCCAGCTTCAGCAGCAAGATCGCCAGCGACGCGTAGCCCAGGGTGATGGGCAGGGTCAGGAATTCGTAGCCCAACTGCAGCTCGCCGTTGTTGCGTGGCCCCGAAAAGTCGATGGCCAGCTTGGCGCGCGCTTCGACGCCGACATACCAGAGGCCGGCTGCCCCGATGGCGACCAGCAGGCCATACACCCAGGTCGGCGCGCGGCCGGTCAGGAAACCCGACTTGAACAGCGCCATGCCCAGCATCATCAGGGCGCCTGTCCGCCAGATCATGACGATGACGCTCATAGATTGCAGCATCATCCAATCCTGGAGGTTCTCCTTCAGCGCCGAAGGCAGGCCCGCCTTCATGGCGGCGATGGCCTTGGCTACCGTCGCCGGCGTGCCCATGACCATCTGAGCGGCGACCTCGGCCTGGGTTTTTTCGGGCGCATATTGCAACGCCATCATCGGCAGGACCGCGAAGATCGAGCCCAGCACGATGACGATCAGGCTCACGATGAACAGCCGGCGCGGCGTCCAGGATCGCATCAGCATCACGATCATGCCGGTGATCGCATAGAGCAGCAGGATGTCGCCGTACCAGATCAGCAGGCCGTGGATCAGGCCAAACACCGCCAGCCATCCAAGCCGTCGCCGCAGCAGGGCGCCGCGCGGCTTGTCGCTGCGCTCGCCGCCGACCAGCAGGATCGACACCCCGAACAGCATCGAAAACAGGGTGATGAACTTGTAGTGGAAGAAGGTCTGGACCACCCACCAGGCGTTCGCCTCGTCTCCGACCAGCGGATAGGGCGACAGGTTGGGCGTCGGATAGACCTCGAAGGGCAGGGCGAACGTCACGGCGTTGACCGCCAATATCCCCATCACGCCCAAGCCCCGCAGGACGTCCAGGCTGATGTGGCGATCAGCGGCCGTTACCGGCCGCAAGGTCTGAGTATCGGTCATGGCGTCCCCTGTGGAGACGCCGCACGCCTATCGCGTGGGAACCGGCGTCTCGCCCCGGTAGTCATAGAACCCACGTCCGGCCTTTTTGCCAAGCCATCCAGCTTCTACGTACTTCACCAGAAGCGGGCAGGGACGGTACTTGCTGTCGGCCAGGCCTTCATGCAGGACGTTCATGATCGACAACACGGTGTCCAGACCGATGAAGTCGCCCAGTTCCAGCGGGCCCATCGGATGGTTGGCGCCCAGCTTCATGGCGGTGTCGATGGCGTCGACCGTGCCCACGCCCTCATAAAGGGTGTAGATCGCCTCATTGATCATCGGCACCAGCACGCGGTTGACGATGAAGGCCGGGAAGTCTTCGGCGTTGCTGGTGATCTTGCCCAGCGACTGGGCGAACGACACGGCCTTTTCGTAGGTCGGGACGTCGGTCGCGATGCCGCGAATGATCTCGACCAGCTTCATCAGCGGGACGGGGTTCATGAAGTGCAGGCCGATGAACCGCTCGGGGCGGTCGGTGGCCGAGGCCAGGCGCGTGATCGAGATCGACGAGGTGTTGGAGGCCAGCAGGGTGTCGGGCTTCAGGTGCGGCTGCAGGCTGCGGAAGATGGCCTTCTTGGTCTCTTCGTTCTCGGTAGCGGCCTCGATGGCCAGGTCGGTCTGGCCGACGGCTTCCAGGCCCTCGGCGGGCTTGATTCGCGCCATGGCGGCGGCCATGGCGGCGTCGTCGATGATGCCGCGGCCCACCTGGCGGGCCAGGTTCTTCTCGATCAGGACCAAGCCCGCGTCGATGCGGTCGCGCGTGACGTCGTGCAGCAGAACGTCATAGCCCGCGAGTGCGCAGACATGCGCGATGCCACAGCCCATCTGGCCGGCGCCGATAACGCCGACCGTCTTGATTTCACTCATGAACGCCAAGCCTTCGCTTGATACGGCGACAGGACCCCAGGTCCGCGCCTTAGATTGTGGCGACTTTTCTAGCACGAGAAACCACGCGCTCGCCAAGGCTTTGCTGCGACGCAGCGGGGATGTGTCGCGCTACCCTACAGGCGGGTAGGAATGAGCTTGGCCTTGCGGGTCCTCGACTGCCTGATCGTTCAGATAGGACGGTCCCACCGGGACCTTTCCGTGGCCGCCGGGGATGTCGAGGATGTAGGTCGGCTGGCACAGGCCCGAGATCGTACCCCGCAGCGCCTTCATCAGCGCCTGGCCCTCATTGATGGAGGTGCGCAGGTGGGCGGTGCCGGGCGCATAGTCGTGATGGTGCAGGTAGTAGGGCTTGACCCGCGCCTCGACGAAGGCTCGCATCAGGGCGCCAAGGGTCTCGGGGTCGTCGTTGATCCCGGCCAGCAGCACGGTCTGGCTGATCATCGGAATGCCCGCATCGACGATCCGAGCGCAAGCGGCGCGGGCCTCGGCGGTCAGTTCGCGGGGGTGGTTGGCGTGCAGCGCCACATAGACCGCCTTGCCTGAGGCCTTCAGCGCCGCGACCATCTCGTCGGTGATCGCCGCCGGATCGACCGCTGGAACACGGGTGTGGAAGCGCGCCACCTTCACATGCTCGATCTTGGCCAGCCGCTCGCCGATCTCGCGGATACGGCGGGGCGACAGCACCAGCGGATCGCCGCCGGTGACGATGACCTCCCAGATCTCCGGATGCGCCGCGACATAGGCGAAGGCGGCGTCCAGCTCGGCCGGCGACAGGGTGCGCAAGCCCTCGGGCCCGACCATCTCGCGGCGGAAGCAGAACCGGCAATAGACCGCGCAGGTGTGAGTAGGTTTCAGCAGCACCCGGTCTGGGTAGCGGTGGACGACGCCCTCGACCGGGCTGTGGGTCAGGTCTCCGACCGGATCGGGATTCTCGCCCGGCGCGGCCACCAGCTCGGCGACCTGCGGCACGAACTGGCGGGCGATGGGATCGGCCTCGTTGGCCGGCTCGATCAGCGCCGCCATGTCGGCCGTGATCGCCACCGCATACTGCGCCGCCACCCGCTCGAGCGCCGGCAACCGCTCGGGAGCGATCAGGCCGGCGTCGGCCAAGGCCCTCACTGTTTTCAGGGGCGCCGTGCGAAGTGTCTGGGTGGGGGGCATGGGAGGTCGGGATATGGCTGAAAAGCCGCGCCCACGCAAACCCTCCCCCTTCAGGGGGAGGTCCTTTAACCCGCCACCGGAACCCACATCACCTGATCCACCCGGCTCGCCCCGGCCGCCAGCATCACCAGCCGGTCGAAGCCCAGGGCCGAGCCTGACGCTTCGGGCATGATCTCCAGCGCGGCGAGGAAGTCCTCGTCGAGGGGATAGCGCTCGCCATAGATCCGCGCCTTCTCGTCCATCTCGGCGACAAAGCGGCGGCGCTGTTCGGCGGGGTCGGTGAGTTCCCCGAAGGCGTTGGCCAGCTCGACCCCGCAGGCATAGAGCTCGAAGCGTTCGGCCACGCGCGGATCGCCCGGCTTCGGCCGCGCCAAAGCGGCCTCGGCCACGGGATATTCGCACAGGATCGTCGCCCGGCCTTGCCCGAGGTTCGGCTCGACCTTTTCGACGATCACCCGGCTGAAGACGTCGGCCCAGCTGTCGTCGTCGGCCACCCGGATTCCTACCGCCGTCGCCGACGCAGCCAAGGCGTCGCGGTCGGTCTTGCCGCTCGCGTCCAGGCTGGCCAGCAGATTGACGCCCGCATGGCGCTCGAAGGCCTCCGCCACGCTCAGCCGTTCAGGCGCGGTGAAGGGGTCGCAGTCCATGCCCTTGAAGGAAAAGCGCCGGGTCCCGGCGGTCTCGGCCGCCAGCGACAGCAGCGCCGCGCAGTCGTCCATCAGCGTCTGGTACGGCGCGCCGGCCCGATACCATTCCAGCATGACGAACTCAGGATGATGCAGCGGCCCGCGCTCGCGATTGCGCCACACGCGGGCGAAGTCGAAGATCTTGTCCTCGCCAGCCGCCAGCAGCTTCTTGCAGGCGAACTCGGGCGAGGTGTGCAGGTAGAGGGTCTGGTCCGGATCGCCGGCCAGGCTCAGCATCGTGGTCTGGAAGGCGTGAAGGTGGGCCTCGTTGCCGGGCGAGACCTGCAGGGCGGCCGCCTCGACCTCGACGAAATCCTGATCCTCGAACCAGCCGCGCACCGCCCGGGTGATCCGGTTGCGGACCATCAGGAACGGTCGGCGGTCGGCGTGGATCGACGGCGTCCACCACGGCGACCGTGGCGGTGAAGGGGCGTCAGCAGCCACGGGCGCTCCGCGTAGTAGAGACTGGCGATCTTGCCGCGTTCGCTATAGGAGGGCGGTCACAGGATCACCACCCCCTTCGCGCCGCGGCCTCCGGGCAGCGCCCGGAAAGCCCAAGGACTAACGCAGTGAAGGTAGCCGCCAGCTCGCTCCGCAAGGGCGCCGTCGTTGACATGGACGGCCGTCTGTATGTTGTTCTGACCGTCGACAACATCCACCCCGGCAAGGGCACCCCGGTGACCCAGCTGAACATGCGCCGCATTTCCGACGGCGTGAAGGTGTCCGAGCGTTACCGCACCACCGAGCAGGTCGAGCGCGCCTTCGTCGATCAACGCGACCACACCTTCCTGTATCAGGATGGCGAGGGCTTCCATTTCATGAACCCGGTCAGCTTCGACCAGGTTCTGGCCACCGCCGACGTCATCGGCGACGCCGCCCCCTATCTGCAAGAAAACATGACGGTCCAGCTGTCGACCCACAACGACATCCCGATCGCCATCGAACTGCCGCGCACCATGATCCTGGAAGTCGTCGACACCGAACCGTCGGTGAAGGGCCAGACCGCCAGCTCGTCGTACAAACCGGCCCTGCTCAGCAACGGCATCAAGACCACCGTTCCGCCCTACATCGCCGTCGGCGTGCGGGTGGTGATCCTGACCGAGGACAACTCGTATCAGGAACGCGCCAAGGACTAGGCTATCGCTTCACACCGCTGAAACGAAAAAGGCCCGGCGTTTTCGCCGGGCCTTTGTTTTTGGAGCAGGCGGCGGACGGGCAAGCCGGCCGCCGCCCACGACCTAGAAGTCAGCCGAGAGGGTGACAAAGCCCATACGGGGCGCTTGCGGGAAAGCGGTGTAGCCACCCGAATTACTCGTGACGCCAGCCGTGGAGACCCCCTTCTTGTCGAACAGGTTCGTAACATTGGCGCTGACCCGCGCGCCCTTCAGGAAGCCGCCTTCGGCGAGTTCGAAGGTGTAGCCGGCCTGCAGGTCGACCAGCATCATCGACTTCACAGACAGGTCGTTGAGATAGGTCACATAGCGCTTGCCAACATAGTCGCCGCTGATCTGGGCGTCGAAATTGCCATAGCTGAGGCGAGCGATGGTCTTGTTCATCCACTTCGGCGTCAGCGGCACATATTTGCCCCCAGTGGCCACGGTGACCGGCGTCGAGACGCCGCCCACAAGCGTTGTGCCGCTCTGATAGTTCTGGTCGTATTTGGACTGATTGTACGAGAGCGCGTTGTACAGCTGGAAGTGGTCCCCGAACTTGAGCGTGCCGGCGACGTCGATGCCCTTGGTGGTCACGCCACCGACATTGGCCAGGATGGCGGGCGCCGGGTTGATGAAGTTGTAGGGTGCGATGTTCAGCAGGCGGTTCTTGAACTTCACATTGTAGAGGTTGACCTGCCCTTCGACGCCGGTGATCGGGCCGAGATTGACGTCTCGACGCGATCGAAGGCCCAGTTCGTAGGTCCATGCAGTTTCAGGTTTCACCGTCGACTTGAACAGTTCGAAGGCTGCCTGGGTGCCAAGGCTCCACGGCGAGAAGCCGTAGAAATTGCTGCCGGCCCCGTACGGAATGAATTGGCGCATGTTTTGCTGCACGTTGACGAACACCTGGTCGTTCTCGTTGGCGTCCCACAACAAGCCCAGTTGCGGCAGGAACCACTTGTTCGACTCGATGCTGCCCGTCGGATAGCGCACGGGCACCGCCACCGTCGGCAGGTTCCGCTGGTTGATCGGGAACTTGCCTGTCGCGTCTTGCAGGCTGGATTTGAAGCCGGCCTGAAGGAGCAGCTTCGGCGTCACGCGCCATTGGTCCTGCAGGTGCAATTGAATGTCGTTGGTAAAGAACTCGGCCGCATATTGGGTGAGGGCCTTGTTGCCCCGCGGCACGTCGTAGGGTGACAGGTTATTGTTCGCGGCCGTCATCGGATACCAGACGCGATGCTGGGCCGGCTCATTGTGCTCGAACCAGAAACCACCCTTGATCTGATGGTCACCCAGCGTCCACTCGACCGTCGAAAGCGCGCCAGGACGATTGATGCGATATTCGGTGGTGCGGACCGCGTTACCCGAGCCGCCGAACAGATTAACGATGTTCTGTAGCGAGCCGGCGCTGGTCGCTGAGCCGCCCACGACCAGATTTGGATAGTAGGTGGCGAACAACGCCGGCAGGCCAGCATTATTGACCGGTCCAGACACAATGCCGCGCCCGAAATTATAGTGATAATAGACTTGGTTGGTCCAGGTGAAGTTTTCGGTCGGCGTCCAGACGTAGCGGAGGTAGGACAGGATGTCTTCGCGCTGCGCAGCGCTGAAACAATTGGAGAAATTGTTTCCCTGAGCGGGCGGCGGAGTGCCAGGGCCGCCCGTCAAGCTGCTCGTGCAGGCCGCAAGATCGGGATAGTGGAACGGGCGTGTATACGGCGTGAAGCCTTGGCCGGCGGCATTCTGCTGGCTGCCAAAGGCGGTGGCGTCTTCGTTCGGCTCGACCTTCATCTGCCAGTCAGCATAGAAGGTCAGTTCGCCGTGCTCGCCCTCATGGACCAGCTTGAGGTTCACCTGATGGCCGCGCTGGTGACCATCGAAGTCCCAGGCCTTGGCGTCGTGACGCAGGTACGACACATAGCCCTTGAAGCCGGCGCCCATCTCGCCGCTATCGAGGCGCAGGAAGGTGCGGCTAGTCTCGTTGCTGCCGACTGTCTGACGGACGGCAAAGACCCGCTCTGCTAAGGGCGCGCGGGTGAAGGTCTCGATCGCACCGCCCAGGTTGCTGGTCGAGGCCACGCCAAGCGAGCCTGCGCCCGATGAAAGGGTCACGCGCGCGACGTTCTCGCTTGAGACTGAGCGTGAGACCGACAGGCCATTGTAATTGCCGTACTGCTGGTCGCCCAGCGGCACGCCATCCAGGGTGTAGCCCAACTGCTGGGTCGAGAAACCATGGACAAAAAGCGACAGGTTTTGCTCGTTGTTGCCCCACGGGTCGGCTGTTCGATAGACAACGCCGGGCA
This sequence comes from Caulobacter sp. DWR1-3-2b1, assembly GCF_049895765.1. Lineage (NCBI taxonomy): Bacteria > Pseudomonadati > Pseudomonadota > Alphaproteobacteria > Caulobacterales > Caulobacteraceae > Caulobacter > Caulobacter sp. DWR1-3-2b1. Next base: position 70,574 of record NZ_JAFCSZ010000008.1, read on the forward strand.
GGAACTGGATCGCCTTCAGCGGATTGGCGCCGGGTAGCACCCGCTGAATCTGCTGGCTCTCCATGGCTACGGCTGAGCGGGTCTCGCGGGTGCTGGTGACCACGACCTGCTCGACATCTGTGGCTTCAGTTGGCGAGGTCGCGGTGTCTGCAGCATGGGCGGCCGTGGCTAGAAAAGCGCCGGTGGCGACGCCGCAGAAGAGCCGCATGGAGCGGCCGATCGGTCCGTGAAAATTCATCTGTACCCCCTTGTGCGCAATACGGTGCGCGTTGCCCTGGGGGCTGGAATATGGGCGGCTCGAGACGCCACCGCGACAGTCTGACGACGCTAGTGTGACCGCGCTCAACTCTTCAGATCGCGTCCGATCGCCGTCTCGGCCACGAACCAGTCGCGCAGCTTGAGCAGTCGCGCCAGCTTGGGATTGTCGGCGCGCCAGACGAAGTGGTGGCCGGTGTCGATCTCGACCTCGCCCGCCAGGGGGCGCATCAGGCGACCGTGGCGGAGGTCGCGCTCGGACAGGCCGCTGCGGGCGAGGGCGACGCCCAGGCCTTGGGCTGCGGCGTCCAGCATCATCGAGGTGTCGTCGAAGCCCAGGCTGGGCGGCAGGTCAGGCATGGGCAAGCCCATGGCGTGGAACCAGGCGCTCCAGGGCAGGGCGGTGTGGCGCAGCAGCGGGGCGTTCAGCAGGTCCTCGGGCTTGTCGATCGGGTGGCGCTTGAGGAGAGCGGGGCTGCACACCGGGAACAGGCGCTCGCTGAGCAGGCGCACCGACTCAAGCCCGGGCCAGGGTCCAATACCAAAGCGCAGGGCGACGTCGGCGCCGTCCGTGGAGAGGTCCGATACCCGGTCTTCGACGCGCACGGTCAAGTCCAGCTCGCCGGTCTCCGCCGAGGCCCGCGCCAGCCGGGTGACCAGCCAGCGGGTGGCGAAGGCCGCCCCGGTGCTGAGCACGATAGGTCCGCAGGCGGCGTTGCGGGCGGCCTGCACGCCGCGCTTCAGGCCAGACAGGGCCTCGGTCACGCTCGCGCCCAGGGCCGCTCCGGTGACGGTAGGCTCCATGCGGTTGCCTTGGCGCAGGAAAAGGCGAACGCCCAGTTCCTCCTCCAGCTTGCGGATCTGCTGGCTGACCGCGCCGTGGGTGACGAACAGCTCGTCGGCCGCCCGGCTGTAGCTGCGGTGGCGAGCGGCGGCCTCCAGGGCTGTCAGGGTGGAGAAGGGCGGCAGGCGCATGATCTTGGGATGTTAGCGCAGCTCACAAGCTGGACCAATAGAGATCGTTGGTTTTCGGAAGGCGCAGCAGCGATTGTCTCCTCGGCGCCGCTCTTTCCACCCACCCCTCCCCGAAAAGGTGACGAGATGAAGATCCTGCTTGTCGCGGGCGCGCTGACGCTCGCCGTTTTCCTGGCCGCTGGCCGCTGGCCGCTGGCCGCTGGCCGCTGGCCGCTGGCCGGCCCGCCCTGCCGCTCGACGATCTGCGTTGGCAGCGCGACCTGTCCTATTCGGTGGCGCCCTATGCGACCGCCAAGATCGGCCGTCCCGAAGCACCGCGCCAGATCGCCATGGCCTCGTCGACCCTGCAGCGCCGATGACAGCGGCGCTGCCGCCCCGCCCAACAGAAAAGGCCCGGAGTCGCCTCCGGGCCTTTTCCATTTCGGTGTTGCCGAAGCCTACTTTCCGGCTGCTGCGAGCGCGTCCATCAGTTCGGGTACGGCGGTCTTGTAATCGGCGACCAGGCCAAAATCGGCGACCTGGAAGATCGGGGCGTCGCTGTCCTTGTTGATGGCGACGATGATCTTGGAGTCCTTCATGCCGGCCAGATGCTGGATGGCGCCCGAGATGCCGATGGCGATGTACAACGCCGGCGCCACGACCTTGCCGGTCTGACCCACCTGATAGTCGTTGGGGGCATAGCCCGCATCGACCGCCGCGCGCGAGGCGCCGACGGCGGCGCCCAGCTTGTCGGCCAGGGGCTCGATGATCTTCTGGAACTCCTCGGCCGAACCCATGGCCCGACCGCCCGAGACGACGATCTTGGCCGCGGCCAGTTCTGGACGATCCGACTTGACCATCTCTTCGCTGACGAAGCGGGTCTTGTCGGCTTCCGCGCCGCCGACCGTTTCCACGGGAGCGGAGCCGCCTTCTTCCGCCGCCGCGAAGGCGGTGGGACGGACGGTGATCACCTTCTTGGCGTCCGAGGACTGGACGGTTTCGAGGGCGTTACCGGCATAGATCGGGCGAACGAAGGTGTCGGCCGAGACGACTTCCACGATCTCGCTGATCGGGGCGACGTCCAGCTTGGCGGCGATGCGCGGCGCGAAGTTCTTGCCGCCCGAGGTGGCTGGCACGAGGATCGCGTCATAATTACCGGCCAGGGCAAGCACGGCGTCGGCTTCCGCCTCGGCCACGCCATGACCCAGGGCGGCGCTTTCGGCCAGCAGGACCTTGCGGACGCCGCTGATCTTGGCGGCCGCGTCGGCCACGGCCTTTGCGCCCTGACCAAGGACCAGGATATCCACGTCGCCCGAAAGCTTCAGGGCGGCGGTGACGGTCTTGTGGGTGCCATCGCGCAGGTGCGCGTTGTCGTTATCGGCGACGACGAGAACGGCCATCTAGAGCACTCCCGCGAGGTTGAGCTTGGACACGAGATCAGCGGCGGTCTCGACCTTGATGCCGGCCGAGCGCTTGGCGGGCTCGGTGACCTTGAGGACCTTGAGGCGCGGCGCAACATCGACGCCGTAGTCGGCGACGGTCTTGCTCGCGATCTCTTTTTTCTTGGCCTTCATGATGTTGGGCAGCGAGGCGTAACGCGGCTCATTCAGGCGCAGGTCGGCGGTGATCACGGCGGGCAGATCGACGTCCAGCGTCTGCAGGCCGCCGTCGACTTCGCGGGTGACCTTGGCGGTCGAGCCCGAGACTTCGAGGGCCGAAGCGTAGGTGGCCTGAGGCCAGCCCAGCAGGGCCGACAGCATCTGGCCAACGGCGTTGTTGTCGCCGTCGATGGCCTGCTTGCCCATCAGCACGAGGCCAGGTTGCTCTTCGCCGATCACGGCGGCCAGCAGCTTGGCGACGGCCAGGGGTTCGGGGTCGGCGTCGGTCGTAACCAGGACGCCGCGGTCACCGCCCATGGCCAGGGCCGTGCGGATCGTTTCCTGGGCTTGCGCCGGACCGATGCTGACGATGACGATCTCGGTCGCCACGCCCTTTTCCTTCAGGCGCACGGCTTCTTCGACCGCGATCTCGCAGAAGGGGTTCATGGACATCTTGACGTTCGCCAGATCGACGCCCGTCTGATCCGCTTTGACGCGAACCTTCACGTTGTAATCGATAACCCGTTTAACCGGGACTAGGACCTTCATCGGGTTTCACGCCTCCAGGCTGCGTTTCTCTCCTGCGTGAGCAGGGGAATTACCTTTTCCGCACTGCAATGCAAGTTGCCCTTCGCGTCAGCGTAAGGGTCATCGCTCCACCGCTTAAACAAATGTAGGGCACTTCGCGCGCGGCGTCTGGTGACGCGGTGGTCCCCTGCGCGAAAAGGGCTGGGCGCGCGAAAGAACTGGTCAGGCTTTCGGCCCGCCACTAGAGAGCCGGACCATGAACCGCACGATCAATCGCCTGAAGATCATCTTCGTCGGCCTGTTTCTCGTCAGCACCCTCGCCGTGCTCGGCTACCACTATCTGTGGGTCTGGCCGAAGGAGCGCTGCGAGGCGCGCGGCGGGGCCTGGGCCGGCAGGTGGCTCAAATGCGGTACGATCTATTCGATCGAGACCCTGACCCGCCGGCCCTTGAATGTGCCGCCGATCAACGGCGAGGCTCCTGAGACGCCGACGCCGACGCCCGCGCCCACCAAGAAATAGACTTGAGCCCTTTCCGACCTGATGGCTTCATCAGGGTCGGGCGAAAAGGGCTCTAAATCAAAAGTTTAGAGCATTTTTCGATCCGATAACCGTTTCACACTTATCGGAAAATGCTCTAGCGCGTCGCGCCGGGCTTCCAGAGCACGTCTCCCGCACCCTTGTCGTTGGCCCAGCGGGCAGCGACGAACAGCAGGTCGGACAGGCGGTTGAGATATTTCAGCGCCGGCTTGCCGACAACCTCGCCCTCGGTTTCCGACAACAGCACCACCACCCGCTCGGCGCGGCGGCAGACCGTACGCGCCACGTGCAGGGCGGCCGAGGCGGGGGAGCCGGCCGGCAGAACGAACGAAGTCAGAGACGACAGCTCGTCGTTCAGGCGGTCGATTTCCTGTTCCAGGCGCTCGACCTGGCTTTCGACAATCCGCAGGGGTTCCCAAGCGGGTTTTTCGTGCTGTTCCGGCGTGGCCAGATCCGCGCCGAGGTCGAAAAGGTCGTTCTGGATGCGCTCAAGCATGGCGTCGAGCTGCGGATCGTGCGCGGTGTATTGTCGCGCCACGCCCAGAAACGCGTTGGTCTCGTCGACGCCGCCATAGGCTTCAACCCGCAGCGAAGCCTTGCTTACGGGGGCTCCCGTGGCCAGACGCGTCGAGCCGCCATCGCCTGTGCGCGTGTAGATCTTGTTGAGCGTGACCATGGGTCGCGGACCGCCGTTATCGTATTTTAGCGCGTGCGCCACCAATATGCGGCCACCAATACGATGATCGCGACGAACTGCAACACCACGCGAAGCCGCATCAGCTTGTTGGAATTGGAACGGCCGAAGTCGCCGCCGCGGAACAGGGCATAGAGCCCGCCGCTGAGCGCGAGAAGCACCGCCAGAAGCGCGGCCGGAACGAGGAAGTCGAACAGTCTGTCCATGAGATGGAAGATAGGCGTTCGAACGGAACTTTGCCACTCTGCTTCGCTTTGACGGAACGGCGTCCGATGAGCAAATTCGACGAACGAGTTCGTTGGGCGCATTTGTCGCACTAGCATAATGCGACCGCTCACATACATAGAAACCCGGCCGACGTTCGGTGATTTTAGTCCTCTCCAGTGGTTGCAATCCCGCCAGTACGGCGATATGCCCCCCGCTCCGATTTTCATAGTATGCGTTCGTTGAACATGATCGCCCCCTCACCGCAGATCTTTCGACGCTTCTTCCCCAGCGGGGAGGCAGGAAAAAGAAAAATGGCTCAGGCCGCTATAGGCGCCGTCGCGTTCTCCGCGTCGGAACGCGAAGACGCCATGGCGGAAGTCCGCCAGCTGATCACCGACCTGCGCGACGCCGCGCAGGATGGCCGCCAACTGGCGCGCCGCTACGCCGACGTCCTTCAAAACGTCGTCGATGAATATTGCACTGAGTTCGAGAAGCGCGCCGAGGCCGCTCTCGCCCGTCTGGAGGCCGCCGCATGAGCTTTGTATCCGTCAATATCGAGTCGGCGACCGACGCCCCCGTCAAGCTGACCCGCCGGGCCCTGGCCAAGCAGCGTACGCGCGAACGCGTCCTGTCGGCCGCCCGCCGTCTGTTCAGCGAGCGTGGCTACGAAGGCGCGACCATCCGCGACATCGCCCAAGCGGCTGGCATGTCGACCGGCGCCGTGTTCGCCAGCTTCGCCGACAAGACCGAACTGTTCGACGAGATCCTGACCGCCGACTACGAAGTCATCTACGCCCAGATGGTCCAGGCCGCCCGCGCCGGCGCCACTGTGGATGAGGCTCTGCTGGGCCTGTTCGGCGTCGCCTATAACTTCCACCTCGACCAATTGCCGCTGCTGCGCGCCAGCATCGCCGTTTCGTGGACCCGCACCGAGGCCGCCGAGCGTCGTTCGCGCGCGGATCTCAAGCACATCTTCCGCCTGATCGGCGAGGTCACCCAGCGTGGCATCGATCAGGGTCAGCTTAAGAGCGGCATCGACGCAAAGCTCTTGGCTGAAATGACTTGGGACGTGTATGTCGCCAACTATCGTCGCGCTGTCTATGACGGCTGGGCGGTGGATGCGTTGCTGGCGCGGCTTTCGGATCAACTGAAGGTCATTTTCGCGGCCGCTCGCGCCTGATCCGGGGGACGCCCCGGTGTGGGGCGGGGCGTCCTGATCATAACTAGACGCTAGCGTGTTCGAGGGGGACGGGCTTGGGCGTAAGAGACGACCAGAAACAGGCGACGCGCGAGAAGGTCCTCGAGGCCGCCCGCGACCTGTTCAACGACGTCGGTTACGAGGAAACCACCATCCGCGCTATTGCGGAACGAGCGGGTGTCTCGGTCGGCAGCGTTTTCACGACCTTCGCCTCCAAGGCCGAGGTGCTCAGCCACGTCATGGAGCACCGTCTCGCCGACCTCTACATGGAATTCGATCGGGTCCTGCCCTATCTGCGGGGCTCGACCGCAGACCGGCTCTGCTCGATCTTCGCGATCCACTACGAGTTCGAGACCCGGCGGGTGAAGCTGTTCCTCGCCCACATCGCCGCCTCCTACAGCCCCAGCGTCGATCCCGGCGTCACGCCCTATGGCCGCAACGAGCGGCTGACCGACATGCTGCGCGACGTGCTGGCCGAAGGGGTCACGCGCGGCGAGGTGCGCGTCGATCTGGACCAGCAGCTAGCCATTGAACTGTTGAAGGCCGCCTACGCCTGGAATTACCGCATGGCCGCCCTTAGCGGCGGCAAGGGCGATGCCTTGGCCATGTCGGCCGCCATGGAACGTCAGATCATGGCCATCGCCGACGGCTGGCGACCCCGCTAGAGCATTTTCCGATAAGTGTGAAACGGTTATCGGATCGAAAAATGCTCTAAACTTTTGATTTAGAGCCCTTTTCGCCCGACCCTGATGAAGCCTTCAGGTCGGAAAGGGCTCTAGGTCCGAAGTCTAGGGCAGCCGCGTCAGTCGCAGGTCCTGATAGTCGAATGAGAAATCGGCGAGAGGCGACACCGCCTTGAGCAGAGCCGACGTCACCGCGCCGCCCGCGACGTCGAAGGTGATGAAGGCGTCTTCCTGGGTGCGGTCGTCGAAGACGGTCTTGAAGGTCTCGCCGTCGAACAACTCCAGCTTACCTTGCAGGGCAGGGGTCTTGTCGAACGAGACGGTCAGGCCCTTGGCCTTCTTCCCTTTTGCCTTGCCGATGGTGACCGTGCCGTACCAGGGGTCGCGATAGACCCCGACATAGGCGTCCAGCGGCAGGCTCGGCGCCTTGCCGCCGGCCTTGGGCGTGGCGGCCTCGGCGGCGTCCTTGATGGCCTGGGCGTCGGCCTCGGCCTGGACGCGCTTGCTTGAGGCGATCCAGTCGTAGTCGCTGCGCCCCTGCAGGCGGTCGGGACCGCCATAGCGCAGCGCGCGCAGCACCGGGTTTTCCTCGGCGTTGGTCATCACCATGATGCCGGACCTCCGGCCGGGCAGCAGGCCCGTATAGGAAATGAAACCCGCCAGGCCGCCGGTGTGCCACAGCAGCCGCTCGCCGCGATGGTCCTGCACGAACCAGCCCAGGGCATAGGCCTGCATCGAGGGGCGCGCAGGGTTCTCGGCGGTCGGACCATCGGAAGAGGTGGTGATGGTCTGGGGCTTCCACATTTCGCGGGCCGTGGCCTCGCTCCAGAGCCGATTGCCGTTTGGCAGGGCGCCCTGGGCCAGCTGCGCCCGCATCCATTTGCCGATGTCGGCCGGCGTGGTGTTGACCCCGCCGGCGGCGGCGGCCGAGGCGAAGCTGTCGTCGAAGGGCAGGACGGTTTGGGGTCCCATGCCCCGCACAGGCGGCCCCAGGCGACAATGCGGCTCGGCCCGGCGGTTCTTGTCGACCTTGGCCGGCGTCGGGGTCGTGTCGGTCATGCCGAGGGGATCGAAGATCCGGGTCTGGACGAAGTCTTCCCACGGCTTGCCGGTGACGGCGGCGACCACCTCGCCAGCGGCCACGTAGAGGACGTTGTCATAGGCGTAGCCGCCCCGGAACTGGCTGCCGATGGGCAGGTATTTGAGACCCGCCACGATCTCGGCCCGGGTGTGGGTCGGCGCTGGCCAGATCATCAGGTCGCCAGCGCCAAGCGTCAGGCCGCTGCGATGGACCAGCAAGTCGCGCACAGTCATCAGTTTGGTGACCACCGGGTCGCTCATCGCGAAGTCGGGCAGGTAGCGGGCGACGGGCGCATCCCACTCGACCTTGCCTTCCTCGACCAGCATGGCCAGGGCCGCGGCCGTCATGGCCTTGGTGTTGGAGGCGATGCCAAAGATGGTGTTCTCGTCGCACCGGGCCGGCGCGCCCAGGCGCTTGACGCCGTAGCCCTTGGCCAGGGTGATCTCGCCGTTCTCGACCACGCAGACGCCAAGGCCTGGCTGGTCGGGGAGGCCGGCCATGACTTCCTGGGCGTATTTATCGACCGCCGCGGCGACCGAGCCGGTCTCCCTGGCTTTCGCTGTGCCGAAGGCAGCCAGCCCGCCGGTGGCCAGTACGGACAGCAGGGCGGCGCGGCGGGTCGTGGCGAGCATGGTGCGTCCTTGGCGGCAGGCGTGCAGGCGTGCAGGCGTGCAGGCTATGCTGATGCTTGTGCGTGCGGCAAGCACTCGGACGCCCCGTCCGTCACGGCGTCTATCGACACCGCGCCACCTCCCCCGCTTCGCATGGGAGGAAAAGGTTCTATCTCCTCACCCGTGAAATGGGGGAGGTGGCGCGGTGCGAATACGCAGCGTGACGGAGGGGGCGTTCGGCTCCGGGCCTAGTTCCCGCCGTCCAGCAGCCGTCGCGCGATCACCTGGGCTTGGATCTCGCCAGCGCCTTCGAAGATGTTGAGGATCCGGGCGTCGGCCAGCAGGCGGCTGACGACATATTCCATCGCAAAGCCGTTGCCGCCGTGGATCTGCAGGGCGTTGTCGGCGGCGGCCCAGGCCACGCGGGCGGCGATCAGCTTGGCCATGCCGGCTTCCACGTCACAGCGCTTGCCCTCGTCCTTCTGGGCGGCGGCGAAATAGGTCAGTTGGCGCACGCCCATGATCTCAGCGGCCATCATGACCAGCTTGTTGTGGACCCGCGGGAAGTCGAAGATCGCCTGGCCAAACTGCTTGCGGTCCAGGGCGTAGCCGAGCCCGGTCTCCAGCGCCGCCTGCGCCACGCCGACAGCGCGGGCGGCGGTCTGGATGCGGGCGCTCTCGAAGGTGGCCATCAGCTGCTTGAAACCTTGGCCGGGCACGCCGCCCAGCAGGTTGTCGGCCGGCACGGTGAAGCCGTCGAAAGCCAGCTCATATTCCTTCATGCCGCGATAGCCGATGACGCCGATCTCGCCGCCGCTCATGCCTTGCGCCGGGAAGTCATCACCCGGGGCGCCGCGCGGCTTGGGAGCGAGCAGCATCGACAGGCCGCGATAGTCGGTGGTGTCGGGCTCGGTGCGGACCAACAGGGTCATCATGTCGGCGCGGGCCGCGTGGGTGATCCAGGTCTTGTTTCCGGTCACGACGTACTGGTCGCCGGTCAGGGTGGCGCGCGTGCGCAGCGCGCCCAAGTCGCTGCCGGTATTGGGCTCGCTGAAGACGGCGGTCGGCAAGATCGAGGCGTCCGACAGCTTGGGCAGCCAGTACTGCTTCTGCGCCTCGGTGCCCCCGGTCAGGATCAGCTCGCCGGCGATTTCCGAGCGGGTGGCCAGGGAGCCAACGCCGATCCAGGCGCGCGACAGCTCTTCTGAGACCACGCACATGGCGGTCTTGCCCATGCCACTGCCGCCATATTCCTCGGGGATGGTCAGGCCGAACACGCCCAAGGCGCCCAGTTCCTCGACCAGCTCGATGGGGATCAGCTGATCCTTCAGGTGCCATTCGTGAGCGAAAGGCGTGACCTTTTCCTCGGCGAAGGCGTGGAACTGGTCGCGGATCATCTCGAAGGTTTCGTCGAGGCCGGTGTTTTCCAGAGTCGGACGACCGCGCGCCTCGGCCAGGCGCTGGGCGATGCGGGTCTTCACGGCTTGCGTACCGCCCTCGACCATCAGCTTCATCAGGCCGTTGGAATAGAGCCGGTTCAGCACCGCGCGGTCGGTGACCAGATGGGCTGGACGAACGATCTCGCCCTGGTTCATCGGCACGCCGCCGACCAGTTGGGCGCAATATTCGGAGAACAGCAGCTGGGCCAGCAGGGCCTCGACCTCGCCAAATTGGCCGACCGCCTGCAACCGCTCGGCCCAGCCGGCGACCTGGTTCATCAGCTCGGCATAGGCCGCATACCAGCCATAGCCGTGAACCTGATGCTGATGCTCGTCGGCCAGCTTGCGGTCGATCCTGCCGTCCGCGCCGACGATCGCCGCCTTCACGGCGGGCTTGGCCTCGGCCACAAACAGCTGGGCCGCGTCGGCGGCTTCGCGCAGCAATCCAGTGAGGCCTGGAAGGATCAGGGTCTCGGTGGTGGCAGCGCCAGTCCCTTGGGCGATGATGTTGGTCATGGCTTGCTCCCCTGTGCCGAACAGTTGTTTTCTTTTACTCTGAGACCTTTCGCACCTGCGAGCAATGCCGCAGTGCAGCAAAATCGAGAAAAAAGGGAAGAAACATGCTCAAGGTTCACCACCTCAACGAGTCGCGCTCGCAGCGGATCCTGTGGCTTTTGGAGGAACTGAAGCTTCCCTACGAGATCGTCTTCCACACCCGCGATCCCAAGACCCGCTTGGCGCCGCCGTCCCTGACCGCCGTCAATTCGCTGGGCAAGTCGCCGGTGATCGTCGATGGCGACCTCACCGTCATCGAGTCCGGCGCGATCATCGACTATGTCATCCGCCGCCAAGGCGAAGGCCGCCTGGCCCCCGATCCGGCCAGCGCCGATTACGACCACTATCAGCAGTGGCTGCACTATGCCGAGGGCTCGGCCATGCTGCCCCTGATGCTCAACATGTATGTCGCCCGGCTGGGCGAGGCTGGCGCGCCGCTGCACCCGCGTATCCAGTCCGAGATCGCCAACCACCTGTCCTTCGTCAATGACAGCCTTGCTGGCCGGCAGTTCCTGGTGGGCGACAGCCTGACCGGCGCCGACATCCAGATGAGCTTCGTGCCCGAGGTCGCCAAGGCCATGGGCAAGCTGGCCGACTATCCCCACATCGCCGCCTGGATCGAACGCATGCACGCCCGTCCAGCGTGGAAGGCGGCGCTCGACAAGAGCGGGCCTTACGCGCTGGGGGCATAGCGCCACTCGCCCCCTCCTGACCGCTTCGCGGTCGTCCTCCCCCGCGGGGGGAAGATGGCTGCGAAGCAGCCCGTAGGGCGCGATCGCCTATCCGTCACGTGCGAGGCTTCCGGTGGTCCCGGATCAATCCAACGAACAGACCACCATCGTCCCCGCCGCCCGCCCGCGCGGCCCCGCTCAGCTTCATCCCCATCGCCGCTTTTGGCCGGATCCAGGCGCCTCCCCTTGCGACGGTGACAGTCTCAAGCATACGGACGGTTTGAACGCCAAGGATCGGGGTGTTCAAGATTTTTACAAGCTGATGATTTGGCTGAATTCCAGTCTGGAAAGAACGGGGATGCAGCACAGCCGATCCCGATACCTCCCGTCATTCCCGCCCTAAAACGACGGGGATAAACCGACGCTGGCAAAGGTCGGCCGCCGGCGCCGAGAGCGGACCTGCTGATCGTCTGTTCAGGGTGGTTGTCGGACGCTGGCAAACGGTTGCTGGCGCACACTCATCTGATAGGTTGCGGAGATGACTGTCCGATCTGCAAAGCTGATTTCAGGTTTTACTGCCGGTGCACTACTCATGGTCGGCGGTCTGGTGTGGTTTATAGCTTGGGAAACGAATAATGAATGTGCCGATGCGATACGGCAGACGACAGGCAGCAGCGGATACCCTGCCCACCTATACGCTTCCTTAGTCAAAGATTGCGCCGTGGCGGCGGATAGATACTTGTTCATCAAGTTTTCGTCGCTAGCGTCCGTGCCCCTCGCCTTGCTTGCTTGGCTGAAGCTGCCGCGTTTGCTGCGGCGATAATATTGTCCGCTCAGGGTCGAAGTTTGCCATGGGCTTCTGGCCCGTATCCGGACCTTCAGATCACGACCGCCAGGCATTGTCGGTATCGGTGCATTCCCGACCTGAAACGACAGGGATACACCGACACTAGCAATGGTCGTTCGCTGGTCCCCGAAGCGGACAGGGTGATCGTCTGTTTGGGGTGGGAAGTGGTCATTGCTACGACCTCTCCCAAGGATCGTGAGGTCATGAAATCCGTAGTCTCCATCGCCAGTCAGCCCTCCCGGGAGAACGTTCTCGCGAAGTTGGATGAGCTTTTGACCGGTGAGACAGATCGGGAGTAGGCCTCCAAATGGGCGTGCCAATGGCTGACGGCCGATCATACTAAGAGTCTGCCTCATAATGTTTCTGATTGTGATCAGAGGGTTGCGAGCCTTCGGGTCATGAGTTGGACCGATGCCATGAAGAGCCATGCGGTTGAGCTGTCGAGGGTCTTCTCGAAGTCCTTGGCCAGGCGGCGGTTTCGGCCGAGCCAGGCGAAGGTGCGCTCCACGACCCATCGGCGGGGCAGCAGCACGAAGCCCCTGGCGGTGTCGGATCGTTTGATGATCTCGATCTTCCAATCGCCCCGCCCCGCCATGGCGTGACGCAGCTTGTCGCCGGCATAGCCGCCGTCGGCGAAGACCTGGCGCAGCCAGGGGAAGCTGGATCGGATCGCGGTCAGGACGTCGGGCGCGCCGTCGCGATCCTGGATATCGGCTGTATGGACCCGGGCTGTGACCAGCAAACCGCCAGTGTCGGTGAGGATGTGACGCTTGCGGCCTTTGATCTTCTTGCCCGCGTCATACCCAAAAGGCCCGCCGCTTTCGGTGGTTTTGACGCTCTGGCTGTCGATCACCCCGGCGCTGGGCGAGGCCTCGCGCGCCGCTGCCTCCCGGCAATCCATCAGCAGCAGATGATTGATCGAGGTCCAAAGGCCGCTGTCGCGCCAGGCGTAGAAATAGCGCTGAACCGTCGTCACCGGCGGGAAGTCCCCCGGCAGCATCCGCCACGGCAGGCCGCTACGCAAAACATAGAACAGGGCGTTGGTTATCGTCCGCCGGGACCACTTGGCCGGTCGCCCCAGCCGAGACCGCGCCGGGACCAGCGGTTCCAGAACCGCCCACTCCTCGTCCGTCAGATCGCTTGAATACCGCAGGCCCTTTCGGGCATGCTTGCGTCGGGTGGTTTCGGTCCACATGTCAAATTCCGTTGTTGGTTCGCATCTCCAACAGAATCACAAGTGCCTGAAATCACCCAACTTCATTTCGGGTCAGCCTCTCAGGCGCACTTGTTCCAGCCGCTCATATCCAGATGGAAGTGGTCGCGGTGTTCGGCGTTGTAGTCGGGGCTGAGCGTCGTCAGGAACACCTTGCAGGCTCCGTCACGCACGCGGCGCAGAAACTGCCCCTTGGGGCCAGGATCGGTCCAGTCGGTCGCCACCATGATCCGGCTGCCGTCCGCCAGCTTGAAGCCGGCCAGGTCGATGGCGTCGGCCAAGGCGTGTTCGCTGACCGGCCCATCGGGCTTGCCGTACATCCGCCGGCACGAATAGGCGCCGTAGTGCTCCAGGCCAGTGACGCCCTGCCCCAACAGTTCATAGGCGGCGGGCTGCACCACCTGGCGCTCCCAGATCGACAGGGCCAGCGCCTCCTTGCAGACCATGGTCGCGTCGGCGGGGATCAGCGGCGCCATTCCGGATTCGATCCGCAAGGCGTCGCGCACCACGCAGAAATCGCCCTCGGTCTTGTCGGGCAGGTCGCGATAGGTAAGACCCGCCTTGGCCAGGATCGCCCGGCAAAGCTTGGGATCGCGCCCGCTGCGGGCCGCCTTGATGCGGGTGGCCATGCCCACCGGATCGACGACGCGCAGCGCCTTCCACGGGGCGTGCTGGCTGGGAATGGTGCGCTCGGCCAGCAGGGCCATGATCGCCACCAGAATCCAGAGCAGCACCAGACCTGTCAGACGCGCCAGGCGCGTCTGATGCTTTGCGTGGTGCTCGATGCGCGGATGGCGCGGAACGCGATAGGCCATGGGGCGGGGGAGCGCCTTGCAAAGGTTAACGCCGCACCAAGCACGACCGGGGGTGGCGGTTCAACCGCCAAACGCTTTCAGCGGCACAGATGGTAGGGACTGTGATCCAGATGCAAGTGGTCGGCGTGGGCTGCGTTGTAATCCGGGCCCAGCACCGCGCCGAACACCTTGCAGGCGCCGTCGCGCGCGGCCCGCAGGAAACGGCCTTCGGGACCGGCATCGCGAAAGTCTCTGAGCACAGAGAGCCTGCGACCGTCCGATAGCCGCAAACTGGCGACATCCAGGGCGTTGGCCCGCGCATGCTGGCTGGGCCGCTCGCCCGGCCGGCCATAGATGGTGCGGCAGGCATAGGTCCCGAAATGGTCGATCCGGACGACGCGGGCGCCCAGGATTTCGCGCGCGGCCGGCGTCAGCACCTGTCGCTCCCACAGGACGTAGCTGAGCGCCATCGGGCAGGTCATGACGGGCGCGGCGGGAGCCAGGCGGCTGGCGAAGCGCACGGTGTCGCGCGTCGAGCAGAAGTCCTTTTCGCGCACCGGCTGGTCGGCGAACTTCACGCCGCCCTCGTTCAAGGCCACGCGGCAGGCGACCGGGTCGGCGGCGATCCGCGACAGCTTGGCCGCCGTTGCAAGACCCAGGGGCTGGTTCAGCGAAAACGGCTTCCACGGCAGGTCCTGCGGCGGCGCCAGGCGGTCAACGAGGGCGAACAGCAGAAGACCGGCCAGGGCCATGTCGAGCAGAAAGCCGCTCATCTCGGCCAGGGCGACCAGATGCGGCGGAACGCGGGGCGAAGGCGGCAGCGAGAAGCGCATCATCCTCTGCAACGGCGCTGCAGGTGGCAAGGTTCACCGCCCGGACTTGGCGAGACGGTTGGAAAAGGGCATCACCCCCAGCCAAATGTCCTCATCTGCTGACCGCCCCGCCCTGCTCGACCCCCAGCTACTGCCGCGGTTTGCGTTGCTGTGCCTGGGTATCTGGCTGAACGCGGCCGATACGCTGGTCACAGCCACCATCATGCCCAGCGTCGCCAAGGAAATCGGCGGCTATCAGTATTTCGGCTGGTCGGTGGCGGCCTTCCTGATGGGTTCGATCCTCGCCGGGGCCTGCAGCGGCAAGCTGTCCATCGCGCTGGGCCTGCGGCAGGCCGCCATGCTGGCCGGGGTCGCCTACGCCATCGGCTGCGCGATGAGCGCCCTGGCGCCAGAGTTCATCACCTTCGTGGTCGGCCGGCTGGTGCAGGGCCTGGGCGCGGGCGCGGTCGTGGCCCTGTGCTATGTGGCCATCACCGCCCTGTTCCCCGAAAGCCTGTGGCCTCGCGTCTATGGCGCCATAGCCGGGGTCTGGGGCGGCGCCACCCTGCTGGGCCCGTTGGTTGGCGGCCTGTTCGCGCAGGCTGGCTTCTGGCGCGGCGCGTTCTGGATGTTCGTGGTCCAGGCCATCGTCTTCATGATCGCCGTGGCTGTGATGCTGCCCTCAGAGAAGCGCGCCGAGGCACGCAATCGCATACCTGGCCTGCAGCTGACCCTGCTGATCGTCGGGGTCAGTTTGATCGGCGCGGCGGGCATCGTCTCTTCCCCCGTCCTGGCTGGGGTCTGCGCCCTGCTGGGCGTGATCGGCATGGGCGCCATGCTCGTCGCCAACGGGCGCACGCGCGACCGGCTGCTGCCCCGCGCTGTCGCCGACCTGACCACCGCCACGGGCCTTGGCCTGCTGATCATGTTCGCCTGCGAGGCCGCAGCCATCGGTTTCACCGTCTATGGACCCGCCTTCATCCAGGCCCGCCACGCCGCCTCGCCCCTGATGGCCGGCTATGTCACCGGGGCCATCGCGGCCGGCTGGACCATCTGCGCCCTGCTGGTCGGCGGCCTGCCCCAGGCGCGCGAGGGTCTGGCTATCCGGGCCGGCGTCGGAACCCTGCTGGTCGGCGTGATCTGGAGCGCCTGGGCCGTCACGCGCGGCGGTCTGATCGAGACTGGTATCGCGTTCCTGGTGATCGGCTGCGGCTTTGGCCTGTGCTGGGCATTCCTGGCCCGCCAGGTGATCGCCGCCGCCCCGCCCGAGGAACAGGCCCTGGCCTCCTCGGCCGTGCCCACCATCCAGCTGATCGGCGGCGCGGCCGGCTCGGCGGCGGCGGGCGCCATGGCCAACCTGCTGGGCTTTGGCCACGGCGTGGAGCCAGCGGCGGCCTATGCCGTGGGGCCGTGGCTGTTTGGGGCTTTCGCGCCCCTGGCCCTGGTGGCCTTCGCGGCGGCCTGGCGGATGGGGCGGCGCTAGAGCCCTTTCCGACCTGATGGCTTCATCAGGGTCTGGCGAAAAAGTCTCTAAATCAAAAGTTTAGAGCATTTTTCGATCCGATAACCGTTTCACACTTATCGGAAAATGCTCTAGGACCTAGCCATGATCCGCTCAGCTGCGGCCCTCAGCGGATCCAGCTCGACGACAACGATAGACCATAGGATCGACAAGCTCAGATCTTCGTAGCCATGGGCGATGCGATGACGAAGATTGATCGCGTCACGCCATTCGATCCCGGACGTAAGCGCGCGGGCAGCTGCTGACAGCTTGGAAGCGTTCTCGCCAATGGCCAGAAAATTCATCGAGACGGCATCGGAGATCAGCGATTGGGAGACAAACGCCGCCTGATCCATGCCTTGCGTGTAGTCGCGTATCCGCAGCACAGCGTCGCGGATACGCGAGGCGTGCAGTACGTCCTCCGCGTTACGCAAAGACCGTCTCGCTCATCACCCGCGTCTGAATCAGCCTGTGCAGCCCATCTTCGGTCACCAGATCGACCGGCCTGCCAAACAACGCGGCCAAGTCGCGTTCCAACCTGAAGAACCCGAACCCCGGAAGCACGGCAGGCGCATATTCCACCAGCACGTCCACATCGCTGTCCGGCCCGGCCTCGCCCCGCGCCGTCGAGCCGAACACACCCACGCGCTGGACGCCGTAACGATCCAGCAGCGGCTTGGCCGCGCGCAGTCTGGCGAGGGCGTCGTCGAGAGTCATGGCGTCACTCTAGCATGAAACGCGTCAAGCCTCGACCAGCGCTGCGCCTTCCACCAGCTTGACGATGTCGCTCATGATGTCGGTGATCTTGAAGTCCTTGGGCGTGTAGATCCTCGCCACGCCCATCTGTTTCAGGATCAGGGCGTCGGCCTCGGGGATGATGCCGCCGACCACCACCGGGATGTGGCCCAGGCCCTCGGCGCGCATCACGCGGACCACTTCCTGCACCAGGTCCAGGTGCGAACCCGACAGGATCGACAGGCCCACCACGTGCGCCCGGCTTTCCTTGGCGCGCCGGACGATCTCATCGGGGGTCGAGCGGATGCCGTCATAGACGACCTCCATGCCGCAGGCCCGGGCGCGGGTGGCGATCTGTTCGGCGCCGTTGGAGTGGCCGTCCAGGCCGGGCTTGCCGACGAGATAGGTCAGCGTGCGGCCCAGCACTTCGGACACCCGTTCGACCTCGCGCTTCACGGCCTCGACGTCCTCGGCCTCGCCGGTCGAGACCACGATGGCGACGCCGGTCGGACCGCGATATTCGCCGAACACCTCGCGCAGGGCGCCGGACCATTCGCCGGTGGTGACGCCAACCTTGGCGGCGACGATGGAGGGCTCCATGATGTTGCGGCCGTCCTGGGCCGCCGCCTTTAGGTCGGCCAGCGCCGCCTGCACAGCTCTGTCGTCGCGCGCCGCGCGCCAGGCCTTGATGCGCTCGACGACACCAGCTTCCAAGCGTGGATCGACGGTCTCGATGGAGCTTTCCCCTGCCGATAGCGGCGAGGCCTCGGTGTCGGTCCAGCGATTGACACCCACCACGGTCATGTCGCCGGTCTCGACCGAGCGCACCCGCCTGGCGTTGGACGACACCAGCTCAGTCTTCATGTAGTCGATGGCGTTCTGGGCGCCGCCCATCTCGTCGATCAGGGCCAGCTGCTCAAGCGCGCCCTTGGAGAGCTCGGCGACCTTCGACTCGACCACGTGCGAGCCGTCGAACAGGTCTTCGTATTCCAGCAGGTCGGTCTCGTAGGCCAGCACCTGCTGCAGGCGCAGCGACCATTGCTGGTCGAACGGACGCGGCAGGCCCAGGGCTTCGTTCCAGGCGGGCAACTGCAAGGCGCGACAGCGGGCGTCCTTGCTCAGCGTCACCGCCAGGGTTTCAATCAGGATGCGGTAGACATTGTTCTCGGGCTGCTGCTCGGTCAGGCCCAGGCTGTTGACCTGCACGCCATAGCGGAAGCGGCGGGCCTTCTTGTCCTGCACGCCATAACGCTCGAGCAGGATCTGGTCCCACAGCCGGGTGAACGACCGCATCTTGCAGAGCTCGGTGACGAACCGCACCCCCGCGTTGACGAAGAAGCTGATCCGCGAGGCGACGATCTCGAAGTCTTCTTCCGGCACCTGACCGCCGGACTTGACGGTGTCGAGCACGGAAATCGCAGTGGCCAGGGCGAAGGCCAGCTCCTGCTCCGGCGTCGCTCCGGCTTCCTGCAGGTGGTAGCTGCAGACGTTCATCGGGTTCCATTTCGGAACCTCCAGATAGCACCAGGCGATCATGTCGCCGATCAACCTCAGGCTCGGACCGGGCGGGAAGATGTAGGTGCCGCGGCTCAGATATTCCTTGATCAGATCGTTCTGGGTGGTGCCCTGCAGTAGGGCTCGATCAGCCCCCTGTTCGTCTGCCAGGGCCACATACATCGCCAGCAGCCAGGCGGCCGGGGCGTTGATGGTCATGGAGGTGTTCATCTTCTCCAGCGGGATCTCGCTGAAGAGAGCGCGCATGTCGCCCAGGTGGCTGATCGGCACGCCGACCTTGCCCACTTCGCCGCGTGACAGGATGTGGTCGGGGTCGTAGCCGGTCTGGGTCGGCAGGTCGAAGGCCACGGAAAGGCCGGTCTGGCCCCGCGCCAGATTGGCCCGATACAGGGTGTTGGACTTCTCGGCCGTCGAGTGGCCGGCATAGGTGCGGAAGATCCACGGCGCATCCGGCTCGTGCTGATACCGCTTGCCTGACATCCCGCGCTCCCGACTTATCGTTCTTGATTACCGCCGATCATGAACCCGGTCTTGCTGCGATGCAATATCCGTTCGCAGACGCGAAGCGCGCCAGGCGCGAACCCGGCGCCCGAGATGTTGCGTTGCACAAGATTCCGCTTGCCAGTTTTAAACACTTGTCTCAGCTTAGGCGACTTCGAGGTTGATTTATCCGCCTCTGGACCAAAAACGACGGGCCGGCGAGGTGAATTCACCGCTTCGACCGCCCCGCGCGCAGCCGAGTTGAGCTTTCGGACGTTGTTGCACCGCAACGAACATGGGCTGAAGGAATGGGGAGTGACATGACGACCACGACGCTTGAGAAGTCGCCCGTGAAGGATCTCTACGAGATCGGCGAGATCCCGCCACCCTTCCATGTGCCGAAAAACATGTACGCCTGGAGCATCCGCAAGGAGCGCCACGGCAAGCCCACCCAGGCCATGCAGGTCGAGGTGGTGCCGACCTGGACCATTGGCGAGGACGAGGTGCTGGTCCTCGTGATGGCCGCCGGCGTCAATTACAACGGCGTCTGGGCCGCCTTGGGCGAGCCGATCAGTCCTCTGGATGGCCACAAGCAGCCCTTCCACATCGCCGGGTCCGACGCCTCGGGCATCGTCTGGGCCGTGGGCGCCAAGGTCAAACGCTGGAAGCTGGGCGACGAGGTCGTCATCCACTGCAATCAGGACGACGGCGACGACGAAGAGTGCAACGGCGGCGACCCGATGTACTCCACCAGCCAGCGCATCTGGGGCTACGAGACGCCGGACGGCAGCTTCGCCCAGTTCTGCCGCGTGCAATCGCGCCAGCTGCTGCCGCGCCCCAAGCACCTGACCTGGGAAGAGGCCGCCTGCTACACCCTGACCCTGGCCACCGCCTATCGCATGCTGTTCGGCCACAAGCCGCATGAGCTTCGACCCGGCCAGAACGTGCTGGTCTGGGGCGCGTCGGGGGGCCTTGGGGTCTTCGCCGTGCAGTTGGCCGCCGTCGCGGGCGGCAACGCCATCGGCGTGGTGTCCAGCGAGGACAAGCGCGAGTTCGTGCTGTCGATGGGCGCCAAGGCGGTGCTGAACCGCAACGAATTCAATTGCTGGGGCCAGTTGCCCACCGTCAACGGCCCCGAATTCAACGACTATATGAAGGAGAGCCGCAAGTTCGGTAAGGCGATCTGGCAGATCACCGGAAACAAGGACGTCGACATGGTGTTCGAGCACCCTGGCGAGCAGACCTTCCCGGTGTCGGTGTTTCTGGTCAAGCGCGGCGGCATGGTCGCCATCTGCGCCGGCACCAGCGGCTTCAACCTGACCATGGACGCCCGCTTCCTGTGGATGCGCCAGAAGCGCGTCCAGGGCAGCCACTTCGCCAACCTGATGCAGGCCAGCGCCGCCAACCAACTGGTCATCGACCGCCGCGTCGATCCGTGCCTGTCGGAAGTGTTCCCTTGGAACGACATCCCGCTGGCCCATGAAAAGATGCTGGCCAACCAGCACCTGCCCGGCAACATGGGCGTGCTGGTCTGCGCCCAGCGGCCGGGCCTGCGAACCTTCGAAGAGGTGCAGGAACTCAGCGCACCACTTTAGGTCGGCGGCCCGACGCATCATTTTCAAGAAAGAAGCGTATCTGCTCCGGCGGCGGCGGGCCGTCGGAGGACTAAAATATCATGACCAAGACAATCCAGCGCGCCCTTCTGGCCGCGACGGCCCTGACCCTGATCGCTGGCGGCGCCCAGGCCCAGATGGCGACGCAGGACTGGAGCGGCGCCTATGTGGGCGCCGTATTCGGCTATGCCAAGACGCCGAAGAACGAGGGCGAGACGATCGTGTTCGACAAGAACCTCGACGGTCAGTTCAACGACACGGTGACCACCGCGGCGGGCGCCAACGCCTTTTCCACGGGCTTCTGCGACGGCATGGCCAAGGGCCCGATGGCCGCCAGCGGCTGCGTCGGCGACGACGATGTCGACTGGGAACTGGGCGCGCGCGCCGGCTATGACTGGCAGTTCGGCAATCTGGTGATCGGCGCCGTGGCCGAGATCGAGCGCGTGAAGATCGAGGATCGCGTCACCGCCTTCTCGACCACACCCGCCTTCTACACCTTCGACCGCAAGCTGGAATCCCTGGCCGCCCTGCGCCTGCGCGGCGGCTACGCCATGGGTCCATACATGGGCTACGTGACCGGCGGCGTCGCGCGCGGCGACGTCAAGCGCGACTTCCGCACCAGCAACGGCGTCAACACCTTCGTGCGGAGCGAAAGCGATTCCGCCGACGGCTATCAGTGGGGCCTGGGCCTTGAGCGTCAGCTCGACGGCCGCGTGCGGCTGGGCCTGGAATATCTCAACACCAAGCTGGATGATGAAGGTTACAACATCCGCGTCCAGGGTCCCGCCCCCGCGACCAACCCCTTCATCCTGACCAACGCCGCCGGCGCCGACATGCGTCGCACCGACGACGAAATCGAGGTGCACGCCGTGCGCCTGACGGCGAGCTACCGCTTCTAGACCTGAGCCAGAACCGGCCGCCGCCGTTCGAGCGGCGGCCGGCTCTTCAGAAGACCTGGGAGACGTTCGACCCTGTGGCTGACCGCGCCGTCCGGGCGATTTGGGCGGCGGAGCAGCGGCGAACAGGGCAATGCTACGCGCAGCCAGAGCGAAGGTGCGGATCATGGAATGGTCCCTCTCGCGGACGAGACGGTGGGCAGAGCGCCATCCGATAAATCCCATTATTCCCGCCCGGAAGCGACGGAAAGACACCCGAGCTGACAAAGGTCATGCGCCGGCCGGAAGCGAACATAGTGATCGTCCGCAAAGGGTCTTTAGGCGGACCTACAAAGCGTCAGTTGGTCCCCAGCAAACAACCTGCCCGCCATCTTGACCCGGCGACTGCCCCGCCGCACTGTGCATGAAATTCAAACAAGCGTTTCAGGGAGCGCGCCATGAGCCTCTTCGACCTCACCGGCAAGGTGGCGATCATCACCGGGTCCTCGCGCGGCATCGGCAAGGCCATCGCCCAGCGGATGGCCGAGCACGGCGCCAAGGTGACGATCTCGTCGCGCAAGGCCGGACCCTGTGACGAAGTGGCGGCCGAGATCAACGCCCGGTACGGCGAGGGCTCGGCGATCTCGGTCCCGGCCAATATCGGCTCGAAGGAAGACCTGCAGCGCCTGGTCGACAAGACCAGGGCGGCGTTCGGCAAGGTCGACATCTGTGTCTGCAACGCCGCCAGCAATCCCTATTACGGACCGCTGGCCGGCATCGCCGACGACCAGTTCCGCAAGATCCTCGACAACAATATCATCAGCAATCACTGGCTGATCGGCATGGTCGCCCCCGAGATGCGCGAGCGGAAAGATGGGTCGATCATCATCGTCAGCTCGATCGGCGGCCTGCGCGGCAACGCGATCATCGGGGCCTACAACATCTCCAAGGCCGCCGATTTCCAGCTGGCGCGAAACCTCGCGCACGAGTTCGGACCCGACAATGTGCGGGTTAACTGCATCGCGCCTGGCCTGATCAAGACCGACTTCGCCAAGGCCCTGTGGGACGATCCCGCGACCTTGAAGCGCTCGACCGAAGGTGTGCCGCTGCGCCGTATCGGCGAACCCGACGAACTGGCCGGAGCGGCGGTTTATCTGGCCTCCAGGGCGGGCAGTTTCATGACCGGCCAGGCCCTGGTGGTGGACGGCGGCGCGACGATCTGAGGTCTGTGCGCTGCAATAGGCTTAACGCAACATACACCGCTTCAGCCGTAGGGTCCAAGCTTCAGCAGAGGAGCGGCCTTGCGGCGATTTCTTGCATCCCTTGCCCTGATCGGGAGCCTGGCGGTGTGCGCCGGCGCCCGGGCGGCGGATGACGCGCCATCGGCCATGGCGGTCCGTCTCAATCAGCTGAACGACCAGATCGGCGCCCATCAGGTCAAGACGCCGCCTCGCGACAACGAAGACATCGAGCGGGCCGGCCGCAAGGCGTTGCGCCAGAGCGGCGCCCAGCGGCTCTACGGTCTGTGGCGGGTGCTCTACGCCTATAAGAGCAACCAGGTTCAGGGGCGGTTCGACACCTGGATCGCGCGGTCCCGGCTGATCGGCAGGCGCGATGACGACGCCGCGCTGCTGGCGCTGGCCGACTTGATGGTCCTGGCCTATCGCAACGAAACCCAGGGCTATCGCGCTTTTTCCCCAGCCGACTGGAAGCGGTTCCTGGAGGGGCCGTCTCGCGATGTCCGGATGATGGCCGGGGTCGAGCGCGCGCGTCATCTGGGACAGTCCGGTCAATGGGCCGAGGCCGCGCGTGTGGCCGCCAACCTCTCACTTGAGATCGAGCGGCGGGGCGACATCGCCCGGCCGTTGCTGGCCGAGGCGCATCAGGTGCACTCCTACACCCTGGCCGACATCGGGGACAAAGAAGGCGCGCTGGATCGCATGACCCAGGCGGCCGACCTGGACGAGCGCGACGCCTTCTATATGCGCAAGATTGAGCGGGTCTACGACATCGCCTACACAGCGGTCGTAGTGGGCGAGATCGACGCCGCCGCGCGTCTGGCCAGGCTGCACCACGAGATGACCCGGGCCAACGGCGATCCGGCCCTGCGGACCTGGGACCGGTTCCTTTGCACCATGATCGCCGAGGCGCAGGCAAATCCGCGCGGGGTGCTCGGCTGCCTCGTCGAAATGAAAGATGTGCTGCGCCAGCCAGCCAGGCGTCTGCAGGTCATGATGCTGAAGAAGCGGGTGATGGCCCACGCCATGCTGGGCGACGCCGCCGCGGCCCGCATCGACCTGACCACCCTGCGCGCGGTCCCCACGACCCTGATCGAGCGTGATCCGCAAATCGAACTTCTGGTCGAGGCCTATATCGACCAGGCAGAAGGGCGGGGCGACCAGGCGTTCCAGAAGCTGGACAACTGGCGACGCCTGGATCGGGCCGAAAACGACAGGGCTCATACGCGCAGCGCGGCCGAGATGTCGGCGGCGTTGGAGAGCGAGCTGCGCGCCAAGCGCGACGAAAGCCGGCGGCTGGCGGCCGAGGTCGAGCTGAACCAGCGCTTGGTGCGCGCCTCGGGCGTGATCGCCTTGCTGCTGGCCCTGCTGGTGCTGGGCGGGGTGAGCTGGATGTTCAACCAACGCCGGATTTCCCGCTCGCTGCGCGAGGCGCGGGCCAGGGCCGAGGACGCCAACCAAGCCAAGTCGGCCTTCCTGGCGGTGATGAGCCACGAGCTGCGCACACCGCTGAACGGCATGCTGGGCCTGGCCCAATCCCTGCGGTCCGAAGAGCTGGGCGCCGATCAGCGCGAGCAGATCGACCTGATCCTGGATTCCGGCGACACCCTGCTGGTGCTGCTCAACGATATTCTCGACCTGTCGAAGATCGAGGCCGGCAAGCTGGAGATTGCGCCGACAGCCGGCGATCTGGTCCAGGTCTGCACGCGCCTGATCGGCGGCTACCAGCCCACGGCGCGCGACAAGGGTATCGAGCTGACTTTCCGGGTCGACGGCGTGCCGCCCGGCCCGCTGATGTTCGACGCGGTGCGCCTGCGCCAGTGCCTGACGAACCTGGTTTCCAACGGCCTGAAATTCACCAATACCGGGCGGGTCGAGGTGACCCTGGCCGCGGGGCCCGACTTGGCGAGCGGACGCCAGCGGATCCGTCTGCGGGTGTCGGACACCGGCATCGGCATGAGCGAGGCGACCCTGGCCAAACTGTTCCGCGCCTTTACCCAGGCCGACGCGTCGACAACCCGCACGTTTGGCGGCACGGGGCTGGGTCTGAATATCACCCGGCGCCTGGTCGAAATGATGGGCGGCGACATCGGGGTCGAAAGCCAGGAGGGCGTGGGCTCGGTCTTTACCGTCGAAATGCTCGTCGATCCTTGCGTCGCCGA
Organism: Caulobacter sp. DWR1-3-2b1; assembly: GCF_049895765.1. Lineage (NCBI taxonomy): Bacteria > Pseudomonadati > Pseudomonadota > Alphaproteobacteria > Caulobacterales > Caulobacteraceae > Caulobacter > Caulobacter sp. DWR1-3-2b1. The sequence goes on from NZ_JAFCSZ010000008.1 coordinate 95,371, forward strand.
CTGCGAGGTCGACGCCGAGGCGCCTGAGGAGGCGAGCGAGCCGTCCTTCGCCGCCCTGCATGGCCGCCGGGTGCTGGTGGTCGACGACCATCCCGTGAACCGCCGCGTGATCCGGCTGTTCCTGACGCCGTTCGAGTGCGAGCTGATCGAGGCCGAAAACGGTCGCGAGGCGCTGGACGCCCTCGACGCCGGCCCCATCGACATCGTGCTGATGGACGTCAACATGCCGGTGATGGACGGGCTTGAGGCCACGCGCCGCCTGCGCGCCGATCCGCGTTTCGCCAAGCTGCCGGTCATCGCCCTGACCGCCGATGTGATGTCGGCCCAGATCAAGACCTGCCTGGCCGCCGGGGCCGACGCCCATGTCGCCAAGCCAGTCGACCTGCGTGACCTGCTGTCGGTGATGGATCAGGCGCTGTCGACGCGGCAGGCCGCAGGCCGAACCGCTAGAGCCCTTTCCGACCCGATGGCTTCATCAGAGCCGGGCGAAAAGAGCTCTAAATCAGAAGTTTAGAGCATTTTTCGATCCGATAACCGTTTCACACTTATCGGAAAATGCTCTAGAGCCCTTTCCGACCTGATGGCTTCATCAGGCTCGGGCGAAAAGGGCTCTAAATCAAAAGTTTAGAGCATTTTTCGATCCGATAACCGTTTCACACTTATCGGAAAATGCTCTAGTCCGGACGCCGCACCTCGAAGCGCATGATCTGGCCCTCCTGGGCGTCGATATAGCCGCCGACATGGGCAAAGCCGCAGCGGGTCAGCACCTTCTGCGAGGCGATCAGCACGGGCAGGGTCTCGGCCGTGACCACGGCAACGCGGGGATCGCGGAAGGCCCGGGCTACCAGCAGACCGGCGGCCTCGACACCATAACCCTTGCGATGCTCGGCCTCGACGACGGAATAGCCGATCTCGACCTCGCCCTTGTCGGTGGGAGGACCCTTGAAGCCGCAGATTCCGACCAGGCGGTTCTGGGCGACCATGTACCAGCAGACATAGCCCGGCTCGTCCGGGCTGTCGGCGAGCAGACCACGCATCCAGTCTCGGGTGGCGGTGTCGTTGTGCTCTGGCGGCCAGGAGACCGGCGACTTGACGCCCAGGCGCGTGGCGATGGCCTCGCCCCCTGCATCTTCGGCGTCGAACATGTCGGGGGTCGCGCAGATCAGCGAGATGACCTGGCCGCGTTCCACGAGCATCGATCCTGTCATGAGCTTGTCCCAAGGGCGCTCTGAGGCGCCTTCCTGTCTGGTGGTAGAGGCGGGGCGGGCCGCGATCAACCGCCGAGACTGGCCCGCGCCCGCGCCAGCCGCGCTATGGCTTCGTCCAGGGTGGCGTCGGCCTTGGCGAAGCACAGGCGGGCGACATGGGTGACCGGGTTCTCTGCATAAAAGGCCGACACCGGTATGGCCGCCACGCCGTGATCGCGCACCAGGGTCAGGCAGAACTCGCGGTCGCCCATTTCCATGCCAGAGGCGCGAAGGTCGACATTGAGGAAATAGGCGCCAGCGCAGGGCAGCACCTTGTAGCCGGCGCCCTCCAGCCCGGCCGTCAGCCTGTCACGCGAGGCCTGCAATCCGGCCGGCATGCTCGTGAACCAGTCGCGATGATGTTTCAGCCCCCAAGCCACGGCGGCCTGCAGGTTGGGCGGGGTGGTGAAGGTCAGGAACTGGTGGGCGGCCGCCAAGGCGCGGGTCAGGGCCGGAGCAGCGCACAGGAAGCCGACCTTCCACCCCGTCATGCCGAACATCTTTCCCGCCGAGCCGATCTTGACCGTCCGCTCGCGCATGCCGGGGAAGTCCATCAGCGAGCGGTGGCGATGGCCGTCGAAGGTCACGGCCTCCCAGACCTCGTCGCAGACGGCGATGGCGTCATGGGCGACGCAGAACTCGGCCAGTAGCGTCAGGTCTTCGTCCGGCGTCACCGTGCCGGCCGGATTGAGCGGGCTGTTCAGCACCACCATCCGCGTCTTCGCCGTAAAGGCGGCCTCCAGCATGGCGCGGTCGAACCGCCAGTTGGGCGGCTCCAGCCGCACGAGGCGCGGGACGCCGCCAGCCCGGCGCACCAGCGGCAGATAGGCGTCGTAGAGCGGCTGGAACAGCACCACCTCGTCGCCGGGCGAGATCAGTGACAGGAAGGCCGCCGCCAGGGCCTCGGTGGCGCCGGAGGTGACGGTGACCTCGCTGACGTCGAGATCGAGACCCTGGCTCAGGCGGTAGTGCTCGGCGACGGCAGCGCGCAGCTCGGGCAGGCCGCGCATCGGGGGATACTGGTTCGAGCCGGTCATCAGGGCCTCGGCCGCCTTGGCCCGCACCGGCTCGGGACCGGCGTCGTCGGGAAAGCCCTGACCCAGATTGATCGCGCGCCGTTCGCGCGCCAAGCCGCTCATCTCCTCGAAAACGGTCGTCGGCAGATTGTCGAACACCGGATGGACCATAAGCGCGTCTCGCCCTGTTGCCTGGCTCTTGTTGCCTGGCCCCTGTTGCCTAGAGCGTCTGATCGCACAATATCAATGTCATGCGCATCCTGCCTTTCGAACCCCGACACGCCGACGCCTGGCGCGACCTCAACACCGCCTGGATTTCCCGGCATTTCACGATGGAGGCCAAGGACCACGAGGCGCTGAACGACCCGGTGGGAAAGATCCTCGACAAGGGCGGCCACATCCTGATGGCCGAGACTGAGGACGGCGACGTCATTGGCTGCGTGGGGCTTATACTACTGGCTGATGGCGGTTTCGAAGTGGCGAAGATGACGGTGACCGAGCACGCTCGGGGGACCGGTCTGGGCAAGCTGCTGATGCAAGCCTGTATCGACAAGGCGCAAATGATGGGCGCGCCGCGGCTCTATCTGGAGACCAATTCCAGCCTGGCGCCGGCCCTGGGCCTCTATCACGCGATGGGTTTTGTCGACTTGCCGGCCTGCGATACGCCCTATGCGCGATGCAATGTCTGGATGGAACGGAAGATCTGACGCAACCTTCACCGGAGCTCACGCATTCCGAAGGCGCAACTGGGCTATCAGGAGAGACAAATGAGCGGCGTAGGCATCATCGGCGCGATCATCATCGGCATTCTGGCCGGTTGGATCGCCGAACAGATCATGAAGCGCAATCACGGTCTGCTGACCAACCTGATTGTTGGTGTGATCGGTTCGTTCCTGGGCGCGTTTGTCGCCAGCATGCTGGGCATCAACTTCGGCGGCTTCATCGGCAGCCTGGTGATCTCGACCGTCGGCGCGATCCTGCTTCTGGCCCTGCTGGGTCTGATCAAGAAACGCTAAACGAGTTCAGGCCGAGGCGGAGGTCGAACCGGCTTCCGTCTCGGCCGCCTCGACGCTTTCGCGTCGCATGCGGCGCGCCAGGTCGCTGAGCAGGAAGTTGGGGATATCGCCGACCGGCATAGGGCGTCCGAACAGGAAGCCTTGGAAGTGGTCGCAGTGCATCTCGCCCAGCATCCGCGCCTGATCAGCAGTCTCGACACCCTCGGCGGTGACCTGCAATTTCAGGGTCTGGCCCAGCAGGGTGATCGTGCGGACAATATCGGTGATGGCGGCGTTGTCGCTCATCTCGGCCACGAACGAGCGGTCCAGCTTGATCTTGTCAAACGGGAACCGCCACAGATAGGCCAGGCTGGAATAGCCGGTGCCAAAATCGTCCATGGCGATCTTCACGCCCAGGGCTTTCAGAGCCGTCAGCTGCTCCATCGTCCGGGCCGTGTCGTTCAGCAGCAGGCCCTCGGTGATCTCCAGCTCCAGCCTTGACGGGGCCAGGCCCGAAATCTTCAGCGCGTGAGCCACCTGTCCGACCAGATCGCCCGAGGTGAACTGGTTGGGCGACAGATTGACAGCCACAGTCAGCGGCGCGGGCCAGCCGGCGGCCTGTTTGCAGGCCTCGTGCAGCACCCATTCGCCGATCTTGCCGATCAGGCCCCATTGCTCGGCGCATTCGATGAAGTCGCCGGGCGGCACCAGACCGCGACGCGGATGCTGCCAGCGCAACAGCGCCTCGAAGCCGGTGATGTCATGCTCGCGGCAGCCGATCAGGGGCTGGAAGAAGACTTTCAGTTCCTCGTTTTTCAGGGCGGCGCGCAGGTCCATCTCAAGCGCGCGGCGCTCCTGGGCCCAGATGTCCATCGACATCTCGAAGAAGCGATAGGCGCCGCGACCGTCGCCCTTGGCCCGGTAAAGGGCCAGGTCGGCGTTCTTCAGCAGGCTGTCGGGATCGGCCGCGTCGGTCGGAGCGATGGCGATGCCGATGCTGGCGCCGATCAGCACGTTGTGGCCCTTGATCTCATAGGGCTGCGACAGGGTCTCGACGATGGTGCGCGACAGCTCGCCCAGCACATCGGGCGAGTGGGCCGGCGCGACGACCACAGCGAACTCGTCGCCGCCAAGGCGGGCCACGAAGCCGGCCCCGCCGACGCAGTCGCGCAGCCGGGCCGCGACCTCGATCAGCAGGGCGTCGCCCACAGGGTGGCCCAGGCTGTCATTGACGCCCTTGAAGTAGTCCAGGTCCAGGCACAGAACCGCGCAGCCCGCCGCATCCGACCCGCCGTGCTCTCCCCACGACTTGCTGAGCACCTCCAGGAAGGACAACCGGTTGGGCAGCTGGGTCAGGACGTCGAAATGCGCCAGATGCGAGATGCGCTCCTGGGCTTCGCGCGCGACGGTGACGTCGGCCCCGACGCCGCGGAAGCCGGTGAAGGCGCCGTTCATGTCGTGGATCGGTTTGGCGCTGATCGACCACCAGCGCGTTTCGGCGTCTGCAGCGACGGAAACTATCACGTCACGGAAGGTCTTATGTTCGCCAAACAGCGCCGCCAGCGAGGCGAGCGGACCGGCCGGGCTCTCGGCGGCGGGGCCACAGAACGAGGCCAGGGTGCGGCCAACCAGGGCGGCCCTGTCGGCGCCGGCCGCGGCGGCCATGCGGTCGGACACATAGGTGAGGGCGCCCGTCTCGTCGATTTCCCAGAGCCAGTCGCTGGCCCCTTCCTCGAAGTCGCTGAGCAACAGGCTGACGACCTGGCGTTGGCGTTCCAGCTCCTCGCCGGCTACCAGGCGCTCGCAGAATACCTTTGCGTGCGACAGGCAAGAGACGCTGACCACGAGGTAGCAGAAGACCAGCAGGCCGCCCAAGGCGAGCAGGATCGGGTCGCCGCTTCCAAGAAGCACATAGAGCGCGCCGATGACCATCGGCGTCGAATAGGCGATCGCGGCGGGCGGCAGGGTCAGCAGGGCGAAGCCGCCGCAGCCGATCATGCCGGCGATAACCGAGGCGATCAGCATGTGCATATTGCCGGTGGGGTCGTCGCCCTGCACGGCGATGATCGGCAGCGCCCCCCAAAGGGTGCCCAGCACCCCGGCTTGGCAGGTCAGGTTGCGCAGGCCGCGGGTCGAGACCGTGGTCTTGCCGCTCTTGCGGCGTTTGGCGGCGAGCCAGCCACGCAGTCCGAGCAGGCCGTAGCTGACGACCAGGCACGCCCAGATCGTCAGGGCCAGGCGTTGGGGCGTCTCTTGGCCGGCGAAGGTGATCAGCAGGGCGATGACGATATTGGCGGCCATCATCACGGGCGTCAGGCGCAGGATGCTGACCAGCTGTTCCATGCGCACGCGGCCGGCCATCTCTTCGGGCACGGTCGGCAGAATGCGCGCGAACAGGGCCGAGAGACGCCCATCGCCGGTCGAGCTTGCCGCGGCTGAACGCACAGTGCGCCGTCCTGATTTTTCCCCAGGACGAAGACGTCCCTCGACGACCTTGCGCGGCCTTTGGTGAACCAGTGGTTAAGTCTTGTGCAACGGCGCTTCTCTTGAGTTGCGCCGCGTCATTATGTGCAGCCGGAAACGGTCGTGTTTTTCGCAAACAAAAAGGCCGCCGTCCCGAGGGGCGGCGGCCTTTCGTGTTCTACAGGACGTGAAGTCCTATTCTTCCTTGACGCGACGCTTGCGGAACGACGGGTTCAGCGTCTGCTTGCGCAGGCGGATGTTCTTGGGCGTCACTTCGACCAGCTCGTCTTCCTCGATATAGGCGATGGCCTGTTCGAGGGTCATGCGGCGCGGCGGGGTCAGGCGAACGGCTTCATCCTTGCCCGAGGCGCGGATGTTGTTCAGCTGCTTGGCCTTCATCGGATTGACGTCGAGGTCGTCCTGACGGGCGTTCTCGCCGATGATCATGCCCTGGTAGGTCTTCTCCCCGGCGCCGACGAACATCGTGCCGCGATCTTCCAGGTTCCACAACGCGAAGGCGGCGGTTTCGCCTTCCGAGTTCGAAACCAGCACGCCCTTGCGCTGGCTGTCGATGGCGCCCTTGTAAGGCTCGTAGTGGCTGAACACGCGGTTCAGCACGCCCGAACCGCGGGTGTCGGTCAGGAACTCGCCCTGATAGCCGATCAGCGAACGCGACGGGGCCACCAGTTGCAGGCGGGTCTTGCCGGCGCCTGACGGACCCATGTCCTTCAGCTCGGCCTTACGCATCGACAGCTTTTCGATGACGATGCCCGAGAACTCATCGTCGACGTCGATCATGACGTCTTCGATGGGCTCAAGGCGCTTGCCGGTTTCCGGATCGGTCTGGAACACCACGCGCGGTCGGCTGATCGAGACTTCGAAGCCTTCGCGGCGCATGCCTTCGATCAGCACGCCCAGTTGCAGCTCGCCGCGGCCGGCGACTTCATAGGCGTCGCCCTCGGCCGTTTCGCTTACCTTGATGGCCACGTTGGATTCGGCTTCCCGCAGCAGGCGGTCACGAATGACGCGGCTTTGGACCTTGTCACCTTCCTTGCCGGCCAGCGGGCTGTCGTTGACCGAGACGGTCATCGAGATGGTCGGCGGATCGATCGGCTGGGCGGGCAGGGCGTCGGTGACTTCCATGGCGCACAGGGTGTCGGCCACGGTCGCTTTGGACAGGCCCGCGATGGCGACGATGTCGCCGGCTTCGGCTTCTTCGACCGGCTGGCGCTTCAGGCCGCGGAAGGCCAGCACCTTGGTGATGCGGCCGCGCTCGATTTCCTTGCCGTCCAGCGACAGGGCGTGGATTGCCATGCCGGGGACGGCCTTGCCCGAGGTGATGCGGCCGGTCAGCAGGCGACCCAGGAAGGGGTCATTTTCGATCAGGACCGACAGGATCTGGAACGGCTTGTCCACGTTCTCGACGACCTTGGGCTCGGGCACATGGCGCACGATCAGGTCGAACAGGGGAGCCAGGGTGCTGTTGGGCTGGTTCATGTCCAGCGTGGCCCAGCCGTTCTTGCCCGACGCGTAGATGTGCGGGAAGTCCAGCTGCTCGTCCGTGGCGCCCATGGTGGCGAACAGGTCGAACACGTCGTTCAGGATCCGGTCCGGATCGGCGTGCGGACGGTCTATCTTGTTGAGGCAGAGGATCGGACGCAGGCCCATCTTCAGGGCCTTGCCCAGGACGAACTTGGTCTGGGGCATGACGCCTTCTTCGGCGTCGACCAGGATCACGCAGCCATCGACCATGCCGAGGATGCGTTCGACTTCGCCGCCGAAGTCGGCGTGGCCGGGGGTGTCGATGATGTTGATGCGGGTCTCGCCCGCCTCGCCATGCCACAGGACGCTGGTGCACTTGGCCAGGATGGTGATCCCGCGCTCGCGCTCCTGGTCGTTGGAGTCCATGGCGCGTTCGGTCATGGCTTCATTCGCGCGGAAGATGCCGGACTGAGCCAGGAGCTGATCGACGAGCGTGGTCTTGCCATGATCGACGTGCGCGATGATGGCGATGTTTCGCATAGACATGGAGAAGGCGAACTTTCGGGGAAGAGAACGGGTTTAACGCTGCGCAGCGTCAGGCGCGCGGCTTTTACGCGACTGCGCTGCGTTTATCCACCCCACCTCTTGCAAAAGAGGATTCAACGGAAACCGGTGTCAGCGCGAAAGCCTTGATTTGGAGGGGTTTGAGCGGCCCCCAAGGCCAAGGTCGTTTCACGCGCAACTAATTGTGCAGTGCAGCATGCCTTAAAAATGGGCGATTGTGACAGATCAGCGTTCCATAATCCCTGTATCGCAAAGGGTTTATCTATATACCCCTTCAGAAAAATCGACATTCGGGTCCACTTTTCCACTTGTCCGATTTCGCACCGCACCCTATAAACGGGGTGTGAGGCGGCCTTGCCGCTTCTGCCCTTCCTGGGCGTTTCCTCCCTAATGAACTGCCCGGCTTTCGAGCCGGGCTTTTTTTTGGCCCGAACGCTGGTAGCGGTCTCAGCGACATTCCGCCTCGCTTCCGGGAGGGGAAAGCAGGGGCAGGCTCTACAAGAACGCGGGAAGATGGCGGTCCTGAGCCCTAACGCAGGCTCGACACATCCAGATCCGCCAGGGCGCGCGTCAGACGTTCGGCGTCGGCGGTCAGCCTCGCCAGACCCTCGGTCGGCTCGCGCGTCGCTTCATCCATATAGAGCGCGCGGTTGATCTCGATCTGCAGGGCGTGGGTGCGCGTTGCGGGGCGGCCATAGTGCTCGGTGGTGTAGCCGCCGGCATAGGGGGCGTTGCGGGCCACTCTATAGCCCAGTGATTCCAGCTCGCGCTCGACCAGGGCCGTCAGCTTGGGCGAACAGGCCGCGCCGAACCGGTCCCCCAGAACGATATCGCATGGCCCGCCGCCTCTGGCCCTCTGGCCGCGCGCCGCCGCCGCCGGCATCGAATGCCAGTCCACCAGAATCGCGCAGCCATGCGCCGCCCGCGCCGAGGCCAGCAGGCGGTCCAGGGCGTCGTGATAGGGGCGGTGGGCCAGCTCGACCCGCGCCTGGGCCTCGGCAAAGGTCAGCTTGCGGGCATAGATGGGGCGCCCCTCTGCGGCGACCCGAGCGATGGCGCCCAGACCGGCGGCCACCCGGGCCGAGCGGCTCCTGGCGTATTCGGGCAGTTCGTCCTCGAACATCGCCGGGTCCAGTTCCCAAGGCTCGCGGTTGAGATCGATATAGGCCCGGGCTAGTCGGGCCCGGATCACCGCCGCGCCGAGGGCCGGCGCCCCGCCGATGATCTGATCGACAAAGGCGTCTTCCGAGCCCCGGATCGCCTCGGCGTCGAGACGCGCGGCAGCCATCATGTCGGCGGGATAGATACTGCCCGAATGCGGGGAGGCGAAAACTAGGGCGGTCGGCGGCGGGGTGGGCTCCGGCGCGGCTCGCAGAAGGTCGTGAGCCGGGCAGGCAAGGGGATCGACGGGCGACGCCACGGCTGCCGCCGGCTGCTTCCTCGTCGCGATAGGATCCCAAGCGCTCATGAGCCATAGTCGCAAGGCGCGCCCGGCGCGGTCAAACACCTTTGGGCCAACACCTTCAGGAAAAGTCGGGCGTTCATATCGAACACGGCGCCAAGTTCATCCCCGATTTACAGTCGGCGGGTTACAATGGACGCCCAACTCCGACGATCTGCGGAAAAAAGACCGATATGGCTCGCATCCTTCTCGCCGAAGACGACGATTCCCTCCGGGGTTTCCTGGCTCGCGCCCTGGAGCGCGCCGGATTCGAGGTGCAGGCCTGCGCGGATGGCGAGGAAGCCGTCCAGCATCTCGATCACCCGTGGGACCTGCTGCTGACCGACATCGTCATGCCCGGCATGGATGGTATCGAGGTGGCGCGCCAGGCCGCTGCTCGCGATCCGGCCCTGCGCATCATGTTCATCACCGGTTTCGCCGCGGTGGCCCTTTCGGCCCAGGACCGCGCGCCGGCCGGCGCCAAAGTGTTGTCCAAGCCTGTTCACCTCCGCGACCTCGTCGCCGAGGTCGAAAAGATGATGGCCGCCTAAATTTTTCCCCTCCCATAATTTAAATCTGGCGGCTTGCGCGATGAGAAAGCCGCCGCTATACCCCGTCACCTTCCCGCCCAGGACGCTTTTACAGTGCTTCAGGGTCGCTTTGGCGGATGCGTAGCTCAGCGGGAGAGCACCTCGTTGACATCGAGGGGGTCACAGGTTCAATCCCTGTCGCGTCCACCATTCCCTTCCAAAGACATAGCCAAGGCGGGGATCTGAGATCCACAGATTTCCCCCCAGAATGCCCACTTTTCCGATCCTAAGCGGGCGTCAATTTCTTGCAGGTCGACCCCAAGATCCTGGAAGTCTGCTGCGCTGGTCCGGTGTTTGCGGGGGCCGAGCTACGTCTTTGGCCGGTGAAGTGTCGGGATTGATGGAGGCGATAGGCCGGGTTCGCGCTCGACTGACTGGGCGAAGCAGATCTAGGTCTGCCTAAGGCGGCCTGGCGTGCCAAAATAGGCTGCGCGCCAATTTCAGCCATCGATGAGGTGCCGGCCGACAGGCCTGCCGGGTGAAATCTGGCGCTCCACAACGCATGTCCTTCGCGCCAAGAGGGCTCATGCGCGGATTTGCCCGGTCGCGCGGCGCTCGTTTCCTTGGTCATTAGGTTTGTCGCCCCGTTTGGTGACGACGCCATCGTTACGCATCGAAAGTTGACCGGTTCATGAAGCTTGGATCTCGTGTGCTCGTCGTCGCCCTGCTAGCGGCCTTTTGCGCCGGGGGGCTCTGGCTCTAACGATCAAGACCAGACCCCGCGATGATCAACGTCTATCCCGGGCTGCGGGGCCCAACCTCAAACACGGACATTGTGGCGCCGCCGCGCACGGAGCTCTCCCAGTTCGATCGTGGCGGGGACCATCGGCTTGCCGTTCTGGTCACCGACCCGCAATCGGGGTGGCTGGGCCTAATTCGCGGGCTGCAGGCTCACGGTGTGCCGTTCACCGTCACTCGGGATGTCAGCAAGGCCCTGCGTCATAAGGTCGTGCTGGCCTATCCGATCATCTCGGGAAGAGTGTTGTCGGGCGACGACATCCGGGCCCTGGCCCAACATGTCCGATCGGGCGGCACAGTGGTGGCCTTCAACCTGGCCGGCGGCGGATTGTCGGAATTGTTCGGCGTGGGGGAAGGGCGGGAGGGCGCTACCCGCACGCGCATGACGTGGAGCGCCCCGGCGGCCACGTCCCAGGAGGCGACAATCGTCGTGTCGAGCCGGGGTGAGTCAAGAGTTCAAAGCGTGGGCTACGCGCCAGGATCGGCCAGGGTGCTGGCGCGGTTCGAGGATGGTTCGGTCGCCGCCAGCTGCCGCACGGTTGTCGGCCAGGCCTGCGTGCTCGGCGTGGACTTGGGGTCGCTGGCGCAGAGGGCGCTCAATGGGCGGGCCGAATCCATGGCTCGGAGCTATGTCAACGCCTACGAGCCGTCGCTGGATTCTCTGTTCTGGTGGATACGGGACCTGTACGTCGCCGGCGAACCCACGCCTTGGCTGGTATCGACCGTTCCGGCCGGCAAGGTGGTGTCGATCCTGCTTACCCACGATGTCGACTACGGGCCCTCGATGGACAATGCGCCGGCCTATGCCGAGGTGCTACGCGCGCGCGGCCTGAGGGGCACGTTCTTCGTGCAGACCAAGTACATGAAGGACTACAATGACCGGCCCTTCTTCGACGCGGCCGCAATAGACGATGTGCGGGCCCTGGTCGATCAAGGCATGGAAGTGGGAAGCCATACGGTTGCGCATTCCGGGGCTTTCGAGATGATGCCCATGGGATCGGGCCGTGAGCGCTATCCTCAGTATCGGCCGTTCGTGGAGAGTGTCAGCCGCGTGCGCGGCGCCAGCGTGCTAGGGGAACTGCGCGTCTCCAAGTTCCTGCTGGAGCGCCTGGTTGGGGCCAGGGTGGTCTCCTTCCGGCCGGGGCGGCTGTCCTATCCCTTTTCTCTGCCCCAGGCGCTGCAGGCCACGGGGTATAGCTACTCGTCGTCGATCACCGCCAACACCGTACTTTCCCATCTCCCGTTTCAGATGACTCACGACCGCGCCGACGGCGCCTTACAGCCGATCTTCGAGTTTCCGGTGACCATAGAAGACGAGGCGGGCGCGCCTCTGGGGCAGCGGTTCGACGCCGCCAATGTCGTAATCGAGAAGATCGCTCGCGAGCATGGCGTGGCCACGATCCTGATCCACCCCAACATCATCGGCCACAAGCTGGAGTTCGAGGCACGCCTCGTCGATCACTGGAAGGACCGGGCCTGGTTGGGGTCGGTCGACGACTTCGGCGACTGGTGGGCGGCCCGCGACGCGCTGGAGGTCGATGTCACGCAGCGAGGGGCCGGCTCCGCGCTGGAGATCCGGGCGCCTCGCAAGGTCTCCGGAGTCGAGATCATCCTGCCGAAGTCTGGCGGTCGGCGCGTCGGCGTGAACCTGCCGGCCGGCGGTCAGGCGGCGGTCGCCTTGCCATGACACGGGCGGCATTGGCGAGTGTCTTGGCCCTGCTGGTCGTCGGCCCGGCGGGGGCGGCGACCCAGGCTCTGATCTGGTCCGATGAGTTCGACGGCGCCAAGCTCGATACCGGCAAGTGGACGGCGCGGCGCGATTGTTGGGGTGGCGGCAACGAGGAGCGTCAATGCTATGTCGACGACGCCGAGACGATCGCCGTCTCCAACGGCATGCTGCGGATCACCGCGCGCCAGCAGGCGGTCAGCGGCCGGGCGCGGCCCGAGGGAGATCCGTCTCCTGATGAGGTGTCGCGAGACTTCAGTTCGGGCCGGATCGAAACGCGCGGCGCAGCATCGTTCCGCTACGGCCGGATCGCCGTGCGCGCCAAGCTACCGATCGGCCAGGGCCTCTGGCCAGCGATCTGGATGCTGCCCGAGCATGACAACTACGGGCTCTATCCGCTGTCGGGCGAGATTGATATCGCCGAAGCGGTGAACCTGGGCGTGCGTTGCCTCGGCTGCGCCGATCGTGTGCAGGGGGCGGTGCATGACGGACCCGACCTGCGGCGCAATCACATGCGTAGCGGTGCGGCGCCGTTGCGCAACGTGGCGGCGTTTCACGTCTATATCTTTAGATTGGACACCGACGAAGATGACGTGGTCGATCGACGGCAAGCCCTATTTTTCACAGCCCACGCGCCAACCCTTTGACCAGCGATTTCACGTGATCCTCAACCTCGCGGTCGGCGGGCGCTGGCCCGAGACGACTGGACGAGGCGGTGTCGACGAGGAGATCTTTCCTGCGTCCCTGCTGATTGATTGGGTGCGCGTCTACGCCGAACCGTAAGGTCCTTCACCGGTGTAGTTGAGGGCGTTTTGCGTGAAATCGTCAATGCCTGCGACAATATATCCACTTGTTTCGCTTAATCGTGAAATCGTCTTAACCTAGTTTGAATATATCTTGTGGGATGGAACTGTCCAGGGCGCGAATCCGCTGTGGCTGAGCTTTCGGATTGAACTGTTTGATTAAGGTAGGTCAATGGACAAGACGATTGTTCTCGTCGCCGATGACGATCCGCTTATGCGCAGCATCCTCGAACATAAGCTCTCCAGGGCCGGTTACACCGTGGCCTTGGCGGAGGACGGGCAGGCGGCCTTGGAGCAGGCGCGAGCGCTTAGGCCCGCGATCGTGGTGCTCGACGCCATGATGCCCATCCTCGACGGCTTTGAAGTGCTCCGGCGGCTGAAGGGCGATGACGCCACCCGATGCCTGACTGTGGTGATGCTCACGGCCCTGAAACGCCAGGACGACATCGTCAGCGCCCTGCAACTGGGCGCGGCGGACTACCTGCCCAAGCCGTTCAATCCCGATGAACTTGTCGCTCGCTTGGCTCGCCTGGCGCCCGCCGAGGCCGCGTGATGCTCTGGCTCGTTGTCGCGGCCCAAGTCGCCGATCCATCCTATGCTGCGGCCGTGGAGGCACGCGCGAACGGGCGGACGCCTGAAGCCGTCGCCGCTTTTGAAGGTCTCTCGCGCGAGCGGTCCACAGACGCCGATGTCTGGCTGAACCTTGGCTTGGCCTACACGGCCGCAGGGCGATATGAGGACGCTGACCGAGCGTTGGAGGCGGCCTTACGATTGGCGCCGACCTATCAAGACGCACGGATCGCCTACGCTCGCTCGGCCTATTTCAGCGGCCGTCCCGCGGTGGCGCGGGCTCGATTGGCGCCGGTCGTCGTCGGCCCCGACGCCGGCGGTCCGGAAGCTCAAACCCTGGCCCAGCAGATTCGCGCGAGGCCGGACGAAGAGGCCGCTGTCTGGCGCCTCGACCTGGCCCTCGCCCGCAGCGAATTGTCAGAGGGGCTTGGCCACTGGTCCTCCACGGTGGTCAGCGCAGGTCGGCGCAAAGGGCGCGACACGGCTGTGCTCGCGGTCGATCGCACCGTGCGTTTCGGGCGCTCGGACGTCTATGTCGAGGCGACGGGCGCGCGGACGCTGGGGAGCGACCGCGATGTCTGGCTTGCGATCGGGGGCACGCCGGATGCGGACTATCGACCCCAGATCGCCCTGCGAGCCGGCGGATCGATGCGCCTGGGACCCGCGCGGGCGTGGACCACGAGGGTCGGAACAGACGGCAGTTGGGCCCGGTACTCAGTGGGCGATGTTCGCAGCGTCCAGCCCTATGTCAGCCTAGCCTTGGGCGAGCAAGCCGCCGTGACGGCGCGTTCCTACCTCACGCTCGACGAACGGGATGAATTTCGGGCCGGCTATTCTGTCAGAGGCGACTGGCGTCTGCGCCACGACATCCGCCTGTCAGCAGGTTGGGCGGATGCGCCGGAAAGCTCCGATGGTCAGACCGTCAAGGTCAGAGCGGTGTCGGCGAGCGCGGCTTTCGAACTGAGCGCGGATCTCGCCGTGCAACTGGGTTTCACGCATGAAATGCGCAAGACCTACGACCGCGACGAGGTGGCGTTGGCCCTGACGAAGCGGTTCTGATGCCTCCCCTGGCCGCGATCTGGATCACGGCTCTTGGGTTGATGACGCTAGCCTTGGCTTGGATGACCAGCCTCATTGTGAGACGGCTTATTCACGAGGCGGGCGGCGCGCGGCGCGCGGCTGACCGACGGGCTGTGACCGACGGGCTGTCGGGCCTTTTGTGCGAGGCGCCGGGCGCCGCTGACAAGCTGCGCCCCTATATCGGGCGGGCCAGGCTGATGGCCGAAACCCTGCTTGAATTCCAGGGACTGATCCGAGGATCCGATCAAGACCGCGTGCTGGGCGCGTTGCGTGAATTGGGCTTGGTCAGGGTGCTGGCTGACCGCCTCGAGTGCGATTCGCGAATGGGGCGGCTGACGGTGTTGGAAGCTCTGGCGGCTCTGGGCGGCGAGGAGGCGCGCATTGCGATGCGAAACGCGATTGGCTCGTCCCGTCCCGAGGTGCGCATGGTCGCCGTCAAGGCCCTGGCGGACGCCGGCTATGCGCCCAGCATCGGTCGGCTTCTGGATTACGCGGTTTCTGGAGAGCTGACGCCTTCCAAGCTGTATGCCGAGCTGGTCCGCCAGATCACGGCGGCGGCGCCCGAGGCGACTGTCCAGGCGCTGGAACGCGGCGACCTCAGTCCCGTGCTCCGCACCCTGGCAATCGACGCCTTGGGATTGAGTGGGGACTACCAGGTATTGCCATCCCTGATCCTGGCGGCCGGAGATGATGATCAGGAAGTGCGCACCGCCGCAGTGCGGGCCCTGGGCCGACTGCAGCATCCTGCTGGAGAGGCGGCGATAGGACGAGCCATGCAGGACGAACGCTGGGTCGTTCGTTCGGTGGCGGCGGAAGCGGCGGGGCTCGCCGGCTTCTCGCGATTGGTCCATGACTTGGATCTACTGCTGGGCGATCCGGAGTGGTGGGTGCGGTTCCGTGCTGGCGAAGCCCTTGTGGCGCTGGGCGGGGAGGGGTTGTTCCTGCTGAATCGCACCGCAAGCGGTGAGCGCCCCTTGGCGCACCGAGCGGCCGAATCGGCCCTTGCTGAGCAAGCCGCGCGATGAATGGACTGCACGCACTGGCGCATGGGGTGATCCAGGTCGCGCAAAGCATCGCCTGGGCCGTCATCGTCACGGGCTTGCTGCAGAACACGCTCTATCTGTTGCAGCTCGTGCTGGCGGCCCGGGCCCTGTCACAGAACCCCTCGATCGGCACGCCGACGGTGCTTTGGCGTCGTTTCGCCGATGCCGCCCCGCCTATCACCCTGATGGCCCCGGCCTATAACGAAGCGCTGACCATCGTCGAGAGCATTCGTTCACTGCTGGCGCTGCAATATCCAAACTTCGAGGTGGTCGTCGTCAATGACGGGTCCAAGGATGAGACCCTTCAGGTCCTGATCGACGCCTTCGAGCTGACCCCGACCCAGCGTCACTATCACTTGACCGCCGCCTGCGCGCCCATCCGCGGGCTGTACAGTGGAGCCAAGCAGCCCAAACTGCTCGTGGTCGACAAGGAAAACGGCGGCAAGTCCGACGCCCTCAATGCGGCCCTGAACCTGTCGCGCGCGCCGATCGTCTGTTCGATGGACGCCGACTCGCTGCTGGAGCCTGACGCCTTGCTGCGCGCCGTGCGGCCGTTCGTGGAGGACCCCGAGCGCACCGTAGCGGTGGGGGGCACGATCCGCATCGCCAACGGCTGCAAGATATCCCATGGCCGCGTGGTCGAGGTTGGCGCGCCTCGCAATCTTCTCGCCCTGCTTCAGACCGTTGAATACCTCCGCGCATTTCTGATGGCGCGGCTGGCCTGGAGCAAGCTCGACGCCCTGACAATCATTTCCGGCGCGTTCGGGCTTTTTCGGCGCCAGGCCGTGCTCGACGTCGGCGGCTACAGCCACGGTACGGTCGGTGAAGACATGGAGCTGGTGGTCAAGCTCCACAAGCACTTCCGACGGCTCGGCAAACCCTATCGGATCGCCTTCACGCCCGAACCCGTGTGCTGGACCGAAGCGCCGGAAAGCTGGTCGGTGCTGGCGCGGCAGCGGGCCCGCTGGCATCGCGGGGCGATGGAGACCATCTTTCGCCACCGCGACATGATCCTCAACCCCCGCTACGGGCGTGTCGGTATCATCGGCTTTGGGCACATTCTCCTCGTTGACGTGCTTGGGCCAATCATCGAGGCTTTCGGCTATGTGCTGATCCCGGCCTTCTGGCTGTTAGGTCTCCTGTCGCTCGACTACCTCTTGGCGATGCTCGCGGTGACCTTCGGCTTTGGCGTGGTGATCAGTGTAGGCGCCCTGGCGTTGGAAGAGGTCGAGCTTCGTCGTTTTCCCAACGCCAAGAGCCTGCTGATCCTGATGGGCGCGGCGGTGCTGGAAAACTTCGGCTATCGCCAGATCAACAACCTGTGGAGGCTTCGCGGACTTTGGCAGTTCATGACCGGCGCTCAAGGTTGGGGCTCGATGACCCGCAAGGGATTCAGATCTGCCTAGTCGGGGCGAGGCTGAGGCGAGGGCGGCGTTTCGACCGCGAGCCGCAATTGCCGCTTGACCAGCAGCGTTGGCGTCACAGGCCACGCTAGCGGGGCTTGCCTGGAACGCAACAATGGGGGGCGCGGCGCTAGGTCGCAGGAGCGCGCGATCGCAAGGCGGGACAGCGTTTGAGCTTCAAAAGGATTGGCCAGAACCCGCCGGACACGTCGGCGCCGGGCGCCCACGCTTTGTTAGCGTTGACATCTTAAATGACGAGCGTGCGACTAAAGGCATAGCGCTTGCGCCCGAGCTTCGCTTGCCATTGGGAACTGCTTGATGTCGTTAGTCCCGCCTTCCCATTCGCCGGTCACCAAGGGTTTGCGGTTGCCCGCCGTGGTGGGACTGATCGTCGTGCCGCTTCTGTTGCTGACGATGGCGTTGGAAATTCGGCGGGAGTTTGATCGCGGGCGAGAACTTCGCGCCGCCGTCAACCACTCCTACGAGGAGCGGTTGCAGATGCAGACGGTGTTCTCGCTGATCCAGGACGCCGAAACCGGTCAGCGCGGCTATGTCATCACCGGCCAGAAGCGTTTCCTGGAGCCGTATACCCACGCCCTAGGCGCCCTGGGCCAGGAACGGAGCCGGCTGCGGAAGCTGCAGGAAAGCGAACTCGAACACCCCGGCGCCGATCGGGCCGAGCTTGCCGAGCTTGACGCGATCGACGCCCAGATCGGCGCCAAGCTGGCTTATATGCGCGAGACGATCGCCACGCGCGACACGCGTGGCGCGGTCGCCGCCCGGGTCATGGTCGGCGACGGGATCGGCAAGCAGATCATGGACGATCTGCGCCTGCGTATGGGGCGGATGTCCAGCGCCGAGACGCAGGCCCTTTCCGAGCGCATCGTCGCCGACGCCGAGCGAACGCGCGCGACCGAACATCTTACCCTGACACTGTTCCTGAGCCTTGCCCTGCTGTTGCTTGGGGCCTTCGTGCTGATCCTGTTGCAGGGCAGGGGGCGTCAACGCCTTCTCAAGAAGGTCGAGCTCAACGCCGCCCGAATGACGGCGATCTTCGACAGCGCCCAGGATGGGCTCTTGACCTTCAACCGTTCCGGCACGGTTGAGAGCCTAAATCGCGCTGGGCAGGCGATGTTTGGCTACGGGCCGATCGACACGATCGGCCGTGACGCCTCGATGCTGTTCGACATCCCCCAGGATGGCCGGCTGTTTCTCGACCGCTTAGGCGACGGACACGACCTGCGTGAGGGCCTGACCCGCGAGTTTCTGGCGCGGCGGAGGGATGGCTCGACCTTCCCGGCGGAAGTCTCGCTCGGACGCTTTGATCTCGCCAGCGGCGCCTATGTGGTCGCCGCCGTTCGCGACATGAGCGAGCGTCGGCGCATCGAGCAGATGAAGTCCGAATTCGTCTCTACCGTGAGCCACGAACTGCGAACACCCCTGACCTCTATCGCCGGCTCCCTGGGGTTGTTGGCGGGGGGAGCCGGGGGCGATCTGTCCGAGCGGGCGGGGCGGTTGGTGGGGATCGCCCACGCCAACTCCCAGCGCCTGGTGCGATTGATCAATGACATCCTCGACATCGAGAAGATCGAATCTGGCCAGATGACCTTCGCCATGGAGGCGATGGATGTCGCCGAGCTGGCGCGGGGCGCCCTTGACGCCATGCAGGGCCTGGCCGCCGAGCTTGGCGTGGAGATGGTGTTGACCGCGCCGGAGCCCCTCACCGTTCGGGGGGATGCTGACCGCCTGATCCAGGTGCTGACCAACCTCTTGTCCAACGCCGCCAAGTTTTCGCCAAAGGGGGAGACGGTCGAGATCAGCGTCTCCCGCCGCGAGGGCGGGCGGGCGCGGTTGAGCGTGCAGGACCGGGGACCGGGCGTGCCGGAGAGCTTCCGCCAGCGGATCTTCTCGAAGTTCGCCCAGGCCGATGGGTCCGATACCCGACGGCTCGGCGGAACGGGCCTGGGATTGGCCATCTGTCGCGAGATCGTCGAGCGGCACGGCGGGCGAATCTTCTTTGATTCCCCTCCCGGTGAAGGCGCGACCTTCCATGTCGATTTGCCGTTGTTCGACACGGACCCTTCCCAAGCGTCGGAACGACGACAGATCCTGATCTGCGAAGACGACGCCGACGCTGCGACGGTGCTTTCGGAAATGACGGCCGAGCTGGGGCTCGACGCCACGGTCGTCGGTACGCTGGCGGCGGCCGATGCGGCGCTGCGCGAGCCGATCCGCTATATCGCCATGCTCCTAGATCTGCGCCTGCCGGACGGCCACGGCCTTGACCTGCTGAAGCGGCTGAGGTCTCGACCCGAGACCCGTAGCTTGCCGGTGTTGATCGTGTCGGGCGAGGCCGCTTCTCCCCAGAGTCTGGACCTGCTCGACTGGCTTCAAAAGCCCGTCGATATCGAGCGGCTCAGGGCGGGCCTGGCCAATGCGCGTCGCGGCGAGTTGGCGCGCCTGCTGGTTTTACATGTCGAGGACGATCCCGACGTTCGGCAGATCGTCGCCACCGCGCTCTGCGATCATTGCGACATCATCGCCGCCGACAGCCTGAAGAGCGCTCGGCGCATCCTGCGCAATAGCTCTCCTCAGCTGGCTATCCTCGACGTGGCCCTGGGTGACGGCTCGGGGCTGGATCTGCTGCCTGATCTTCGCAAGCCGGGGCGACCGCCCGTGCCGGTCATCGTGTTCACCGCCCAGAGCCTGGACGACGGGCAGCTTACCGACTCGGTCGACGCCGTGTTGACCAAGTCGCGTGCGACCCTGAAAGAGCTGAGCGAGCGGGTTCAATTGCTGGCCGGCCGCGCGCTTGGGGAGGGAGCGCCATGACCGGCCTGAAGCTGATGTATGTCGACGACGAGCCTGATATTCGCGAGGTGGCCGCGTTCGCCTTTGAACTCGACCCGGAAATAGAATTGCGCGTCCATTCGTCGGGAGCGGCCGCGCTGGACGCTCTGGCGAGCGACCCGTGGCGCCCGCAGTTGATCCTGCTGGACGTGATGATGCCTGACATGGACGGTCCCACCACTTTGGATAGGCTCCGAGATGTCGCGGGGCTCGAAAATACCCCTGCCGTCTTCATCACCGCACGGGCCCAGCCACAGGAGCGCGCCGCCTTCATTGCTCGTGGGGCGATCGGGGTGATTGCCAAGCCGTTCGATCCGATGACGCTTGCCGCGGACATTCGCTCAATCGTGGCCGGCGCATGACCGATCCTCTCGCGCCCTTGCGGGCCAAGTTCATCGCGCGCTGCGCCGAGGATCTTCTCGTGGTCCAAGAGGGTCCGGCGGCCTCCGAACTGCCGCGCACCATCCATCGCATCGCGGGGGTCGCCGGCATGTTCGGCTATGAAGCCTTGGGCGCGTTAGCGGGCCGAATCGACGAGCGCGCCCACGCGGGGAAGGGTTTCGTCGAGCGTGAGCTGGCCGAATTGGCGGCGGCGCTAGCGGCAGTGGCGCGAAGCTAGAGCATCGCGCGGAATGGCTGAAATCCCACCCGAGAAGCTTGGATAGCTTCCCCGCAGATGCGCTGGCGCGGAGCGCCGCGGATGCGGCCGGCGCTTGGCGCCTATGGCTTGGGGTTGAACATGGCCGCGACACGCTTGGTCAGGACGTCGGGCGTGAAGGGTTTGATCTCGTCAAGGGGCGGGAGTTGCTTTTGCCCAGGAGTTTCTTCAAGATCGCCGGACCGGACCTGCGGTGCTGCTGGATGGTCAGCGAGAAGGTGACGAGCGGCCATGCCCAGTCGCTACGGGACTTCGATTTGGCAGGTCGGCCACACCTCGTTGACATCGAGTAGGGCACAGGTTCAATCCTCGTCGCGTCCACCATTCCTTTCCAAGACAAATTTGTCGGGACAGCGGTCTGCGACCTCCGTAGTCAGCGCCCTGATCTGGCGCAGGCCCGGCGTGTCCTGAACCCGCGGAGCCTGCGGACCGCTGTTCCAAGTCAGGAACGTCTCTTTTCTCAAATGTGGCACTTTTGCCACATACGAATTCGCTACTGCTGCGTTTGTCCTGTCGGGTCCGTCTCTGGGTCGGCTCCACGACAATTCTAACGAGGGTGCAAACCATGAGATTCCAATTGTTGGCCGGCGTCGCGGTGGTCGCGCTTTGCGCCGCCACTGGCGCGTCTGCCCAAAGCGCGACGAGCGGTTGGTACGTTGCCGGCGATGTCGGCTACCACATGCCCAAGGACGTCAAGGCGACGTCTTCCAAGGGTTACAACTGGGACTTCTCCCAGAAGGAAGACTGGGCTGCCTTTGGCCGTCTGGGTTACAAGTTTTCGCCCAATTGGCGGGTTGAAGGCGAATACGGCTACCGCGGCGCTGATATCGACGGCGTCCGGGGTTCGGGCCTTTCCGGCGCTCAGCCGATCGGTCTCTGCACCGCCGGCCCGATCCGCACCGCCGCCTCGCCCAAGTGCGGCGAGCCGAACGGAGAGATGAAGGCCACCACCCTCATGGCCAATGTCATCTATGACATCATGCCGGAATCCAGCATCCATCCCTTCATCGGCGCGGGCGCCGGCGTCGCTTGGGTGCACAACAAGGTCTATGGTCAGCTGAGCGGCGTTCCGGCCGGCGGCGCGCCGTTCCAGAACGCAAGCTTCGACGACGTTGATCAGGCCTTCGCTTATCAAGGTCTGCTTGGCCTGGCCTGGGACTTCGCCCCCAACTGGAGCATGGACCTGACGGGCCGCTATCTGGCCACCAAGGACCTCAAGTGGGGTCAAGTGACGCGGAACGCTGGTCCTGGCGTTGGCTCGATCACCGACACCGGCATCTATGAAGGCAAGTACAAGGACGCTTCGGTGACCTTGGGCGTGCGCTACACCTTCGGTGCGCCCCCGCCCCCGCCCCCGCCGCCCCCGCCGCCCCCGATGCCGCCTGAGCCGCCTGCGCCCCCGCCACCTCCCCCGCCGCCTGCCCCGGCTGCGTATGAAGCGCGCGAGTTCGTGGTCTACTTCCCGTTCGATCAGTACGTCCTGACGCCGGAAGCCCAGTCGGTGGTCCAGCAGGCCGCTGAATACGCCAAGGCCGGCATGGCCACCAAGCTGACGATCACGGGTCACACCGATACGTCGGGTTCGGACCGCTATAATGCCCGTCTGTCGGAGCGCCGCGCCAAGGCCGTCGCCGATGGCCTGGTGGGTATGGGTGTCGCCGCGACCGCCGTGGCTGTCGACTGGAAGGGCGAAAGCGCTCCTGCCGTCGCCACTGGCGATGGTGTCAAGGAACCGCTGAACCGTCGTTCGACGATCTCGATCAACTTCTAAGATCGACGTCAGACAAGCAGATTGGGGCTCGACCGAAAGGTCGGGCCCTTTTCTTTTGTGCCAGACCTCAGAACGAAAGACGCTCCCGATTGGGCGTCGGGAGCGTCACCGTCGACGGCCTTGAGGGCAAAGAGGCCGCCGTCATGGGCCGACCTTTGGGGGTGTCGGCCTCATGTACCCGGGCGCCGTCTTCGGGGACAGACACCCTTCGTCAAGGCCAGACCGGCCAGACGAAAGCTCGATCACGCTGACTTCGTTACCTAATTCCGGGATTGATCATATACCGGCGCCCGCCACGGGCGAGTCAAAACGACCCGGCGCCGCCAACCGCGACAATTCGCGCGGGAGCGGCGAAGGCGTCCCTGTCGCCAGGGCCACCACGTGTTCGGCCAGCAAGGGCGCCAGACAGAACCCCCGCGACCCTAGGCCGCCAAGCACAAACAGGCCCTCGTCCAGCTTGCCGGCCAGCGGCAGGTGATCGGCCGTCGTCACCCGTATGGCGGCGCGGCCGGACAGGCCGGCCTGGCTCAAGCGCGACGCCAGTTCCGGCAGTCCCTTGGCCAGGGCTTCCAGATTGCGGGCGTGATCCTCGGGCCGCTCGTCGGTGTTGAGCACGCCGCGGTCGTGGGTGGCGCCAAACAGCAGGCCGTCGCGGGTCGGTATGGCGTAGCCGCCGAACGCCGCCGGGGTCCGGCCTGGTCCTTCGGTCAGGGGCGCCCAGCTGGCCTGGCCGCGCACCGGTCGATAACCAAGGCTCGGCAGCAGGCCGCCCAATCCCGCGCCGGCCGCGACCACCACGGCGTCGGCGCGAACGATCTCGCCGCCGGCTTCGTCCAGAAGACGCCAGCCGTCGGTGCAGCGTTCCAGGGTATGCACCCGGGCTGCGATGGCCTCGCCCCGCCAGGCGTCCAGCACCCTGTGTGGCTCGATCACAAGGGCTCTGGCCATGGAGAGGGCTGCGCCGACCGGCTCGCCCAGCCGGTCGGTCGCCGAGGCCAGCAGGGTCATGGAGCCCGGCTCGAAGATGTCCTGTCCCGCGACGACGGCGAAGCGGTCGGCGACCTGCCGGGTCTGGGCCAGTTGCAGGACCCCGCGCGCGATCACGGCTCCGGGCAGGGCCTCATAGAGCTGGACAGCGCGCGCGAAAGCCTGGGCTGGAAACGCGGCGCGGGGACCGCCGCCGGCATCGAGGGCAGGGGTGACGAGGGCGGCGGGGTTGCCCGAGGCGGGGGCTTCGTCGGCGTCGATGACCATGACGTTCAGGTCCTGTGCCCGCGCGGCGCGCGCCAGAGCGGCGGCGGCGATCCCGCCGCCAATAATGGCCAGGCTGGCGGGGCGGGTCGGAGCGTGCGGCTCGCCGGGCAACCAAGCCTCCAGCCGATCCTTCTTGCGTCCAAACCCCGGGCGCTTGGCGATCTCGAAGCCCGCCGCCTGCAGGCCTCGCCGCACCGCCCCGGCCACCGTGAAGGTCGCCGCACGCGCGCCGGGGGCCGAACGGGCGGCGACGGCGGCCAGGATGTCTTCGCTCCACATCGCCGGATTGAGGGCGGGCGAGAAGCCGTCGAGGAACCAGGCGTCGGCCGCGCCGTCCCAGCTTTCCAGGGCCTGACCCACGTCCATGACCGCCAAGTCCAGGGTGGCGCGAAAGCCCGGCAGGTCCACGCGATGGAAGCCGCACGCCTGACCGGGCCAGTGGTCCAGCAAAACCTGGGCGGCCTCGCCCAGCTCGGGCCAGACGGCCAGGGCGCGGGCGGCGTCTTCTCGGCTGATCGGATGGGCCTCGACCGAGAAGATGTGCAGCCGCGCTTGTCGCGGCGCTTCGCGGCGCCACAGGTCCAGCAGGGCGGCGATGTTCAGGCCGGTGCCAAAGCCCAGTTCGCCGACCACCAGCTGGTCGCGATCCGCGAAGCTCTCGGGCATGCCGCAGCCGGTCAGGAACACCGCGCGGGTCTCGGCCAGACCGTCGGCGCTGGAGAAATAGACGTCGCCGTACAGCCGCGAGCGCGGCAGGCCGTCTTCGTTCCAGACGAGGGGCGAGGCGTCTTCTGGCGAGGGGTCGATCATGGGCTCGCTAGAGCGGCGCGAGCCGCTGTTCTGTCAAGCGGACACGAAAAAGGGGCCGCCCAGGTGGGGAGCCCCTTCGATTTCGCTGGGAGAGCGTAGGCTTAGTGTGCGGGCGGAGCCGGGGTCTGGGCGGGCGTCTTGGCCGCAGGGGCAGGAGCGGAAGCCGGAGCCTCGGCGGCCGTCACGGCGTCGTCGCCTTCGGCGGCGGGAGCGGCGGCGGCGTCGGCGGCGGCCTTGTTGGCGTCGGCGGTGGCCTGGTCCTGAGCGGCGGCGGCGTCGGTCACCGTGCTGGCGCCCGCAGCGGCGGCCTCGGCGGCGGCGGTCGAGGCGTCGTGGCCTTCTTCCTTCTTGCCGCAGGCGGCGAGCGAGAGGGCCGATACGGCGACGCCGGCGATGAGAAGCGTGCGAAGAACGGTGGTGCTCATGGGAAATCCCTTGCGGCTGTTGTTCTGGAACGTCGCTCGCTGTTCCAGGCGACGTCTTCGACTGGCAGGGAATACCGGTTCGAACGGGCGTGCAAGCGTCAGGTCACGCGCCCGTGATTACTTCGACGACAGACTCCGGCGCGACGGACTTCACGAGTCCGATCAGGCCTCGTTGGGGATCTGCGACAGGGCTTCTTCCAGCTCCAGGAAGCTGGGCTGTGCTGTGCTGGGCACGTTGCCGCGACCGATCTCGACCGAGATCTGAGCGGCGTTGCCATGCAGGTGGGCGACGAGCACCGCCTGGATGATCTTGTAGAAGGCGTGATCCTCGTCGATCACGGCGGCCAGACGGGTCGCCATGGGGCCGACCAGGCCATAGGCCATGAACACGCCCATGAAGGTGCCGACCAGGGCGCCGCCGATCATGCCGCCCAGTACGGCCGGCGGCTCGGTGATCGAGCCCATGGTCTTGATGACGCCCAGCACGGCGGCGACGATGCCCAGGGCGGGCAGGCCGTCGGACAGTTGCGTCAGGGCGTGGGCGGGGCCGTGGGCCTCGTGATGGTGCTTTTCGAGCTGCTTCTCCATCGCGTCCTCGACCTGGTGGGGATCTTCCAGGTTCATGGTCATCATCCGCAGGGTGTCGCAGATGAAGTCGACGGCGAAGTGGTCCTTGGTGATTTTGGGATAGCGCGAGAAGATCGTGCTGTCGTGGGGCTTTTCGATGTGGCTTTCCAGAGCGATGACGCCCTTGGACTTCATCGTCTTGGTCAGCAGGAACAGCAGGGCCAGCAAGTCGCGGTAGTCGGAAGCCTTCCACTTGGGGCCGCCGAAGATCTTGCCGAAGGCGGGGCCTGTGCCCTTGATCACCGTCATGGAGTTGGCGATCAGGTAGGCCGCTATACCGGCGCCGCCGATGGCCATCAGCTCGTGCGGCGCGGCGTGCAGGATCACGTCCATCTTGCCGCCGGAGATGATGTAGCTGCCAAAGACCAGGGCGAAGAGCAGCACGATGCCAATGATCTGGAACATGACGGAAGGCTGACCCCGAGAATTGATCCGGCATCATCCCGGTTATTGATTAATCCAAGGTTCCCGGATGCGGGGCCTGATCGAGTTGCACCCTGGCGGCGAGCAGCCTAACAGTCGTTTGATGTCCAACGCCACACAAGACGCCCGGAGCAACCGGGGCGCGTTCGCGATCCTCTTCGGGGTTTCCGTGGTCTCGGCCATGGGCAATAGCGGCATGTGGTCGGTGCTGCCGGCCATCGGAAGACAGATCGGCATTCCCGATGTTCTGGTGGCGGCGATCTTCTCGCTGTCGGCCGTTTTGTGGGCGGTCAGCTCGCCATTCTGGGCCAGGCAGTCCGACCTGCACGGCCGCAAGCCCCTAATTCTGCTGGGTTTGGCGGGATTTTGCGTCTCCATGACCCTTTGCGCCATCGTGGTCGGCGCCGGCCTGCACCATGTCGCTACGCCCATGGTGATCTTCGTGCTGTTCCTCATGGCGCGGGCGCTGTTTGGACTGTTCGGCTCGGCCTCGAACCCCGCCACCCAGGCCTATATGGCCGAGCGCACCAGCCGTGAGGATCGCACCCAGAGCATGGCCACCCTGGCCGGAGCCTTTGGTCTGGGCACGGTGGTCGGGCCGCTGCTGGCGCCGCTGTTTGTTCTCCCCATTGTGGGTTTGGCCGGGCCGATGTTCGCCTTCGCCGTACTGGCGGGGGTCATGCTGGTGGTCGTGCAGCGCGGCCTGCCCGAGACCTTCAAGCCCGGCCGCGGCGAAACGCCGCCGCGTCGGGGCTTTGGCTTCATCTTCAAGGGCGAGGGGGCGGGACTGTGGAAGGACCCGCGTCTCAAGCCCTTCCTGATCTATGGCTTTCTGGTCGCCTCATGCCAGACCGCCCAGTCCCAGACCCTGGGGTTCCTGATCATCGACAAGCTGGGCCTGCCGCCGATGCAGGCCCAGGGCTACATCACCCTGGCCATGGCGGCGGGCGCGGTCGCCGGCTTGCTGGCCCAATGGGGCCTGATCCGGATGTTCTCCATGCGCCCGCGCGACCTGATGCGCTGGGGCGCCGGCGCGGCGGTGGTGGGCAACGTGATTGTGGCCTTCGCGCCGGACTACGCCGCCGTGGCCATCGGTTTCGCCATCTCCAATCTGGGCTATGGCTTCGCGCGACCGGGTTTCACCGCCGGCGCCTCGCTGGCGGTGGGGGCCAAGGACCAGGCCGGCGCCGCCGGGGCGATCGCGGCCATCAACGGCCTCAATGTCGTGTTCGGCCCGCTGTTTGTGATGCTCTACCGCTGGATCGGCTGGGGTCCGTTCGCACTTAACGCCGTCATACTGGCGGGTCTGCTGGTCTATACCCTTCGCCAGGCGGCCCTGCGCAAGGTCAGTGACGCCGACCCGCAGGAAGAAGCCACCCTGGCCAGTCTCGAACGCAGCGACGAGGGCGGCTAATTCGCCAGCCGCCGAAGGGCCACGCCGTCGCACAACACGATGTGGCGCGTGGTCGGGATGGCTATGACGCCGTCGGCCTGCAACTGGGTAAGCGTGCGCGACACCGTTTCGATGGTCAGGCCCAGATAGTCGGCCATGTCCTGCCGTGACATCGGAACATCCAGTTCGCCACCGCCGCCGGTGCGATCGGCCAGATCGATCAACAGGCCGACAACCCTCTCGCGCGCTGTTTTCCGGCCCAGCATCAGCACATGGTCCTGGCTGCGCTGCAGGCCTTCGACGGTCAGGCGAAACAGCGCCCGGGCCACGTGCGGCTTTCGGGCAGCCAAGTCGCTCAGCACGCCTAGACGGACCATCCGCACGGTGGTGTCGGTCATAGCCTCGGCGGTGACCCTGTGCAGCTCCCCCGCCTCAAGCCCGAAATAGTCGCCGGCGAAATGGAACTCGTCGATCTGCCGCCGGCCGTCGCGCAGGGTCCGGCAGGTGCGGACCGAGCCCGAGATCACCTGATAGACATAGTCGGCGGTGTCGCCTTCGGCGAACACCTCCTCGTCGCGAGCGTGACGCAGGCATGGACCCGTGAAGCCGAACGGGGCCACAGTTGGCGTAAGGTCGGTCTGGCGAAGCGGAGACAGCATGGAGAGCATCCGTATTTAAGCCCTTTTGTGGGCTGGCCCGGACGCGCGGTAAATTCGGGTGCGACGCCTAAGTGGCGCTACTTACGCGGGCTTGCGGAGCCTGGTCTGGAACAGACTTGCGCTGGATCAAGGCGCGGTTTGTCTGGTTGCGATGTGTTGATTGCATGTGCGCCGCCGCCAACGCTCTCGACGAACAGCCCCTGATCGTGGTTCTCGACCCCGACGAGGCCCTGCGCGAGGCCCTGCGATTTTCGTTGGAGACCGAGGGCTACCGGGTCAGGACCTTCGGTGCGGCGTGCGATCTGATGGCCCCTGGACGCGACCGGGGCGCGGCCTGTTTCGTGATCGACGAGGCGGTTTGCGGGCCGGATCTGCGCCAGTGGCTGCGATCGAGGCGCGTGCCGGTGATCCTGATGTCCGCAAGGTGCGGCGCGGCCGCTGACGGCGATGGCGTGGCGGTAGTCGAGAAGCCGCTGATGACCGACGCCCTCAGTCGCCGGATCGCTGCGGCTCTCGCGACCAGCTAGCCCCGCACCGACAGCGTCATCCGCACCAGGGCGGCCAGGTTGTCGGCGTGCATCTTGGTCATCAGCTTGGCGCGATAGATCTCGACCGTCCGGGGGCTGATGCCTAGCTCGCGGGCGATGACCTTGTTGGGATGGCCGGCGACCACGCCGTCCAGCACTTGGCGCTCGCGTTCTGACAGGGTCCCCAGGCGATGCTGGATCTCGGTCTGATCGCCCGACACCGCCGGCGCTTCCATGGCGTTCATCGCCCGCTTCAGGGCGTCGAGGATCCGGCTTTCCGAGAATGGCTTTTCGATGAAGTCGACCACGCCCGAGCGCATGGCCTCCACCGCCATCGGGATGTCGCCATGGCCGGTGATCATGATGACGGGCATGCGGGCATCCAGCGCCGCCAGCCGCGCGACCAGTTCCTGGCCGCTCATTTCAGGCATGCGGACGTCGGTGATCACGCAGCCGGGACTGGCGGTGGGCAGGGCGTCCAGGAAGGCCGGTGCGCTGTCATAGCTGACGACCTGGAAGTCGGCCGACTCCAGCAGGAAGGCCAGGGACTCGCGAGCGCTTTCATCGTCGTCGACTACATGCACGACAGCGTCAGTCATGGATCTCATCCTCCTGGTCGGCCGGCGGCAAGGTGAAGCGGAAAATCGTTCCGCCGCCGGGATTGGTCTCGGCCCAGATCCGCCCGCCATGGGCCTCGATGATCGAACGCGAGATCGAAAGGCCCACGCCCATACCCTGAGGCTTGGTGGTCATGAAGGGCTGGAACAGTTTCTCGCGCACCGCGTCGGTGATGCCGCCGCCGCTGTCGGTGACGCTAACCCGGGTCCAGCCTTCCTCGTTCAGGTCGCTGGAGATGACCAGGGCGCGGCGGGGCATGTTCTCCATGGCGTCGATCCCGTTGCGGATCAGGTTCAGCAGCACTTGCTGGATCTGCACCCGGTCGGCAAATACTTGGTCGGCCTGGGGATCTAGCGACAGCCGCACATCGACCTGGCGCTCCTTCTCGCCGATCAGGGCCAGGGCGCTGGCCTCCTCGACCAGCTTTGACAGGCTCTCGACTTCGCGCTCGCTGGCCCCGCGCCGCACAAAGTCGCGCATTTTGTGGATCACATCGCCGGCGCGCAGAGCCTGGGCGGCGGCGCGGTCGATGGCGTCGCGCACCTTGGCCTGATCGGCGGGACGGCCCCGGTCGATCAGGCGCCGCGAACCGGTCAGCAGATTGGCGATCGCCGACAGCGGCTGGTTCAACTCGTGGGCCAAAGCCGAAGCCATCTCGCCCACCGCCGTCAGGCGCGAGACATGGACCAGTTCGTTCTGCAGTTCCTGCAGGCGGGTCTCGGTCTGCTGGCGGTCCGTCAGGTCACGGATAAAGCCTGTGAAAGAGGGACGGGGTCCCTTGGTCTCGCCGACCGCCAGCTCCATCGGGAAGGTCGAGCCATCCCTGCGCTCGCCCACCACCACGCGACCGACGCCGATGATCCGCTTCTCGCCGGTCTGGGCGTAGCGATGCAGATAGCCGTCGTGAGCCTGACGATAGGGGCTGGGCATCAGCAGGTTGACGTTCTGGCCGACGGCCTCTTCCGCCGTCCAGCCAAACAGACGCTCGGCGGCGGCGCTGAACGAGGTCATCATTCCCCCGCGGTCGATGACCACCACAGCGTCGGGCACGGTGTCGAGGATCGACTGCAGGTGGGCGTTGGTCGCCGCCGCCCGTCGCCGAGCCGCGTGGAACCAGCCGCCGCCGATAGCCATGCCGATGCCGACCAGCAGGAAGATCACGCCGCTCATCGATCCGACCAGGGTCCGGGCGTCGTCCTGGGTCACTGCCCCGACCGCCAGGCTGGCGCAGACCGTCGCGAACAGGCCGCAGATCAGGCCGCCGAGCGCGGCGCTGACCAGCACGGCGGGGATGAACAGCAGGAACGACGAGGCCGCGGTGAACGCCTCGCCCAGAGACAGCCGCAGCGCGAATGTCCCCGCCACGGCCACGGCGGCCACCATATAGGGGCCGGGTCGCGGGTCGCTGAACAGGGGATAGGGGGTCGGCCGGACGGCCTTCATGTCGTCTCGTCTCTGTTGCCTGGGTCTTATAGCCGAGGCTGGAGGCAAGTCCTCTACAACGACAGCCGTCGCCCGCAGATCGCCAGAGGCGCGGGCCGGTGGCTGACCAGCACCACGCCCTGCCGCGTGCGATCCAGCCGCGCGGTCAGGCGTTCCAGCACCAGCGCCTCGGTCGTGGCGTCCAGACTCTCGGTGGGCTCGTCCAGTAGCAGCCAGGGCGCGGGACGCAGATAGGCGCGAGCCAGGGCCAGTCGGCGTCGCTCGCCGCCCGACAGGCGCTCGCCATTGTCGCCGAGCCAAGCCTTCAGGCCCGCCGGCGCGGCGCGGATGCGCTCCTCGAGCGCGGCGTCGCGAAGGGCTTCCCACATCTGGTCTTCAGAAGCGTCGGGCGCGGCAAGGCGGAGATTGTCGGCCACCGTGCCGGCGATCAAGGCCGCGTCCTGAGGCGCATAGGCGAAGACGGCGCGCGCGACGGCGGGGTCGAGATGGGCCAGATCCGCGCCGCCAAGCGCCATCGCGCCCGGCGTCACGGGACGCAGGGCCACAAGACGTTCCAGCAACGTGGTCTTGCCGGCCCCTGATGGTCCCGTGATGGCGATGCGGTCTCCGGGCGCGAAGTCCTCGTTCAGCAGTCGAAGGCCGGGATCCCGAAGATGGAGGGCGGTAGCGGCTGGCGGCGCATGGCGGAGCACGGCGTCGAGACGGTCGGCGGCTTCGCCCGCCGCGCCGTCCTGGTCGAAGGCGGCGGCCAGGTTCGCGACCCCGTCCACGGCCATGGCGGCGGCCAGACCAGCCAGCGCGGCCAGCGCTGCGCCCGCCGGCGCGGCGAGGGCAATGGCGGCGGCGATGGCCAGTCCAAGGATCACGGCTTGCGAGAGAGCGATCCAGCCCCTGGCCCGGGCGGCGTCCAGTCGCGACGCATCGACCGCCTGTCCCCGCGTCGCCAGGGTCTCGCCGGCCCAGGCTTCCATCCCATAGGCGCGCAGCTCTGGCGCGGCGGCGGCGAGGCTGGCGGCGGCGTCCTTGAGGGCGCCCATGCGAATCTGGATCCCGCGACCGGCGGGAGCGGAGAGGCGCCGGGCTAGGGCGCGCGCCACGAGGATCGCGGCGGTGGCCGACAACAGGATCGCGAGCGCCGCCGCCCAACCCGCCAGGGCGCCCAAGGCCACACCCGCGGCCACGGCGGCGCCCGCGCCCCACGGCGCCGACAGCCGCACGAAACGTGTCTCGACCGCGTCGACATCCTGCACCAGCCGGGCCGAGGCCTCGCCGCCAGAGAGAGCCAGGGCTTCAGCCGGCGGCGCGGCGGCGAGCGAGGCGAACAGCACCGGCCGGATCGCCGCGAGGGATCGCAGGGCGGCGGCGTGACCGGCGAGCCGCTCGCCATAGCGCGCGCCGGTGCGCAGGATGGCGAGCAGCCGGATGGTGGCGCTGGGGAGCAGCACGTTGAAGGCCTGAGCGGCGCCCAGGCCGGCAACACCCGCCAAGGCGGCGCCGGTGATGAACCAGCCCGAGACGCCCAGCAGCAAGGTCGAGGCGGCGCCCACGACCACCGCGCACACGGCGGCCAGCAACAGGCCCTCGGCGTGGCGACGGCGCTGGGCGCGGATCAGGGTCTGGAGCGGGAAGGTGGTCATGTCAGCCTCACCACATGATCGGCCAGGTTGGCTAAGGCCTCCGAGTGTGTGGCGATCAGGGTCGTGCGGCCTCGCGCGGTTTCCCGGATAGCGGCCAGCAGGTCGGCCTCGGCGCCGGCGTCGAGATTGGCGGTGGGCTCGTCCATCAGCAGGATCGGCGCGGGCTTGAGAATGGCGCGGGCCAAGGACATCCGTCGGCGTTCGCCGCCAGACAGTCCGGAGCCTCGCTCGTCCAGCCAGGCGTCGAGGCCGCCGGGGCGTATGGCCAGGGCGCCGGAGAGGCCGACCCGTTCGGCGGCGGCGTCGATCTGCGCGTGGGTCGCGTCGCGATGGGCCAAGGCGATATTGTCGGCGATGGAGCCCGGCGTGATCAGCGGATGCTGTCCGGCCCAGGCAACCTGTCCCGACAGCGCGCCAAGCTCGGCCAGCGGCCGGCCGTCGATCAGCACCGCGCCGGCGGTCAGCGGCGCGAGGTCGAGCAGCAGGTTCAGCAGCGAGGTCTTGCCCGAGCCGCTGGGGCCCAGCAGGGCAACGATCTTTCCAGCGGGAACCTCCAGATCGAAGCCTTCCAACACGGGCGCATCAGCATTGGGATAGCGGATGGTCACGCCGCTGAACCGGATCGTCGGCGGGGCGGTAAAAACTGGCGCGGCGGGACGCTGCTCCGGCCGGGGCAGGGCGATCAGGCTGGCGGTCGCGGCCTCGGCGGCTTGGCGGTCGTGATAGGCGGCGGCGAGGCGTCGCATCGGCAGATAGATCTCCGGCGCCAGGGCCAGCACGAAGAAGGCGCGCTTCAGGTCCAGTTGCTCGGGGACCGGGAAGGGCAACAGACGCAGCAGATTGAAGCCGCAATAGACCGCCACCAGGGCCACCGAAAGGGCGGCGAAGAACTCCAGCGCGCCGGAGGAGAAGAAGGCCACTCTCAGTACGCGGATGGTGCGGTTGGCCAGTTCGTCGGCTGAGCGGGCCAAGTCGCGGGTGATCCGCTGCTCGGCCTGAAAGGCCAGCACCACGGGCAGGGCGCGAACCCGGTCGAGGAACAGGCCCGACAGTCGCTCCAGCGCCGTGAACTGGGCGCGGGATTCTGCCGCGGCGGCCGTGCCGGCCAGGGCCATGGCGATGATGAAGGGCAGCAGGGCGCCCAGGAGGATGGCGGCGGCGATGGGGCTGGCCAAGGCGGCGACGGCGATCAGGGCCAGGGGCGTCGCGGCGGCCGCAAACCGGGCCGGGAGAAAGCGCGAAACATGGCCGTCCAGCGCTTCGACCCCCTCGACCACGGCGGTGGTGGCGTCGCCGCTCGACAGGCCGCCGCCGGGCTTGCGGGCGGCGAGGGCGGAAGCGGTGTCACTGCGGGCGATAGTCTTGACCAGGGCGGCTGCGCGGGCCCCGGCCTCGCCCGCCAGCTTTGTCATCACGCCGCGAGCGACTGTTGCGACGACCAGCAGCACCAACCATCCCCGGAATTCTTTCCCGGTCGCCAGGGCGTCGATGGCGCAAGCCAGGGCGGCGGCGAAGGCGGTCGCCGCCGCCCCGTCCAGCAGGATCAGCGTCCGGGCGCGACGCAGGGGGGATGCGCCGAACCGCGCCAAGTCCTTCAATCTTGCCGTGACCAGCGTGTGGCCAGCGATAAGCGATGGACGAGCTTGCATAGGCTGAGTGTAGGCTAGCTTCGCCGGCTGCCCTTGATCTGGATCAAGGTCGGCGCGGCCCGACGGGTCTAGGGCGGTGCTCTCGGTCGGCGCGATCATTCGCCGTCCGTTTCGGAGCTGTGCATGGACCCCGCTGTCGTCGATCTCTCGAGACTGCAGTTCGCGCTGACCGCGCTGTACCACTTCCTGTTCGTGCCTCTGACCTTGGGGCTCTCTTTCATGCTGGTCATCATGGAGAGCATCTATGTGATGACCAAGCGCCCTATCTGGCGGACGGTCACAAGGTTCTGGGCCGGACTGTTCGGCATCAATTTCGCCCTGGGCGTGGCCACAGGCCTGACCATGGAATTCCAGTTCGGCATGAACTGGGCCTACTACTCGCACTATGTCGGCGACATCTTCGGGGCGCCGCTGGCCATCGAGGGCCTGATGGCCTTCTTCCTCGAAGCCACGTTCGTAGGCCTGATGTTCTTTGGCTGGGACAAGCTTTCGCGCGTCGGCCATCTGGGTGTGACCTTCCTGGTCGCCATCGGCACCAACTTCTCGGCCCTGTGGATACTGATCGCCAATGGCTGGATGCAGAACCCGGTCGGGGCGGCGTTCAATTCCGACACCATGCGCATGGAGGTCAGCGACTTTCGCGCCGTGCTGTTCAATCCGGTGGCCCAGGCCAAGTTCGTCCACACGGTCAGCGCCGGTTACACCATCGCCGCCGCCTTCGTGCTGGGGATCTCGGCGTACTACCTGCTGAAGGGTAAGTATGTCGGCGTCGCCAAGCGCTCGATGACCGTCGCCGCCGCCTTCGGCCTGGCCTCGGCCCTGTCGGTCGTCGTGCTGGGCGACGAGAGCGGCTATGCCCTGACCGACAACCAGAAAATGAAGCTCGCGGCTCTGGAAGCCATGTGGGAAACAGAGCCCGCCCCGGCCGGCCTGACCGCCTTCGGCATCCCCAGCCTCGCCGACCGCAAGACCCACTACGAGGTCAAGATCCCCTATGTGCTGGGCCTGATCGCCACGCGCAGCATCGACAAGCCGGTCGCGGGTATCTTCGAGCTGGTCGCCACCGCCGAGGACCGCATCGAGTCCGGCGTGGTGGCCTATGGCGCGCTGGAAGTCCTGAAGGCCAATCCCAAGGACATGGCCGCCCGCGCGACCTTCGAACTGCATCGCCGCGACCTGGGCTATGGCCTGCTGCTCAAGCGCTATGTCTCCGATCCGCGCATGGCCGACGCCGCGACGATCAAGAAAGCCTCGTGGGACACCGTGCCAAACGTGCCGGTAATGTTCTGGGCGTTCCGGATCATGGCCGGTATCGGCCTGCTGATGATCGCCCTGTTCGCTACCGCCTTCGTGCTGGTGACCATGCGCAAGCACGACACCAAGTGGTTCCTGATCGTCGCCGTCTGCGCCATCCCGCTGCCGTGGATCGCCACGGAACTGGGCTGGGTGCTGGCCGAGGTCGGACGCCAGCCTTGGGCGGTGGAGGGCGTGCTGCCCACCTTCCTGGGCGCTTCGGATCTCAGCGTCGCCCAGCTGTGGACGACCATCGTCGCCTTCACCCTGCTTTACGGCGCCCTGGCGGTGGTCGAGGTCGGGCTGATCGTGCGTCACATCAAGAAGGGCCCCTTCGCCGAGCAGGAGGCCTTCGCCCCCGCCAACGGCGAACCGGCCGTCGCCTGAGGAATGACCGTCATGGAACTTCCAATCGACTACGCGACCCTCCGGGTCATCTGGTGGGGCCTGCTGGGCGTGCTGCTGATCGGCTTTGCGCTGACCGACGGTTTTGACATGGGCGTCGGCGCCCTGCTGCCGTTCGTCGCCAAGACCGACGAGGAGCGGCGGATGGTGATCAACACCGTTGGCGCCACCTGGGAAGGCAACCAGGTATGGTTCATCGTCGGCGGGGCATCGATCTTCGCGGCCTGGCCCTTTGTCTATGCGGTGGCTTTCTCGGGTTTCTACCTGGCCATGTTCCTGGTGCTGGCGGCGATGATCCTGAGGCCGGTCGGCTTCAAGTATCGCTCCAAGCGGCAGGATCCGCGCTGGCGCTCGTTCTGGGACTGGGCGCTGTTCACCGGCGGTTTCGTGCCGGTGCTGGTCTTCGGCGTCGCGGTCGGCAACGTCCTGCAAGGCGCGCCCTTCCGCTTCGATAGCGATCTGCGGATGAGCTATCTGGGCTCGCTGCTGGGCCTGTTCTCGCCCTTCGCCCTGCTGTGCGGCCTGCTGTCGGTTTCGATGCTGGTGCTGCACGGCGCGGCTTGGCTGACCGTGAAGGGCGAGGCAGGGCCGGTGACAGAGCGCGCCCGCTGGTTTGGCGAGATCGCCGGCCTGGCCAGCATCGTGCTGTTCGCGGCCGGCGGCTTTTTCGTCGCCTTCGGCAGCATGGGCTTTCGGCTGGAAGGCCTGACCGACGCGGCCGGACCGTCCAACCCCTTACGCACCGTGGTGGTCGCCGCGCCGGGAGCCTGGCTCGACAACTATGTCCGCAATGGCTGGATGATCGCAGCGCCAGTACTGGGCTTCCTCGGCGCGGCGGTCGCCCTGGTAGGTCTGCGGTTCGACAAGGCCCCGTTGTCGTTCGCCGGCTCCTCGGCCTCGACCCTGGGCATCGTGGCGACGGTGGGCCTGTCGATGTTCCCGTTCATCCTGCCCAGCGCGGTGGACCCGCGCTCAAGCCTGACGGTGTGGAACGCCTCGTCCAGCCACCTGACGCTGTTCATCATGCTGATTGTCACGGCGATCTTCCTGCCGTTGATCCTGATCTACACCGCCTGGGTCTACAAAGTGCTGTGGGGCAAGACGACAATGGCCGCCCTGTCCACCAACCCCGACCTCTACTGACCCAACGACTGAGGGAGACGAGACGATGTGGTATTTCGCGTGGGTTCTGGGCCTGGGACTGGCCGTCGCCTTCGGCGTGCTGAACGGCGTCTGGTACGAGTTCAACCTGTCGGACGACGGCGACGAGGGTCTGTCCGAACCCTGATCCGCTCACGCGATTGCGACAATCCGGCGCGCTGCTTCGGCGCCAGCGTTAACCGTTGTTAAAGGGCCAATCGCGTCATGTGAGAGCGTGGTCTGGAGCGCGCCGAATACGCGAACCAGAGGCACGCCTGACCTTCTATCCCGGGGACCTCGATATGACCGACCAAGCCGCGCCGGCCCTGGAGCTGATCTCCTTCTGCATCGGCGAGCAGGAATTTTGCATCGACGTGAAGACCGTCCGCGAAATCCGCGGCTGGACTCCGGCGACGCCAATCCCGCACGCACCGTCCTACCTGCGCGGGGTCATCAACCTGCGCGGCGCGATCATGCCGGTCATCGACCTGCGCAACCGCCTGGGCCTGGGCGTCACCATTCCAGAGACGCGCCACGTGATTGTGGTCGTCGAGTGCCAGGACCGTCTGGCCGGCATTCTTGTGGACGCCGTCTCCGAGACCTTCACCGTGTCGCGCGAACACCTGCAGCCGGCTCCCGACCTGGGCGTCGAGGAACTGCGCTTCATCCAGGCGATCATCTCGATGGAAAACCGCCTGATCACCTATCTGCGCATGAACGACGTGTTCCCGGCGGTCATCCGCGAAGCCGCTTAAGTCTCGAGCGTTCAGACAGCAAAAAGCCGCCGCCTGCTGATCGCGGGCGGCGGCTTTTTGCTGTCTGAACCGCGGGGACGCCGCCATTCAGCCCTTCCGGACGATCAGGGCGGCGGCCGCGTGAAACCCGGCTTCTGCCTCGGCGGCGGCGGCGACACCTGCGTGGCGGTCGGCGGCGACGCTCATGGCCTGGCGGCCGGTGGTGGGAGCCGCATAGCTCTGCGAGACCTTGCGAGCGTCCTGGGCGCGCAGGGTGGCGTTCGAGGCCGCCGTCTCGTGCCAGGTCGCCAGTTGGTCGGCGGTCAACGCGCCTTCGGGCGCAGCGTCGGCATGGGGCATGACCTCGCCAAAGCCGATGGCCACGAAACCATGGATGACGCCATAGTCTTCTTCGGACAGCACGAAGGTGATCTGACGCTCCTCGACCTGACCGGTGTAGACGTCGCTGTCGGGGTCGAACTCGCGCAGCACCAGGATGTCGCCGACCGAGAAGTCGCGGTCGTTGCGGCGGATCTCGAAGCGTTTCTTGTTCGAACGGACGGCGGCGAAATATTGCGGCCAGGTCTTCAGTTCGTGGCGGGTCATGGTCTTGGCCTTCGTATGCGCGGCGAGTCGGAAAAGATGGGGTCGTGGTGTCGAACGCCAGACCCTAGCGGAGGATTAACCCACCGACGCGAAACTGTGGAGCGCCGTGACGTAGGGGCGCCGTTTGATCGCTTGCATAACGCTGATACGCTTTCCTGAACAACGATAAGTCAGGGGCGGACATGACGGGCAAGCTTCCCAAAGCGTGCATCATCGGCGCGGGCTGCAGCGGCTTCACCACGGCTAAGCGCCTCAAGGATGTCGGCGTCCCCTATGACTGCTTCGAGATGTCCGACGATGTCGGCGGCAACTGGTATTTCAAGAACCCCAACGGGATGTCGGCCTGCTACGAGAGTCTGCATATCGACACCTCCAAATGGCGGCTGGCCTTCGAGGATTTCCCGGTCCCGGCTGACTGGCCCGACTTCCCCCACCACGCCCAGCTGCACCAGTACTTCAAGGACTATGTCGATCATTTCGGGCTGAGGGAGACGATCAGCTTCAACACGCGCGTGGAGAAAGCGCGGCGCACCGACGACGGCCTTTGGGCGGTGACCCTGGGAACCGGCGAGACCCGGCTCTACGACGTGCTGTTCGTCTGCAACGGCCACCATTGGGACCCGCGCCTCCCAGAATATCCAGGCGAGTTCGACGGCCCGGCCTTTCACGCCCACGCCTATAGCGACCCGTTCGACCCCGTCGATATGCGCGGCAAGAATGTCGTGGTGGTCGGCATGGGCAATTCGGCCATGGACATCGCCAGCGAGCTTTCGCAGCGGCCTATCGCCAAGACCCTGTGGGTCTCGGCTCGCCGCGGGGTGTGGGTGTTTCCGAAATATCTGAACGGCAAGCCCTCGGACAAGTCGGCCCTGCCGGCCTGGATGCCGCGCAAGCTGGGCCTGGCCCTGACCCGCAAGGTGCTGAAAAAGACCATCGGCCGGATGGAGGATTACGGCCTGCCCAAGCCCGACCATGAACCACTGGAGGCCCACCCGTCAGTGTCCGGCGAGTTCCTGACGAGAGCCGGCTGCGGCGACATCAGGTTCAAGCCGGCCATCCAGGCGCTGGAGGGCAGAAACGTCCGCTTCACCGACGGCAGCGTCGAGCAGGTCGATGCCATCGTCTTCGCCACCGGCTACAAGATCAGCTTCCCGTTCTTCGATGATCCCGCCCTGCTGCCCGGCGAGGATCACCGCTTCCCGCTGTTTAAACGGATGATGAAGCCGGATGTCCCCAACCTCTTCTTCATGGGTCTGGCTCAGCCGCTTCCGACGCTCGTGAACTTCGCCGAGCAGCAGGCGAAACTCGCGGCGGGCTATCTGGCCGGCCGTTACAAGGCGCCGTCGGCCGAAGAGATGGCGCGGATCACAGCCAAGGATGAGGAGCGGCACTTGGGCCAGTTCTACGCCTCGGCGCGACATACGATTCAGGTGGATTTCAACGTCTACTGCGCCGACTTGAAGAAGGAGATCGCGCGGGGAGAGAAGCGGGCGCGGGCGGCGGGTAACCGGCTGCCGGTGGCGGCGCGGGCGGCTGTGCCGGCCTGACCACTCGCCCCCTCCTGACCGCCACGCGGTCGTCCTCCCCCGGAGGGGGAAGACGAAGCCGCGCCGACCTCATCTTCCTCCTCCGGGGGAGTAGGGCCGTAGGCCCGGAGGGGGCAAGTGGCTAGGGTGCGCGGAGAATCGGAGCCCGCCCCATGCCCAAGATCGACCTCGACAAGGACACTCACGCCAAGCTGACCGACGGCCTGTCGCGGTACCTCAAGGACGAGCTGGATCTGGAGGTCAAAGGTTTCGACGCCAAGTTCCTGCTCGACTTCATCACCGAGCGGCTGGGGCCGTACTACTATAACCAGGGCCTGCACGACGCCCAGGCGCTGTTCGCCAAGAAGATCGAGAGCATCACTGACGCGGTCTATGAGCTGGAGCAGCCGACCAAGGGGTTCTAAGCTCGCTCCCCCAGCGTAAAGATTGACCTCCGACGCAGCCCATCCATCATCCCTCCGACCGCATCGCCGGCAACTGGGTGTTCCAGGCCGCCGAGCGCGACGCCATGCATACGGGGGTCAAGCCCATTATGTCGCCTCGGCCCGCCACACCATCCAGATCAATTGCGGAGCCTATGCCTTCTACCTGCGCAAGGAGCTCAAGTGCGGAATCAAGCGGGCCGGGGCGCTGGGAAACCCCCTGCCGATCGCTCCGCGTGCGGCGAAAGTCTTGCCCCATGCGGCGGAATGAGGCTCAGATCATGACGGGGCGTCATGATCGCCTCGCCTACGAGTCGCGTTTGATGTCGAATATCGCCTATTTCCCCAAGGCGCCGGTCCTCGACGACCGGCCCGGTAAGCGAGAGCGCACCAAGGTCGCCAACCGCCAGGCCATCCTGGATGCAGCACGGGAAGTGTTCGGCGACCTGGGCTACGACGCCGCCACGGTGCGCGACATCATCCGCCGCACCGGCCTCGCCTCGGGCACTTTCTACAACTATTACAAGTCGAAAGAGGAAGTCTTCGACGCCCTGGCGGACGACGGCGCGCGGCGTTTTCGGCCTCTGCTGCGTGTCGAGGTCGACAAGGCCATCGACTTTCAGTCGTTCCTGCGCGGCGCAATCAGCGCCTATTTCGAGTTTGTAGCGATCGAGCAGGAGAACTGGCGCCTGAACCGGCCGGCCGGCGAGCAGATCCCCCACGCCCGCGCCACGCCCGAGATCGTCGCGGTGTTCGACGAGGTGCGTGAGGGCTTTGCGAAAGTGCTCGAGCTGGAGCACGCCCCGGCCGTCGACCTCGACTACCTGACCGCCGCCTGCATCGCCGTGGCTCGCGAGGTCGGCGACAAGATGCTTGAGCGCCGACCGATCGACACCACCGGCGCCGCCGACTTCGCCGTCAAACTGATCCTGGGCGGTCTGCCCGCCCTCCCCAAGCTGTAGAAGAGTTCGCATGGCCAACGACGCCGTCCAGAAGTTCATTCTGAAGACCATCCTGTCCCTGCCCAGCCCGATCCTGCG
This sequence comes from Caulobacter sp. DWR1-3-2b1, assembly GCF_049895765.1. Classification (NCBI taxonomy): domain Bacteria; kingdom Pseudomonadati; phylum Pseudomonadota; class Alphaproteobacteria; order Caulobacterales; family Caulobacteraceae; genus Caulobacter; species Caulobacter sp. DWR1-3-2b1. Next base: position 136,463 of record NZ_JAFCSZ010000008.1, read on the forward strand.
GGTGATGTCGGGCGGAGGGGTGGTCTATCGTGGCGGTCGGACCCTGGACCCGCGCTTCCAGTTCTTCGCCCATGCGGCCAGGAAGATGCCGCCGATGACAACCTTCCCGCCGGACGTGGCTCGCGCCGGCAGCGCCAAGGGGTTGGCGGCAGTGGCTGGTCCGTCCGAGCCCGGCGTTCGCACTGAGAGCCTCAGCATAGACGGCCCCGATACTCCGGGAGGGGGCGGCAACCAGATCCCCTTGCGGGCCTATCGCCCGGCCGACCAAGACAGTTCCGCGCCGCTGATCGTCTTTGCCCACTTCGGTGGCGGTGTGATCGGCGACCTGGAAACCTGCCACGCCTTCTGCGGGATCTTGGCCAAGGTTGCGCGGACAGCGGTGCTGTCGGTCGATTACCGTCTTGCGCCCGACCACCGCTTCCCGGCCGGTCTCGACGACGTGCTGGCTGCCTATCGCTGGGGCCGCGACAACGCCGCTCGCTTCGGAGCCTTGCCGGGGACTGCGGCCATCGGCGGCGACTCGATGGGCGGCAATTTCGCCGCTGTCGTCGCCCAGGAGATGAAGCGTCTGGGCGAGGCTCAGCCCGCCGTGCAACTGCTGATCTACCCCGCAGTCGATGTGGCTAGCGAGACGGCGTCCATGACCGTCTATGCCGACGCCTATCCGTTGAGCCGGCCGATCATGGACTGGTTCATGGGTCACTATATGGGTCCCGACGCCAACCCGGCCGATCCGCGCGTGTCGCCTGACAAGACCGCCGACCTGTCGGGCCTTGCGCCGGCCGTGGTGATCACTGCTGGCTTCGACCCGCTGGTCGACCAGGGAGAGGCCTATGCCAAGCGCCTGCAGGCGGCCGGAGTGCCGGTGACCTACCGCTGCTACGACAGTCTGGCGCATGGGTTCACGGCGTTTACCGGCGCGGTGCCGGCGGCCGATGCGGCGTGCCGTGAGGTGGCGCGGCTGGTGCGGACGGCGTTCGAGGCGGGACCCAATAAGTAGGACAGGGGAGACCGGACATTCGGCCGCACAAACCCAATGTTCACCGTCATCCCGGGACAAGTCCCGGGATGACGGTGAAAAGAGCAGGGGAATCCGTCCCATGACCACTATCCCGTCCACCATGCGCGCCCTCGTCGTCGAAAGCCTTGCCCCCGACTACGCCGGTTGCGCGGTGTGCGAGGTCCCGACTCCCACGCCAGGCCCCGGCGAAGTCCTGGTCCGGGTGAGGGCCGCCAGCGTCAACTTCCCCGACCTGCTGATGACCCGCGGCGAATACCAGTTCAAGCCGCCGGTCCCTTTCACGCCGGGCCTGGATCTGGCCGGCGAAGTCGCGGCGCTCGGGGAGGGCGCCTCCGGCTTCGCCATCGGTGACGCGGTGGTTGGCGGCGCGCGGCTGGGGGCTTTCGCCGAATATGCCCAGGTCTCAGCCGCCGCGCTGAAGCCCAAGCCCGCACGCCTGTCCTATGCCCAGGCCGCCGCCTATGGCGCGGCCTATCTCACCGCCTATGTCGCCCTGGTCCGTCGCGCGCGGATCGAGCCCGGAGAGTGGGTGCTGGTCCATGGCGCGGCCGGCGGCGTTGGTCTGGCCGCCGTGGACCTCGCCAAGGCCCTCGGCGCGCGGGTGATCGCGGCGTCGGCCTCCAACGACAAGCTGGCGGCGGTTTCGGCGCTCTACGCACCTGACGCTGCCGTCAACGTCACCGGCGGCTTCCGCGAGCAGGTGAAAGCCATCACCGGCGGGCGTGGGGCCGACATCATCTACGACCCCGTCGGCGGAGACGTCTTCGATGAGAGCGTGCGCTGCATCGCCTTCGACGGCCGGCTGCTGGTGATCGGCTTCACCTCGGGGCGGATCCCGACGGTCTCGGTCAATATGCCGCTGATCAAGGGCTTCTCGGTCATGGGCGTACGGGCAGGGGAATATGGCCGCCAGTTCCCCGAAAAAGGCCACGAGAACGTCGAGGCGGTCTGGAAGATGGCGGACGAAGGCGTAATAAGGCCGCACGTCCACACCGAGCTGCCCCTTGACCGCTGGCGCGAGGCGTTCGATCTGCTGGCGGGGCGCAAGGTGATCGGCAAGGCGGTCATTCGGCCGGATCTTTGAGGCCAAGTCCCTGAACCGACTCAGGTTGACAGCCGCGGCGCCTTCCCTTATCCACCGCCCCTCACTCGCGGAGGCCTTGCGGCCCTCGCGTCCCATTATTATCGGAGCCACCTCGTGAAGCGGACATTCCAGCCGTCGAAGCTCGTGCGAGCCCGCCGTCACGGCTACCGCGCACGTATGGCCACCAAGAACGGCCAGAAGATCGTTGCGCGTCGCCGCGCTAAGGGCCGTAAGCGCCTGACGGCCTAAGAACGGCTCACCCCGTTCTTTTCTCCCGCTCGCGGGAGGCACAGACCATGACAAAAGCCGCCTTTTCCCAGAGCCTGTTCTCAGGTTTTCGCCGGAAAGGGCGGCTTTTTTCATGATCGCGCCCTCACCGGCCAAGGATGGGCAGGACGCCGTCGTGAAGATCGAGCGCCTGAAAAAGCGCCCCGATTTCCTCAAGGCCGCCAAGGCTCCGGCCCTGTCGCGCGGCGCGGTCTTCATGCAGATGCGGGCCCGGCTCGACGATGATCCCCTGATCCGTGTGGGTTTTACCGCCACCAAGAAGGTCGGCGGCTCGGTCGAGCGCAATCGCGCCAAGCGCCGACTGCGCGAGGCCGCGCGGCTGCTGCTACCCCTTCATGGCCGTCCCATGTACGACTATGTATTCATCGCGCGCGGCGGCACCCGCACCCGCGAATGGGGGCGTCTGCTTGACGATGTGAAAACCGCGCTGATAAGCCTCGCGGCTGAACATGATCGCGCGGACGCTCGGGCCAGATTGGCTCAATCCGCTGATCTTCTCAAAGACACACCTTTCGACGACACACCTCTCGACGCTAGCGCGCCCGATCCCTCCGTTTCCGGTTAAGTCATCCATGCAGAACGACAACAAAAACACGTTGATGTTCATCGTCAGCGCGTTCGCGATCCTGATCGGGTACCAGTTTTTCATCCTGGGTCCGAACCAGAAGAAGGTTGAAGCCGAACTGCAGGCCAAGAAGGTCGCCGAGGCGCAGATCATTGCGACCCAACCCGGCGTGGTGCTCGGCCCCGACGGCCGTCCCGCACCGCTGAAGCTATCGCGCGACGCCGCCAAGGCCCAGAGCCCGCGTCTGTCGATCGATACGCCGGCCCTTTCCGGTTCGATCTCGCTGAAGGGCGCTCGGATCGACGACCTGTGGCTCAAGCGCTACGACCAGACCACATCCAAGACCTCGCCGCCGGTCGAGCTTTTCCGCCCCGAGGGCGCCGAGCACGCCTGGTTCGCCGATTTCGGCTGGGCTGGCGCCAATCTGCCGGGCCTGCCCGACAGCCGCACCGTCTGGACCGCCGCACCGGGCCAGGTGCTGCGTCCCACTTCGCCGGTCGTGCTGACCCATGACAACGGCCAGGGCCTGGTCTTCACCCGCACCATCTCGGTCGACGCCGATGCGATGTTCACCGTCGCTGACAATGTGCGCAACCAGGGCAGCCAGATCCTGTCGCTGGCGCCCTACGCCTCGGTGCAGCGTCAAGGCATCCCGGCCAAGCTGGGCGCCAATCAGATCGTCCACGAAGGCGCCATCGGCGTGTTCGGCGGCGAGGATGGCAAGACCCACAGCCTAAAACAGTCCAAGTACGGCAAGTGGAAGAAGGACAAGCCGCTCGAGACCTTCCCCTCCAAGGGCGGGTGGACCGGCATCACCGACCAGTACTGGCTGGCGGCCCTGGTGCCCGACCAGTCGCAGGATGTCACGGCCCAGTACCGTGTCACCCAGGCCGGCGCTGTCGACATCTATGACGTCAATTTCGTCGGACCGACCAAGGCCCTGGCGCCCGGTCAGACCCTGACCCAGTCCACGCGCCTGTTTGCGGGCGCCAAGACCGTGCCGCTGTTGCGCCAGTATGAATATGGCGGCCAGCCGCCGGCCTGGTGGAAATTCTGGGACAGCCGCAAGGCCCAGGTGCCGCGTTTCGACGACGCCATCGACTGGGGCATATTCAGCTTCTTCACCCGTCCGATTTTCAACGTGCTGGAGATGTTCTTCAAGCTGGCCGGCAACTTCGGCGTCGCCATCCTGCTGCTGACCGTGGCCCTCAAGCTCGTCCTCTACCCGCTGGCCGACAAGAGCTACGAGTCCATGGCGAAGATGAAGAAGGTCGCCCCCGAGGTCGAAAAGCTGAAGGCCAAGCACAAGGACGATCCTGCCAAGCAACAGCAGGAAATGATGGGGCTGTACGCCAGGGAGAAGATCAATCCGATGATGGGCTGCCTGCCCATGCTGATCCAGATCCCGGTGTTCTATTCGCTCTACAAGGTGCTGACGGTGACCATCGAAATGCGGCATGCGCCGTTCTTCGGCTGGATTCGCGACCTTTCCGCGCCTGAGCCCACCAGCCTGTTCAACCTGTTTGGCCTGATCCCCTATGATCCGGGCAGCCTGCCGATGGTCGGCGCCATGATCGCGCACCTGGGCATCTGGCCGCTGCTGTATGGCGTCACCATGTGGCTGACCACGGCGATGAACCCGCCGGCCGCCGACCCGATCCAGCAGAAGATCTTCCAGTGGTTCCCGGTGATCTTCACCTTCACCCTGTCGGGCTTCGCCGTGGGTCTGGTGATCTACTGGTGCTGGTCCAACGTCCTGACCATCTTGCAGCAGTACATCATCATGCGCCGCTACCAGGTCGAGAACCCGATCGACAAGATCATCGCCCGCTTCAAGGGCAAGCCCGCACAGGCGACCAGATGACCGAGCCCAACTTCGCGCCGCCTTCCGGTCCCGTCTTCACCGAGGAAGAGATCGAGGCGGCGCGCGTGCTGTTCGCCCAGCCGGTGGCCTTCATGATGGGGGCGGTGAACATGGACGGCCTGCCCCATCCGATCGCGCCGGAAGTCTGTTTCGCCGGCCGTTCCAACGTCGGCAAGTCCAGCCTGATCAACGGCTTGGTCAACCAGAAGTATCTGGCCCGGGCCTCTAACGAGCCGGGCCGCACGCGGGAGATCAACTTCTTCCTGTTGGCCGAGAAGCTGCGCCTGGTCGATCTGCCGGGCTACGGCTTCGCTCGGGCTTCGAAGACCGCGGTCAGCAAGTTCCAGGACTTGGGCCGGGCTTATCTGCGCGGCCGGGCCACGCTCAAACGCGTCTATCTGCTGATCGACGCCCGTCACGGCCTCAAGAAGGTCGACGGCGAGGCGCTCGACGCCTTGGATACGGCGGCGGTCTCCTACCAGATCATCCTGACCAAGGCCGACAAGATCAAACCGCACGAGGTCGAGAAGGTTACTGCCGAGACGTTGCAGGCCATCGCCAAGCGTCCCGCGGCTTTCCCGCGTGTGCTGGCGACTTCGTCGGAAAAAGGCCTGGGCATGCCGGAACTGCGGGCCGAGATCTCGCGGGTCTGCTTTGACGAATAGCCGGCAGGCCTAAGACCCCAGCCGCTTGTAAGTCGAGGTGCAGCGCGCATTGCACTGCGCCCAATGACTGGGGCAGATGTCGTCGCCGCCTGCCGCACAGAAATAATACGATCGCGCACAAGCGGCCCGGCACTGGCCAGTGTCGCCGCCAAGCCGGCTTGAGGCCAGCGGAATTAGCGGTTGCAGGGCTGTCTGGGGCGCCGCGACAACCGCTGGCGGCGGAGCCTTGGCCTTGGGCGCAGGCTTCTGGGCGGCGCCGACGGGCGAGGCCAGGGCGAGTGACATCAGCAGCAGGGCGAGGACGCGGCGCATGGGCAGAGCCTAGCGCACAGGCGTTAAGGCTTGGCTAACCATGTTTGCGGCGCCGGACGCCCCCTTCATCACGGCGCTATCGACACCGCGCCACCTCCCCCGCTTCGCATGGGAGGAGATGATTCCATCTTCTCACCCGTGCAGCGGGGGAGGTGGCGCGCTGCGAATACGCGGCGTGACGGAGGGGGCGTCCCGGCATTCGCCGTGCTACTTCAGCTTCTCGATCAGCGCCATCGCCGCCGCCGGGTTTCGCACCTTGGCCCCGGCGATGAAGTAGGCGAACACGTCGCCGCGCTTGGCCCAGGCCTGGGTCTGCTTGGCGATGCCATCAAGCTCGTCGGAAGTCATGCCGGTCGGCTCGTCAGGTTTGCTGGACATCAGACGGGCATAGGTGAAGTCGGCGGTGGGCTGGTCGATGCAGGGCCATGTCGGCTCCTCGTCGTCGACGGCATAGACGATGGCCGCGCCATATTTGGCGGCCAGATCATAGAACTGCTGAGTGGCGAAGGTCGGGCTGCGCACTTCGAGAGCGTGCCGCGCCGGGCGGCCGCCGATCTCCTTGGGCAGCAATTTCAGGAAGCCCTCGAAGTCCACCGGATCGAACTTCTTGGTGGCCATGAACTGCCAGTTGATCGGACCCAGCTTGTCGCCCAGCTCCTCCATCCCCTGGGACAGGAATTTCTCCAGCGAGTCGTTGTTCTCCGACAGCACCTTGCGGTTGGCGCAATAGCGGCTGGCCTTGACCGAGAAGACGAAGTCGTCGGGCGTCTCATCGCGCCACTTCATCCAGCTATTGGGCTTGAAGGTGGAATAGTAGGTGCCGTTGATCTCGATGCTAGTCAGGTTGGAGGAGGCATATTTCAGCTCGTCCTTCTGCTTGACCGTGTCGGGAAAGAACACGCCTCGCCAGGGCTCGAAGGTCCAGCCGCCGGTGCCGATGCGGATCACGCCTTTGGACATGCTTGTTCCCTTCCTGTTCCGGGCAAACCTAGGGGAGGTTTTGATAGGCGTCGAGCCGCAAAATCCTCCCCCTGAAGGGGGAGGCGGCCGAAGGCCGGTGGGGGGAGACCGCATTGAGCCAGCAGTTACTTCCCCCTCCGTCGCCTTCGGCGACACCTCCCCCGCTAGGGGAGGATCTAGGCCTCAGCACTCCACCCGGTTGACCGACAGCCCTACGGCCAGCCCGCCCATCGAGGTCTCCTTGTAGATTTCGTTCATGTCCTCGCCGGTGCGCTTCATCGTGGCGATGACCTTGTCGAGCGAGACGCTGTGCTGACCGTCGCCCAGTAGGGCGAGACGCGCCGCGTCGATGGCCTTGATGGCGCCCATGGCGTTGCGCTCGATGCAGGGGATCTGGACCAACCCGCCGATCGGATCGCAGGTAAGACCCAGATTGTGCTCCATGCCGATCTCGGCGGCGTTCTCGATCTGGGCGTTGGTCCCGCCCAGAGCCGCGCACAGGCCAGCGGCGGCCATCGAGCAGGCCACGCCTACCTCCCCCTGGCAACCGACCTCGGCGCCGCTGATCGAGGCGTTGCGCTTGTAGAGCGCGCCGATCGCGGCTGCGGTCAGCAGGAAGACACGGACCTGCTCGGGCGAGCCGTTGTAGAAGCGCACGAAGAAACGCAGCACAGCCGGCACCAGCCCCGCAGCGCCATTGGTCGGGGCGGTGACAACGCGGCCGCCGGCGGCGTTCTCCTCATTGACCGCCATGGCCCACAGATTGACGAAGTCCATGGCCGCCAGCGGGTCGCTGATCTGGCGCTCCATCCGGCCCTGGATGGTCTGGTGGATCTGATGGGCGCGGCGCTTTACGGAGAGGCCGCCAGGCAGGATGCCGTCCTGGCGCATGCCTCGGTCGATACAGGCTTCCATGGCGTCGAAGATGCGGTCGAGCCCCGCGTTCATCTCGGCTTCCGACATCCGGGCCAGCTCGTTAGCGCCCATGACGCCGGCGATTGTCAGGCCGGCATCGGCGGCGCGCTGCAGCAGGTCGGCGCCGCTTTCGAACGGGTGGGGGAGGGCCGGACCATCCTCGGGCGGGGCGTTGCGGCCCATCTCGCTCTCGTCGCGCACGAAGCCGCCGCCGATCGAGAAATAGGTGCGTTCCAGCAGCACGGCGCCGGAGGCGTCGAAAGCGGAGAAGGTCAGCCCGTTGGGGTGCTGGGGCAGCCGCTCATGGCCGGCCCAGACGATGTCGCGCGCCTCGTCGAAGGCGATCCCGGTCTCGCCGCCCAGCGTCAGCCATTGCGCAGCCCGGGCCTCGACAAGCGCGGCCTCGCCGGCGTCGGGATCGAGGTCCGCGGGGACGAAGCCCATCAGGCCCAGGATCACCGCCCGGTCGGTGGCGTGGCCTTTGCCGGTCAGGGCCAGGGAGGCATAGAGGCGGATCTCAACGCGCGCAGCCAGCGGCAGCTTGCCGGCCTCGCGCAGCCGACCGACGAACCGCACTGCAGCCGTCATCGGACCCATGGTGTGGCTGCTCGACGGACCAACGCCGAGCTTGAAGAGGTCGAAGACCGAGGCTGTCATGGGGATGATCGCACAAAACCGGGTGTCATCCCGGGCGACGCGAAGCAGAGACCCGGGACCACGGCACGCTCAGGCGCTTGCGGCGGTCCCGGCTTGGCGCACTGCACGCTTGGCCGGGATGACAGCACGCGGCCTACTTGCGCTGCGCTTTGGACGCGTCGCGCGTACCCTTGAACTCCGAACCCGCGCCCCATTCGGGCCAGCGGGTCGAGTTGGCCAGGTCCAGGCCCAGGCCCTGGATCAGGCTGATGTCGGCGGTCATGCCATCCAGGCGCCAGCTGTCGCTCCATTCATCGGCGGGCTGGTGGTAGGCGTTGATGCGATAGGCGTCGGAGAAGGCCTTGCCGGCCGCCACACCGCCCTCGACCAGGTCCTCGCCCGAACCGAACGAGATGGCCGGCACGCCGCGCTTGGCGAAGGGGAAGTGGTCCGAGCGATAGAAGTAGCCGGCCTCGGTGGCGGGGTCGGGCGTATAGGTGCGGCCAGCCTTCTTGCCGTGGGCAATCAGGTCGTCCAGCAAACCGAGCTTGGCGCTGCCCGAGATGGTGAAGTCCTTGGCCGGACCGGCCGGATCCAGAGCGTCGGTGTTGAGCACGCCCACGGTTTTTGCCAGCGGATAGAGCGGGTTGGCGGCGTAATATTCCGAGCCCAGCAGGCCCTTTTCCTCGGCGGTCACGGCCAGGAAGACCAGGGTGCGGGCGGGGCGCGGACCCTTGGCGAACACCCGTCCCATTTCCAGCATCGCGGCGATGCCGGTCGCGTTGTCCACGGCGCCATTATAGATCTTGTCGCCCTTGGCGTCGGGCTGGCCCACGCCCAGGTGGTCCCAGTGGCCGGTGAAGAACACCGTCTCGGCAGGACGCTTGACGCCGGTCAGCTTGCCGACCACGTTCTTCGACACGATGGTCTTGTGGTCGACCGCGTAGGCGGCCGAGAAGGTCGCGCCCTTCAGTTCCACCGGCTTGAAGTCGCGGCTCTGGGCCTGCTTCTTCAGAGCGTCGAAATCCAGGCCCGCTTTCTTGAACAGATCCACGGCGGTGTCGCGCTGGATCCAGCCTTCCAGGGCCGGGTGCTGCTTGGTCGGCTCCTTGCGGACAATGTCGAACATCGTGTTGGTGTTGGAGTTCTTGACCGTCGCCCAGCCGTACGAAGCGGGCGCGGTTTCATGGACGATCAGCAGGCCGGCGGCGCCCAGGCGGGCGGCTTCCTCGAACTTGTAGGTCCAGCGGCCGTAATAGGTCATGGCCTTGCCGCCGAAGTCGCCGGATCCCGTCTCGAAGTCCGGGTCATTGATCAGGACGACGACGATCTTGCCCTTGACGTCCAGGCCCTTGAAGTCGTCCCACTTGCGTTCCGGAGCCTTGACGCCATAGCCGGCGAAGACGATCGGGGCGTTCTGGATCGAGACCTTGTCGACCTTGGTCATGGCCGCGCGGATCGCGATCTGCTCGCCCTGATTCAAAGCGATATGCGCGCCGCCGACCATGATGTGGGCGTTGATCGGACCCTTGATCTCGAACATGCCCAGCGGCACGTCCTGGGTCCAGGCGCGCTTGCCGGCCTTCAGATCGCCGCCGGGCTCCAGGCCCGCGGCCTTCATCTGCTCGACGATATAGGCGACGGTCTTGGTCTCGCCGGCCGTGGCGGGACCACGACCTTCGAAGGCGTCGGAGGACAGGGTTTTGATATGGGCGGCAAGCTTGACGGGGTCGATCTTCGGCGCATCAGCGGCATGAGCCAGCATGGGTGCGGCGATCAGGGCGGTGGCGAGCAGCAGGCGTTTCATCGTTGTCACTCTTTGGAGCAAATCTTGTCGTTGGGGCGGGACCGTATCCGGGGTGATCGGCGAGGGGAAGCAGGTTTGGTTGGCTGACCGCGTATCCCAAACCCGCTCTTCCCGGCGAAGGCCGAGACCCAGATCCATCCAGAGCCTTTTGGCGGTGATGCGCCATGAAGCGGCGCCAGAAGCACAGGCGTCCCGGGGTTCGATCTGGGCCCAGGCTTTCGCCGGGGAGAGCGGGATTAGATTGAACTCACCCGCCGCCCGTCCACCGCCCACCGCTCCAGCGTCTCCCCGTCCCAGACGTGCAGGGCGTCGTAGAGGTTGATGGTCGGATCGCAGTGGCCCGGCTGAAGCCAGACGACGTCGCCGACTCTGGGTGCGTCGGCGGGAAAGTCGCGGGCCGGGTCGGCGTCGGCCGCCGTCACCGCGCTAGCGAAGCCCAGCGGATCGCGGCCGCCGGCCTTCAGGACGTCGATCATTGAAGGATGGGAGATCATGCCGTGCTCGTCGCCCATCGGACGCCACAGCGAGCCCGGAGCGGCGCCGGAGATCACGCGGGCGGGCGGGCCGTCCATCGACATCGCCTTGAAACCAGCATCGACCACGACGTGGCTCTTGTGGCGGGCCGAGACGACGCTGGACGCGATGTGCAGTGAGGATTCGAACGCCCACTCACCGCCGCCGGGCGGGCCGCAGTCGTCGTATTCGACGTCCATGACGGCATATGAGCCCGCCTGGAGTTCGGTGAACACGCCCGAAGCCAGGTCGAAGGCGTGGGTGCCGGTGCCGCCACCAGTGACGACGGGCGGGGCCAGGCCCACGGCGGTCAATTCCACGACCAAGGCCTTCAGCGTGGCAAAGGCGGCCTCGTCGGCGGCCTTGCGGGCCGCGCCGTCGTCCAGGTGCTGTAGGTGGCCCAGATAGGCCTGGATGCCCGCGAAGCGCAGGCCCGGCGAGGCGTCGGCGGCGCGGGCCAGCTTCAAGGCTTCGTGCGGATAAACGCCCGTGCGGTGGGTGCCGAGGTCGAGGTCCACCACGAGGTCGAGCTTCGTCCCGGCCGCGACGGCCGCGTCGGACAGGCGGTCGATCTGGCCCTCGTCGTCGGCGGTGACGCCGATCCGCGCGCCGGCCTTGGCCAGGGCGGCCAGGCGTCCTCCGGCCCAGGCCGGGGGCGGGGCGGTGACGAGAATGTCCTTGATCCCGCCGGCCACGAAGGCCTCAGCCTCGCCGACCGTCTGGGCGCAGAGACCAACCGCGCCGCGTTCGACGATCAGCCGGCCGAGGTTCGAGCACTTGTGCGTCTTGCCGTGGGCGCGGAGACGAACGCCGACCGCATCGCACAGAGCTTGCATGCGGTCGATATTGCGGAGCAGAGCGGCGCGATTGACCACGAGGAGCGGGGTCTGAGGGAGGGCGGCGTGCGGTGGAAAGTTCATGCTGTTCCCATTCCTTGACCGTCATCCCGCGAACAAGTCGCGGGATGACGGGGTTTGTGGTGGCTTAAATCTCACCCGCCAACACCCGCGCGAACAACCCCGGATCGACATTGCCGCCTGACAGCACGACCGCGCTCGTCTTGCCAGCCACATCGATCTTGCCCGCCAGCGCCGCCGCCAGGGCTACGCAACCGCCGGGTTCGACCACAAGTTTCAGCACCGAGAAGGCATAGCGCATGGCCTCGGCGACCTCGGCGTCGGTCACCGCGACGATGCCGCTGAGCAGCTGGCTGTTGATCGGCCAGGTCAGCGCGCCGGGAATCAAGGTCAGCAAGGCGTCGCAGATCGAGCGGGCGTCCTTGTCGATGCTCTCGCGCTGGCCGGAGATCATCGAGCGCCGCGTCTCGTCGAAGCCAGCGGGTTCAGCGCCCCAGACCTTGGTCGTGGGCGACAGGCCCTTCACCGCCGTGCTGGTCCCGGCGATCAGGCCGCCGCCGCCGACTGGCGAAAGCACTCGGTCCAGCTCGACGCCGAGCGCACGGGCCTGTTCGACGATCTCCAGCCCCAGCGTACCTTGGCCGGCGATGATGTGCGGGTCGTCATAGGAGGGCACGACGATGCAACCGCGTTGGGCCGCGATCTCGTCGGCGATGGCGATGCGATCCTCGGTGAAGCGGTCGTAGAAACGAATCTCGGCCCCGAAACCCTTGGTCCCCGCCACCTTCACCGCCGGCGAGTCTGACGGCATGACGATGAGGGCCGGGCAGCCGATCAACTGGGCCGCCAGGGCCACGCCCTGGGCGTGGTTGCCCGACGAGAAGGCCACGACCCCGCGCTTGCGCTCGTCAGCGGTCAGCTGGCTCAGCCGGTTATAGGCCCCGCGAAACTTGAAGGCCCCCGCCCGCTGCAGGGTTTCGGGCTTGAGCAGCACCCGCCCGCCCAGACGCTCGTTCAAGGCGGGGCTCTCGATCAGCGGCGTCTCGACCGCATGGCCCTTCAGGCGACCAGCGGCGGCCTGGATGTCGGATAGGGTGATGGTCATGCCCAAAGGTCTAGCTCGCGCGCGTTGTGATCGAAACTCTTTGCGAGCCTCGCCGTTCAAGCCATAACCAGCTCGGGGTTGGGCTGTTCAGGGAAACCACATGAAGACCGCAATGTTTGCCGCCGCCGCCGTCGCGGCGCTGGGTTTCGCCGCGCCTGCCATGGCCGAGGAGGTCTTCGCAGGCCTCTACAAGCACGACGTCACCTTTATCGGCGAGGCCGTGGGCCTGGGCGCCGCTGGTCGCGAGGACGGCGTCGACATCCATCTGGGCTATCGCACCGACCGGATCGAAAGCCTGACCTGGCTGGGCAAGCCACAGGTCCATGCCTTCGTGTCGCTCAACAGCGAAAACACCTCCAACTTCGTGGCCGTGGGCTTCGACTGGAAGATCGAGCTGGGCGCGCGGGGCGGCTTCTATCTGCGCCCGGGCTTTGGCCTGGCCTATACCGACGGCGAGGCGGGCCTGCCGCCGGCCAATGCTCCGAACCTGACGCCAGAGGAACGCGCCCGCCGCACTAACCTCTATTACACGCGCATCGATTTCGGCTCGCAGGTGCTGTTCGAGCCCGAGCTGGCGCTGGGCTACCAGTTCAACGACAGCTGGTCGGCCGAGCTCAGCTATACTCACCTTTCGAACGGCCAGATCTTCGCTCAGGGCAAGAACCAGGGGCTTGACGATGTAGGGGTTCGGCTGGTCTACGCCTTCTGACTTTGCGGGATTTGGCTTGGCCGCTCTCGTGACGCCGCCCAAAATCGAATAAGCGTCTGCGGCCGAGTCCTGTCGAAGGGCCGCGTGACGTCACCGGGCAGGTGACAAGGCATATCTCTATCATGGCCAATGTGACCGTAGTCGGCGCCCAGTGGGGCGACGAGGGCAAGGGCAAGATCGTCGACTGGCTCAGCAATCGAGCCGATGTCGTCGTGCGTTTCCAGGGCGGCCACAACGCCGGCCACACGCTGGTGGTCGACGGCAAGGTCTACAAGCTGGCCCTGCTGCCCTCTGGGGTCGTTCAAGGCAAGTTGTCGGTCATTGGTAACGGTGTGGTGGTCGATCCCTGGCACCTGCTGGGCGAGATCGACAAGATCGCTGAACAGGGCGTGGTCATCTCACCCGAGCTGCTGATCCTGGCCGACAATGCCTGCCTGATCCTTCCGCTGCACAAGGACCTGGACCAAGCCCGCGAGGCCGCCTCCAGCCAGAAGATCGGCACCACTGGGCGAGGCATCGGCCCTGCCTATGAAGACAAGGTCGGCCGCCGCGCCATCCGTGTCGCTGACTTGGCCGATCCCGAAGTCCTGAAGCCGAAGATCGAGCGCCTGCTCTCGCATCACGACGCCCTGCGTCGCGGCCTCGGCTTGCCGGAAGCCAATGCCCAAGAGCTGTTCGACGCCCTGATGGCACTAGCCCCGCGCATCCTGCCCTATGCCCAACCGGCGTGGCGGGTGCTGGACCAGGCCTACAAGGCCGGCCGCCGCATTCTGTTCGAGGGCGCTCAAGGCGCTCTGCTGGACGTCGACCACGGCACCTATCCGTTCGTCACCTCGTCCAACACCGTGGCGGGCCAGGCTTCGGCCGGTTCGGGCATGGGGCCCTCGGCGACCGGCTATGTGCTGGGCATCGTTAAGGCCTACACCACCCGCGTCGGCGAAGGCCCGTTCGCGGCGGAACTCTTCGATGAGGTGGGCGTGCACCTGTCCACCGTCGGCCGCGAGGTCGGCGTCAACACCGGCCGCGCCCGTCGCTGCGGCTGGTTCGACGCCGTACTGGTGCGCCAGTCGGTGGCCATCAACGGCATTCACGGCGTTGCCCTGACAAAGCTGGACGTGCTGGACGGCCTCAAGACCCTGAAGATCTGCGTCGGCTACAGGATCGGCGACAAGACCGTCGACTACCTGCCGGCCGGCATGCGCGACCAGCAGGCCGCCATGCCGATCTACGAAGAAATGGAAGGCTGGAGTGAAAGCACAGCCGGCGCCCGCTCGTTCAAGGACCTCAACGCTAATGCGGTGAAATATGTGCGCCGGGTTGAGGAGCTGATCGGCGCGCCGGTGGCCCTGTTGTCGACCAGCCCCGAGCGCGACGACACCATCCTGATGCGCGACCCCTTCCAGGGGTAGGCCCTACCGCCCGCGATCTGAGGACAACCGTTGGGCGACCGACGTTCGGTTAGCGCTTATTTAGGACGCGAGGTTCTACAAGGGCGGCCTCCGGAGAGGGTCGTCCTTGTCAGCGCGTCGTAAACTCAAGCCGGTGCGCAGCAACGACCGCGTGACCCGCAGCCTGCGGGCGCTGGAGCGGACGGCCTCGACCAGCCGGGTGTTGAACCTGCTAGCCATTCAGGCCGACAGCGGCCATCGGCCTGAGCACGCCCTGCATCCGCTGTTCCGCAACCGGATCCTCAACAACGCCTTGATCGTCAAACATCGCCTGCGCAGCGACGACATCTTCCTGTTCGACGAGGCGCGACCGACGGCTACCAAGATCATCATCCCCTTCGACCGGGGCGATCTGGGTCTGGGCGGTCAATCGTTTTTCGTAGGGCAGCGCGGCTGGGCCGACCTCCTGCGCGAGGCCTGCAACGACACCACCGACATGACCCGCGACCTGGCGACGCTGCGCATGATCGACATGCTGCCGTCGTTCGACCCGTTCCTTCTGCGCGAGCACCTGCGCCGCCACGGCATGAACGTGGCCGCCTGCTATTTCGCCCTGTCGCCCGCCGACCTGGAGCAGATGCAGGGCTTTGTGAGCTTCGAGATTTCGCGGCTGATCGATCTGGCCTATCGCGACACCGGCCGCTTCCCGGGCACCCACGCCGCGCGTCTGGTCGAGGCCCTGCTGTCGACCGATGTCGACGAGCGCCTGGAGCCCCTGCGCGAGACCCTCATGTTGGAGGGCGAGAGCTTCAAGGAAGGCGTCTTCAGCTGGAAGGGCTTTCTCTACTACAAATGGATGCTGACCCGCCTGTGGCCCGAGCTGGCCTCGGTCAGCGGCGAGATCGGCAAGCTGGTCATCGCCGGGGCGCGCGACACCGAGACTGCTCGCTATCTGGACGAGGCCCGCAAGCGCCTCCAAGCCGGTGTGGTGATCGAGCGCAAGGCTGTGCAACGCACGCTGCAGGTCTATGATGACGCCTTCGAGGATCTGATCGAGAACGGCAGGCCGCAGGCCTTCCGGGATTTTCTGTTGCGCGCGCCCGACCTTTTCCTCTCGCTGGGCGAAAAGGTTGGGGTGATCTCGCACATCGCCAGCTATTGGCGCTATCGGTTCCCCGAGGGGCGTCCGCCGACGGCCCATGTGGACGAGGCCATCGATATCTTCCAGGACTTCGAAGGCGGTCTTAGTGTGACCCTGACAAACTGAAGCGACGCACGGTCAAGCTTATCAAGCGGATTTTTACGAACGGCCGTTAAGTATGAGGCCGAATCACCTTTTCAGGAGCCGATTTCCCGGTGTTCGACGGCAATCTCCGCACCATACAGCGTGTCGCCGCCAAGGTTCAGCGGGTGCTGGTCGTCGACTCCAATCCGGCGACGGCGCGGCTGCTGGCCGACCAGCTTCGGCAGTTGGGCGGCGTCCAGATCTTTCCGGCGCCGACCATCGAGAAGGGCTATGCGATGGCCCGCGCGGTCGATCCGCAGCTGATCTTCGTCGAGTCGGCCAGCACCGGCGTCGATGGCCTGATCCTGACCAAGAAGATTCGCCGCAGCGATCTGGTCTGCCGCGAGGCGCCGATCATCATGTGTACAGTCGAGGCCACGGCCGAGCTGATCTTCGGGGCTCGCGACGCGGGGGTGCACGAGTTCATGCGCAAGCCGTTCACGATCGGGGATCTGGAGCGCCGTCTCGAAGCCGTAACCCTGAAGCCGCGCGACTGGATCGAGGCGGTGCAATATGTCGGTCCCGACCGGCGTCGCTTCAACTCGGCCGACTACAAGGGTCCGCGCAAGCGCAAGGCCGACGCCAAGGGTACGATTGCCGCGCGGCTGTCCCAGGCCCTGCGCATCGTCCGCTCGGCCGCCCAAGCGCTGGACTCCGACCCCAACCAGGCCCGCCGCGCCTTGGCCGCCCAGGCGGTGGAGCTGCGCAAGGTCGGCGACGCCGTGAAGGAGCCCCGTCTGATCGCGGCCGCCGCGGCGCTGGAAGACTGCATGAACAGCGAGCTCCCCGGACCCCAGGCCCGCGCCGAGCTGCTGGCCCGCGTTGACGCCCTGATGGGCTTCATGGCCGCCGACGACGATGGCGGCCGGGGCGCCGCCTGAGGTCGATCGGCTGGTCCAGTCGAGTATTCAGCGGGCCGCACACCAGATCCCGAGGGTGTTGCCAGTTGGCGACATGGCTCAGGTTCCGCGAGGCTGTCACAATTCGACAACCTAAATCCTGAAAATGTTTCACAGAGCCTAACTAACCCTCCCCCAACTAATCGAGGGGGCTACAATGAAATTCCGAGTTCTTCTGATGGGTGCGGTGTCGGCGTTCGGCTTGACGTCAATGGCAAATGCCCAGATCGGCGGCGGTGGGACCGCCGAGGTAAGCGAACTGCTGGTGACCGCCCGTCGCCCGCTCGCGGAGAGCGAAGCGACCGCCCTGCAGGTGCAGCGCGCCTCGGACTCGTTGGTCAGCGTCATCTCGGCCGACGCCGTCGGCGACCTGCCCGACCAGAACATCGCCTTTGCCGTTGGTCGCCTGCCGGGCGTCGCCGTCCAGCGCGACCAGGGCCAAGCCCGTTACGTCAACCTGCGCGGCGCGCCCGTCTACTGGACGACGCTGTCGTTCGACGGTCTGAGCGTGGTCAGCCCGCAGGGCCGCGACTCGCGCTTCGACAACATTCCCTCGGCCATTGCCAGCCAGATCACCGTGCAAAAGGCCGTCGTGCCGTCGATGCCGGGCGACACCGTCGCCGGCAATATCGACATCCGCACGCGCCGCGCCTTCGATTATCAAGGCCAGAAACTGACCGGCAAGCTTGGGGTCGGCAAGGTCGAGCTGGGCGGCGGGACCGAGCTGGACACCAGCCTCGTCTATTCGAACATCCTGATGGACGGCAAGCTGGGCATCGTGGCTCAGGGCTCGTTTTACAGCCGCGACATGGTCACCAATAACTGGGAAACCGATCCCTACATTACCAACACGACCGATCCGACCAAGCACTTCGCGCGCGAACACGAGAACAAGCACTACCGTCTGAATCGTTCGAACATCTCGGGCTCGACCCGCATCGATTACAAGTTCGACGACGACAATATGATCTTCGCCAGCACCATCAATACATTCTACCATGACGATGAACTGCGCGATAACTTCATCTTCCGTCTCGATCAGGGTACGGACGCCGCAGGCAACGGATACAACACCGCCGCCTACATTAACGCCAACGACCCGACCTTCGGCACTGTCTATGGCGCCCGGACCAACGCCCGCGTCGACTACCGCGACACCGAAGAGTTCATGACCACCAACACGGTCGGCGGCGAGCACAGCCTGCCGGCCTGGAACGTGTCGTGGCGCCTGAACTATACGTTCACGGACGACGGCCGAAACACCCCGGTGACCGCCGCCTTCCAGAGCCCGTCCAGCTTCCTGCTGCGCCCGACGGTCGAGTATGACTTCCGCAACGGCGACGCCAACACCGTCAAGCTGTTCAGCACCGGCGGCACGACCGCGGCCCGCACCAAGGGCGCGCAGATCACCAATATCGAGGCCTTCCAGTTCCCGGCCACGAGCATCGGCAACCTCAAAGGCGGCGACATCACCAGCGCCTGGACCGGCAAGTTCGATCTGGACCACGAAACGCAGTTCTTCGGCCTGCCAACCAAGCTCGAGTTTGGCGGCCTCTATACCGACCGCACCAAGAAGTCGCGCGAGACCAGCTATACGCGCGCCTTCACCGCCAGCAACGCGCCGCCCTGGGCCTTCTTCGCCATCGACGACGCCTATATGGGCACTCAGGACCTCAACTACAGCTTCCGCTACACCAATGCCGGCGCGACGACGGCCTATATGGATAACCTGGTCGCGACGGGCGTAGCGGTCCGCAACGACACCCGTGGCAACTTCTGGAAGGTGTCGGAGAAGATCATCGCCGCCTACGGCATGGGCACCACCACCTTTGACTGGGGCAGCCTGGTCTACGGCGCCCGCGTCGAGATGATTGAGAACACCGGCCAGGCCTATGTGAACTTCCCGGCCGTCGGCGCCACCCCGGCCGAGATCCGCCTGGTCAACACCTCCAGCGACGAGACACTGGTTTATCCCAGCGTTCACCTGAACTGGAACGTTCACGAAAACGTCAAGCTGCGTGTGGGCTTGACCACCTCGGCCTCGCGCGCCGACTTCGACGACTTGCGTCCCAACTTCACGATCAATGACACGGCCCAGACGATCTCGGGCGGCAACCCCGACGCCAAGCCCGAGAAGCAGATCGGCCTGGACACCTATGTCGAGTGGTACATGACCCCCGAGGGCTTCTTCTCGGCGGGCCTGTTCTACAAGGATATTTCGGACGTCCTCGTCCAGACGTCCAACGTTTACGGACGCGATAACCTCAACCTCCCGAACCTTGACCGCTCAATCTACACCTATTCGCGGATCGATAACGGCGGCGACGGTCACCTGCAGGGTCTGGAAGTCTTCTTTTCCGGCACCGCCAGGAAGTTGGTCAGTGATCTGAACCTGCCCGAATGGATGGAAGGCTTTGGCACCCGTCTGTCGGGCACCTGGACCTCGTCGGAGGTGAGCCTTCCGGCCACGGGTATACTGCCAGCGCGAAAGATCAGCGTCCTGGGCACCTCGGACGCGGTCTATAACGTCCAGGCCATCTATGAGAAGTACGGCCTGACGGTCCGTCTCGCCTACCAGTATCGCACGCCCTGGGGCGAGTCAGTCGGCAACTACCAGACGATCAACGGCGGCGTGTACCCGGCCGATAATGGTGACGTCTTCTGGGATGCCGACGAGGAGCTGGATCTGTCCGTCCGCTACCAGGTCAACCAGAACTTCGAAGTCTACCTCGACGGCGTCAACCTGACCGATCAGGGCGCCCGCCGCTATGGAGACCAGAAGCGTTATCCGATCGAGTACGAAACCTTCGGTCGCCGCTACGTCGCAGGCGTCCGCTTCAACTTCTAACTCGATCTCCGATCCCCCGACGGAAATGGCCGGCTGAGCAATCAGTCGGTCATTGACGTTTTTGGGGCCGGCTAAGAGTGAAACGGCGGCGGATTATCTGTGGCCCGCTGGTCGCTCCAGCCAGTGCCGCAGCGCGCCGTTCACCGGGCCGGCGGCCTCCATCGGGGTCATGTGCCCGGCTTGGGGGATAATCAGCAGGTGCGAGCACCCGATGGCCCGGGCCATTTCGCGGTGACCGGCGGCGGGGGTGATCTGGTCGTTCTCGCCACAGATGATCGCGAGTGGGACGCGCAACGCCCGGAGCGCCGCCTCGCCGTCCTCGCGCTCCAGGCTGTTCTGACGGATGAACACCTTGCGGCCCAGGCGCTGGGTCATGGCGACGATGCGGCCGGTCAGGTCGTGGTCGTCGAGGCGCGAGGCGTCGATATAGCTTTTCATGATGGCCTGGCCGATGCCGATGAACTCGCCTGACTTGCGGGCCGCCTCGGTCAGAGCCAGCCGCCGCGCCGCGCGTTCGGGGCTGTCGACGCGGATCGAGGTGTCCAGCAGGGCCAACCGCTCGATACGGTCGGGCGCCTGGCGGGCAATCTCCTGGGCGACATAGCCGCCCATGGAAAAGCCGGCCACGGCGAAGGTCGGCTCAGCGTCAGCCAGCACCGACTCAGCCAGTTCGCGGATGGTTTCGCCGCGCGTCAGATCCGGGACGAAGAGGCGAGCGACGTCGGCGAGGCCGGCGATCTGGTCGCGCCACAGCTCGGCGTCGTTCAGCAGGCCGGGCAGGAGGATGAGCTGGGGGAGGGGCATAGCGACCCTATAGTAGCTCCTCCCTCTTGGGGCAGGGATATCGCATATGGAGTTGCGCGGAAAAAAGCTGTCATCCCGGACAAGCGAAGCGCAGATCCGGGACCACTGGGAGCGCTGAGTTCAGGCGCCGGTCCCGGATCTGCACGCTGCGCGCTTGTCCGGGATGACAGCCGTTTTTGGTCATATGCAATAGCGCGCCTCTTGGGCGAAGTGGCCCACAGGACCGGAGGGGCTAGCTCGGCCTAAGTCGCCCTAGATGTTTGGTCCCGGACTTTGATGGTGCACTATTTTCCGATGGTTGGAAGGATGCGCTATGGGGCAGGTACACCACGGGAGCGCCACAACGACAGCGGCGGTCCGTCGAGCGATACAGCATAGTCAAGAGAGCCTGAGGGGCCTGGCGAAGCGTCATGGGATCAA